>JBNKCR010000039.1:0-7744 GCA_050287845.1 Polyangia bacterium
CAGGGACCAAATGGGGAACCAAAAAGTACCTGAATATGAACAGGCTGAGGGAAATGGATCTTGAAAGAGAAACTGCTTGAGTAAATTATGAGATTGAAGACCGCCAGTTTGAAAAAGTGCGAAAAATTGTGGACACTACCGAATAGAACGCCGGAAGATTTTTGTGGACGACGGGGACCGGTTGGATTTTTTGAATCGACTGGAGGTGGTGTGTGCGGATGGCGCTGCAACGGTGTATGGGTGGTGCCTGCTGTCCAATCATTTTCATCTGTCCATTCGCGCAGAAAATCAGTCTCTATCGACCACCATGCGACGGTTGCTTTCCGGGTATGTCACGGCGTTCAACCAACGACACAGGCGAACGGTCATCTGTTTCAGAACAGATACAAATCAACAGTCGTAGATGACGAACAATATTTTCTGGCGCTGCTCAGATACATTCACTTGAATCCGGTTCGCGCAAAGCTGGTGGAAGATGTGCGGTCACTGAAGGACTGTGCATGGACAGGGCACCGGGTGTTGATGGGAAAGGCGCGAATGTTGTTTCAGGATACCGATGCGATGCTGGGTCGATTCGGGGCACGCGCAGGTGAAGCCCGCCTTGAACTGGTGAAGTTCATGGGAGATGAGGGCGAGCGTGAAGAGCGCAAGCTGTTCAAGGGAGGCGGACTGGTGCGCAGTGCCGGCGGGTATGAGGCGCTGAAGAAAATGTCGCGGGATGAAAAATGGGCATTTGATGAGCGCATTCTGGGAAGTGGTTCGTTCGTGGAATCCGTGCTGAAACAGGCTGAACCGGAAATGCAAACTCCGTCGATGATAGACCGTGGCGCTCCGTCCCCCCGGATTGAAAGTCCGTGGCGCTCCGTCCCCCCGGATTGGTCCCCCCGGATTGAACATCCTGACCGCGCTCCTTGTGTGCGCGGAAGAAGCGTATAGCAGCGAATACCGTGGCGCTCCGTCCCCCCGGAACCCCGGAATTTTGTCCGCCTCCTGATGCTTTCAAGAAGAGAACATGTGGTGTCGGGCGGGTTGAAATGCACCGGCTTCGATATTACGGATTCTCATTTATTGTTGCCGGGACAGGTGCTAAGGTATTGACAATGAGTGTAATTTTATAATCTTTCTCGAATTTGAATGGAGACCACAAGATGGATGGCGCAATCGTTTTTCTGGTGTTGGTGGCAATTCTTTTTCTGGCTGGCCTGCCATTGGTGGCGCTGGGGCTGGCAATCGCTGCGGGGAACAGAGCCCGGAGAAACGAGGCTCAGCTTCAATTGATGGATGAGAATATGCAGGCGTTCAATGCCGCGATTGCCTCCATCAACAGGACGTTATCGAAAGCGCCGGAGTCTGTTTCTGCTTCAGTGGAGCAATCAGTCGGTACAGGGAGTTCCGTTTCTGAAACCGCTCCACAAACTGTTTCTGCGACCGCGTCAGACGTCTCTGCTGAATCTTTGGTTGTAAAACTGAAAGACGCTGTCGGGGTGCGGGCAGAAATTTCAGAAACGTCCGCTTACATCGTTACAGACACCACTGCAGAGAGGAACGGGGACACTGAAGCCGCCCAGGGGGAATCACTTGAAGAGATGAAAGATGACACCGCCCCATTTGAAGAGATGACATCGGTTACGCCCGATGCCGCAGATGTCGGCGACTCTTCCGCAGACGCCGATGCACAATGCGACGATACGCCATCAACGCCACCAAGGTCCCTTGAAGAACAGATAGGACTGGTGTGGTTCACCCGGATTGGCGCATTGATTGGCATCCTCGTGGCAGGCTGGTTTTTTAAATACGTGGTGGATAATGACATCGTTGGCCCCTGGGGAAGAGTCGCCATTGGCGCATTCATTGGGCTGGCTCTGCTGATGGTGGGCGAAGTCCTTTTCAGGAATGGCAGAACCAACCGGATTTTCAACCAGGGAATGCAGGGACTGGGTCTGGCGTTGCTGTTAATTTCCACCTATGCCAGTTCCGGGTTTTATCATCTGGTGCCTGTGCCCACGGCTTTCGGCGCCACTGCCATACTGTGTCTCCTGGGCGGCGCACTGGCCATCCGTCATCGCAGCGAGGGCGTGCTGATATTTTCCCTGCTGGCGGCGTTCATGAATCCCGTCATGCTGTCCACGGGCACCGACCGCCCACTGGCGCTGTTCACGTATTTATTTGTCCTGACAGTCCTGACCCTGGTCTTCTGCGTCAAACACAACTTCCGGGTTACCATCTGGATAACCGTTTCAGGGGTTGTTCTGCTGTTTGCCGGCTGGTACGGAACGTACTTCGACATCCGGCCCGATTACATCATCAACGACGTGAAACTCAAGGCGGGGGCATATTTCAGTCTGACCGCGCGGATTATCCCCCTGTGTGCGGCGATGCTGTTCCCCGTTGCATGGGCCATCGCGGGAATTCGCCTGGCCGCCCATGGACACAGACAAACCTCCCTTGCCCTCTTCCTTGGGGCCGGTGTCGCAGTTACCGGCGCCATCACCGCCCTGCTTTACGATCATTACCTGATATTGGCCTGTTCTCTGCTGGGGATTGGCGCGGCATACTCGGCGCTGCTGATTCGCATGCGGTTTGGCCAACTCATCGGCGTTCCGATGATCACGTCATTTCTGACGCTGCTCTGGATCAGTCAAAAAACCGAAGAAGCCGATATTGTCTGGATGATGATACTGGGCGGTGCGCTTTTGCTGCTCTTTATAGGGATGGTCATCCATGAGCTGGTGTCCAGAAGAACAACGGTTCCCATGCCGTCGCTCTTTGTCCTGTGCGGCAGCGGCGTGCTGTTCGTCGTATTTGCCGGCGCGATGCTCCTGCCGGACCGATACATGCCCTTCGGGATCATCATCGTTGCAATGTCGCTTCTATACCTGATTTTTGCATCGTACATGAACAACAAGGCGCTGCGGATTGTCGCAGTCGCTCTCAGTGGCGTGTTGCTGATATCCCGGTCCGACAACAATATCGCAGTGGATGACGGGTACATCTACGTGGCCTCCGCGTGGTTTGTCGTAACCATTCTGGCCATCTCCTTTGAGCTGTTCGTGCAAAAGGTGAAATGGTCCAAATCCCTGTTCGGGTTGCTCACGGGGGTGGGTGCGGCCTTCCTGGTTCTCATTCTGGCAAATACTGAAACCGACCACAACACGTTGCGATCGGTGTTATGCATTGGCGCCGGCATCACGTATCTGCTGATTGGAACGCGGCTGCTCCGTTTAAAGCCAACCCACAACGATTTGACCACGCTACCCCTTGGCGCCGCGCTGGGCTTTTTTGGCATCGCCACCGGACTGTTGCTGTCAGGCGTCAGTATGACCGTTGCATTTGCCATGGAAGCTATCAGCCTCGCCTTTCTGGCATCCAGAACCAGACGAAACGACAATGCCGGAAACCTGTACTGGTTCATCGGCGCCCTGGTGTTTGCCGTTGTTGCCGTGGTTCATATGTTCGGCACGGACGTCCGATGGCTGGCGGATCAGCGACATCTGTTTCATCAGAGTCTGGGAAGCGAGGGAAGCGTGTATGCTGCCCCCCTGCTGAATCCGTTCGCCCTGTCCCGTATTGCCATCGCGCTATTTCTTTTTCTGATGGCATTCTTCTTTCGAAAGATTGAACGGTATACGCCCGCAGTCAGAGCAGGCATCATTCTGGGCCACGGACTCGTCATCTGGTTGCTGGCGACTGAAATTCAGCTGTTGCTGACTTCGACCGTATCCTTTACCTCCGGGCTCACCACTGATGAATTTGAAGTCGTCTGGCGCGAAATGACCGCTTCACTCTCAGATGAAAGTACCCAACGGGGGATGATTATCACCTCCGTGATGGGAATTTATGCCCTGGGGCTCATTGGCGCGGGATTCGCCATGCGGGAAGTGCTGCATCGAATACTGGGCATTGCGCTTTTTGGCATCACATTGCTGAAACTGGGCCTGTGGGACATCTGGAAATTTGATACCATCTATCGCATCGCAGTAGGCGCCACCATGGCGACCGCACTCATGGCCGGCGGATATCTCTATGCCCGCTTTAAAGACCGATTGCGAAGCATGATGACAGGAGAGGGATCGGACAAGCTGACAATGCTGGTCGTCGTGATTGTCACCGGCGCCATGTCGCTGATGGCGCCCAACGCACGGGGGGCCAACCTGTCCGGATTTGAACAGGTGTGTGAACTGGATGGCGTGCTGGCGCCCGGCGACTATGCCATTGAGGTGTCACAGTCTCTCTTTGGGATGGCCAGACAGGGTGCGCACCTTTCCGATGTGCGCATCATCGGACCGGACAGCCGGGAAGTGCCCTTCACTCTTCGACGCGCGTCCGTCCTGTACAACCGGGCAGAGACATCCCGAAAAGGAACCCTTCTCAATCCCGTGGAACTGTCCGATGGTGCCACTTCAGTGACCGTGGACTTCGGAGAACCGACATTCCGCCACGATTCAGTGCAACTGGATATTCCCGGACGGAACTACATGCGCCACACAATCATTGAATCCAGCGTGGATGGCGTTCAGTTCGGGTTGCTGTCAAAGGGGCAGCTGGTGTATTCGGTGTTTGAGGAGAATCAGCGGTATGCCAGAACCCGATTGCGGTATCCGGAAACCAACGCCCGATACCTTCGGGTCACCTTCAGTCCCGGTGAGGATTCTCAGAAGCTTCATGTAAACGGTGCGGACGCCATCATCGCCGAAGCCACCTCCCGGGAAACGCCGCTGTATCGGCAGGTGCCTCTTCTGATATCACCACTGCGACGGGACGACGATGGCAGAACCATCGTAATGCTGGGGAAGTCTCTGCCGAACGTGCCGTTTTCCGGTATTGTTTTTCAGGTTGCCGACGGCGAATTTGTCCGGCGAGTGTCCATCCAGGCGTCCACCCATAAAGAAAGCTGGTTCAATATTGGCGGAGGCATCATTTACAGAATCAACAACGCCGCGGGTGATGATACCCACGCCGAGTATCTGGAAACCGAAATGAAACCCACCGCGCACACTTTTATTCGCGCAGTGTTTCACGACGGGGATGACGCACCGCTGACGTTGATGTCGGCCGAAGCGAAATATCCCATTGATAAAATTCTGTTTCGCACCGCAAAGACAGGGGAACACTCGCTGTATGTGGGCAATATCAATGCGAAAATGCCTCAATACGATCTGGATTCAATTATTCGCCGCAGCGACAGAATTGAGTTTGCTCCGGTGACTATAAAGAAATGTCACAAAAATCATCTGATGCCCGCTGCGGAAGAACAAACCCATATCCCGTGGACAGAACAGTACTCGCTGCTGTTGAAAATTCTGATGGGTATCGTTTTGCTGGGTCTTGTGGTGTGGACCATCAGAACCCTGAAAAACGCAGGCAAACAGCCGTAACGCACCAGCCGTAACGCTCCCAACCGAAAATGTCCCGGTTCCACACAGGCGCCGCCGGTATTCTGTGCACAAATTCAGTGTTTGCGATGGCCGAATGTTGCTTTACGACCGCGGCGCTCCGTCCCCTCCGGACTCATTGTTTTTATTGGATCCGATCGTCGACCGGAGGGATCTTCACCCATTTGTTTTCCTGGAATCCAGTATGAAAATTACTGTAAGCGTTGATGCCGGGGGGCAGCAATGCAAGTGCCAACTGCCGATCCGGGGAAACTGGTATGGGTCAATAAGTTCAGTTTCTCGTGAATTTCCACCAGTTGAAATTGAACAGTTTTCCAGCACCGCCGGTGAAGACGAGATTCAGATTGTGCAATCCTTCAGCGCCGCTGACATCGCAGGATACCGTCTCCCAATTCTGACCGCCGCCGGTATTGGGAACGGTACAGGTTCCCACCGGCGTACTGTCGCGATTGTCCAGGTGAAGCTCGATGGTTCCGCCGTTTTCCGACGCAACCCGGGCCTCAAACTTGCCGGCTCCGGAACCGAAGCTGACACCACGGACCTCGATGAAGTCGCCGTTGTCGATATCGGTCACGTTCATTCCGCCTTCGGCGCAGGATTCGGTCTTGAGGCCGCTCGCCCATGCGATGGTTTCAGCTTCTGTCTGTTTGTATGGATTCAGTCTGGATAGCTGCAACATACCGGTATCCGACCACCACGGCCGCTCATCTATCGTTCCGTTTTCGTTGTAGGGCATCTCGTCCACGCATATCGAACGCCGTTCACGATGCTCTGATGTTTCCGCAAAATTCAGCTTGTAATGAAAACCGAAAAGGTAGGTGGTTCCCTTGAACTCAACGATGCCCGGATGGTTGCCGGAAGAGGCGGAATTCGGTTGCATGATATACCCCATGGTCGTCCATGGACCGGTGGGACCGTCGCTCATGGCGTATCCGATGCCTTCGGGACAACAATAAGACGCAAACGCGAGGTAGTACTTGTCGTTGCGTCTGTAGAACCACGGCCCTTCCTCGAACAGGTCCGGCCTCTCGAATTCAATGATGTCCCCCGAATACGAGATCATGTCCTCGTTCAGCTTCACGTAGAAAATTCGTTTATGGCCCCAGTATAGATAAGCCTGTCCGTCGTCGTCGATGAAAACACTGGGATCGATGTCGTCCGATGAATCGGGATTGTGAATGAGTGGTCCACCGATGGCATCCACAAACGGACCGGTCGGGCTGTCCGCGACCGCCACGCCGATGTCCGAATGCCAGGAATCGCTTCTGTTCATCGGGCAATACAGATAGAATTTTCCATTTCTGAAAATGGCCTGCGGCGCCCATGCGTTTTCGCCGCTCGACCAATCGAATGTCCTGTTGGGATCCTTCACCCCTGCAACGACGCCGTGGTCGGTCCAGTTCACCATATCCGTCGTACTGTACAACAACCAATCATACATCTTGAATCCGGTCGCATCATCTTCGTCGTGAGTGGTATAAAGATACAACGTATCCTCATAGACCAGCGGCGCAGGATCAGCGGTGAACTTGGTCTGAATAATCGGATTGACTCCCAAAACCGGGGTCGTGTCCGTATCAATTTCTGTTCCCGTATCCGTATCTGTATCTGTATCTGTATCCGTATCTGTATCTGTATCTGTATCTGTATCAGTGTCCGTATCCGTATCCGTGTCCGTATCTGTATCTGTATCCGTATCAGTGTCCGTATCTGTATCTGTATCCGTATCAGTGTCCGTATCCGTGTCCGTATCTGTATCTGTATCTGTATCTGTATCAGTGTCCGTATCCATATCAGTGTCAGTATCAGTGTCTGTGTCAGTATCCGTATCAGTGTCAGTGTCTGTGTCGGCATCTGTATCGCTATCCGAATCCGAGTCTGAATCGCTGTCATTGTCAGCATCGGCGTCGCTACTGGAATCGCTCGGGTTGTCGCCATTTGTCCCACATCCCGATGCGAACATCGACCCCGCCAGCGAAAAACATAAGAACCACATAAATGAACTGATTTGCCTTTTCATAGGTTACGTCTCCATTCTCTAAATAATATTTGGGCTTGCCCCAGTTTAGTGGACAATCTTCTTATACTGCCATAGCAGTGTTTTCAATGTAAAGCCTTTCATATACGGAGCTATTCGAGGTGTACCAATTTCGAAAACGAGATGATGCAACAATTCGGATACAGAATTAAGTTGGGCCAGTAATTTAGGGAAACAGAGCCGCTGTGGTGAGGAACGAGCGTAGCGAGTGTCTCGAACCGCGCGGCGGAAGTACAGGAGAGCAAAGACTGTGAAACAGCCGGCAACGACATTGTAGTTGGTTGCCGCCGTTCAGGCGGCCGGTTCAATAGGC
>JBNKCR010000040.1:0-8452 GCA_050287845.1 Polyangia bacterium
AGCAAAGAGCACCTGAATAACCTGGTTCATTTCAAGCGCACCTATCATCGGCTTCTCGCCGAAGAAATCAATCGGCTGCATGACCGCAGCGGCGCCATATTCTCGTCTCCGGCCAGAACCACCGAGTGTCTGGACGATGAACCCAGTGAGGCCCAGATGTTTTACGCGCTGCTGAATCCGGTGAAGGACAACCTCGTGGAGCGCGTCGACCACTGGCAGGGTTTCTCCTCGTACTCCCAATGCGCGCGGGGGGTGGATGAGGTGTACACCTATTATGACCGAACCGCATATCATAAACAGAAGCACCGTCCTGATGCAAAATCGATTGAGGCATTTCTGGTGTCCATCCGTCTTGAGTTTTCAAGACTGCCGCATCTGGAACACCTGAGCGAAGGCGCGTATCAGACATATCTGCGTCGCGAAGTGAAACACCAGGAGCAGACGTTCGAAGCCGCGCGGAACACCGCCGGGTGCCACGTACTGGGGAAAGAAAGACTGACAAGAACCGACCCGCGTCAGAGACCGGCCAATCCAAAGCTAAACAGCGCCAAACCCTTGTGTCATTGCGCGTGCAATAAACGACGGGAAGAATACAAAGAAGCAATGAAGAAGTTCTGCAACAGGTACATTGAAGCATCCGTCGCGTATCGGGGAGGTGCGCACAAAACAGAATTCCCATACGGCAGTATCCGGCCATCAATTCCGGGTATCTCAGTGTAGCAGCAGGTATCGATAAAAAAGTCGGCAAATGGCGTGGCATGCTTTGCAACTCTGGTTACGTGCGTCTGAACTGTAGGATTTCCCGACGGGCAATTCAACCGAGGACAGCGTGACCACAAATCGCCCGACACAAACCTGGCACATTCCGTCTGAACCCAGAATAAAATATCAAATAAACCGCAGATTCATCGCGCATATCCAAACTTCGTACAACGGAACAATAATCACTCCGAGCTAATTTGCTGGGGACCAGCAATGGGCGAAAGCCTTGCAGGAGCTTCTCAGTGAGATTAATCTGAAAGTGCAGGATATCGGTGGCGTTCTGAGCGACTATCCCCGTAAAAAATACCGAACAAAATATCGAAACATCTTAGATGAAGCCTAGAAGGAATGCCCGCCGCCTGATACAAAAAGGAAAAGGGACAGCGGGGGAGAATAAAAAAATCGAAGTCGCGAAATCTGCTGGAAAGACTGCGTGATTATGAAGATGACGTATTGCGCTTCATGACATCTGAGATAGTCCCTTTCACAAACAATCAGGGCGAAAATGATCTTCGAATGACAAAAGTACAGCGAAAAGTATCCGGCTGCTTTCGCTCCATGGAAGGCGCAGAATTTTTCTGCCGAATCAGGAGCTACCTGATCACCTGCCGAAAACACGGCATCTCTCCAACAACTGCGCTCGATCTGCTTTAACAGGGTAAACTCCCGGATTTCGACTCGTATCTGACTACTACCGCTGAATAGTTACCAATTTTATAAAAATTCTACCACGGACCAATGTCGTACCAATTCTCCACGCCTTCACAATGCATTGAGTTACATACTGTTACAACTGTGCCATCTGCGCGAAGCCCAATGGCGAACGCCAATGCGGTGGTTGCCTGAACGACATCTGTCCAGCTGTCAACTTCGTTTGTTGCCCTGACAGCAGGGGCCTCAAATTTGATACCTGTAGTAATGTCACTACTGAGCGGGTATGGTATGTCCGAAGTTGCAACAGCAGAGCCATCAGATTTCACACCAACAACGAAGCTGAAATTACCTGACAGCTGAACGATGTCAGTCCAATTAACTGCTCCGCATTGGTCGAAATAGTTTCTTCCAACACAATAAACAGTGCCGTCCGAACGCAGGCCAAGGGAAGAATTTTCATTTGCGACGACTTGAACAACATTGGTCCAGCCATTAGTATCGCATTGCCCGTAATTGTCATTGTTACTGACGACGCAAGCGACTGTTCCATCTGATCGCAACCCCAGCATGTGAGAGTTTCCGCCGCTTGCAGCAACGATGTCAGTTAACTCGCCGACCTCAATTGGCTTGCCCCCTCTAAATGACCCTGCAACGACTACAGTCCCATCGGCTTTTACGCCCAGAGAGAAATGGTTTCCGGTGGCAATGGACACAATATTCGTCCAATCGTTCACTTCCAACTGGTCGCTATTATTGTTGCCAATTGCCACGACAGTGCCATCCATTTTTAATCCCAGGGAAAAATACGCGCCAGTTGCAACTTGTTTAATATTTTTCCAATCAGCCACATCCGTCTCTCCGTCGTAGTTGCGTCCAATACCGATTGCTGTACCATCTGCACGCAGTCCAAGTGCGTGGACTGCGCCGGCAGAAACAAAATCAACTCTGCGCATAAAATCAAGGTCAGTGTCTGCAAATACTTCCAGTTCACGTATGATTGACCAGCAATTATTGGTCGATAGCCACTCGATTTTTACATATCTGCCCACCCCATATACCGGGGTAAACAATGCATATTCATATTGCTCTACAATACGAGTCCACGATGATCCCCAAGTGACATTGTCATTGGACGTCCGTATTCTTAACGTGGCAGTGGAAGCGCAACGACTATCCCAACTGACACGGAAGCCGATTCCCCTCAATTCATAGACCGCGCCCAAATCTACCGTTGCCTGCGTATTTTGACTGCTGGATACTACCCATCCTCTGCCAATATCGCCATCGACCATTCGAGTCCAGCCGTCAGGGTCGCCATAGAGGCCGTGTGTTATTTCATAGACATCTCCGCTGTGGTGCACAATCGGCTGACCTTTGGCGACATTGGGTAGACTGTAAGCCTGTAACTCATATATATGTCCCCAGCCATTCCACGGAGACCCCACCCATTTAATTCGAACATATCGGGCAGTAAAACCGGAACCGTTGACCATGGCAAACTCCCGCTGGTCCACCGTTTTTGTTTCCACAATATCCCAGCTGGCGCCATCATCGGAAACCGCCAGTTCAATGTCGGCCGAATTTCCATAGTTTCTGTCCCAGCGCACTTTAAACGTCATAGTTGTCAAAGGAAATGTAGCGCCCAGATCCACTGTTGCAAATGTCTGGTATGCAGGAGAAGAATGGTTAGTCATCACCATCCAGCTGGTGGCAGGATCCCCGTCGGTTATTTTCTTCCATCCTTCCGCTTCTCCCCACGACCCACCGCTATTTTCGTAAACTTCGCCGGCATGGTCTACAACCGTCGCCTTTTTTACGAGATTGCGGGCTGAAGACCCAACAAATGCATGTGCCCATATGCTGTTTGTAGAAATTAGCAGAACTGTAAAAAGCGATCCCAATACAGTACTGCATTTCATGATGTACGATGTTCCTGTCATGAACAAACCTCCCTGCAAATCTTTAGGAACGACAAAAGCCATTTCGCTTCTACCTTCCATCCGGCATAATTGCCGTTTTTCGTTCACATTTGAGTTTATGTCCAAAAAAGATAGCATCTATCCAGGATGAAGTGCGTCAAAAATTGTGATTTATCTTTGTCATCATTGGAAAAATTCACTCGCATCCTCTGAAAGACGCAGTATTGCATCGTTTTGAGAATCTGTATAAAAAAAGCCTGATAAAAATCAGGCGCCCTAAAAGTAAAAGTCAAATTCTTCCCGCGATGGGGGTCTGGCCGGCATTGGCACCGGCGGTTCGGAAGGAAGACCAACGCCATCGAGATATTTCTTTATTGATGTGCCGATAACGCGTCCTGTCCGCACGCCAATTTTATCCTGCCCTTTCAGCTTTCCTGATGAAATCAGACTCTGCACTTTTTCAAGCTCCACTCCAGAAATCACTCCGAGTTGTTTACGTTGGGCTCCACTCCAGAAATCACTCCGAGTTGTTTACGTTGGGTTGTTTACGTTGGGTCGTTTACGTTGGGATTCATCCCCCCAGAAATCACCCCCAGAAATCACCCCCCAGAAATCACTCCGAGTCGTTTACGTAGGGTCGTTTACGTAGGACCAACGCCATCGAGATATTTCCTCCAGAAATCACTCCGAGTCGTTTACGTAGGTCGTTTACGTAGGAAATCACTCCGAGTCGTTTACGTAGGGCATCCGAGCAGGGAGAAATCGTTTTTCCCTGCGAAGGGACGGACACCGACGGGCAGAATTATCTTGCTGAGTTCAATGGTGTGCCGGATGGCAGTAAACAACTGTTTGATGGGGGAGATCTCGCGGATGCCGTGTTGATTTCGGTTGTTTCCGACAGAGACCTGCGCTCATCGGCCTGGTACCAGGGCAGAGAATTAATGATATCCCAGCGTCAACTCGATGGAACCGGACAGGCGATGGGGGTTATCCAGATTGTTCGGTTGCCGGACGGTAGCCGCCCCGCCAATATCGGCGTGTATCGCAAAGAATTGCTGCAGTAATCCTACCTGTGGCGTGGCAATCCGTATGCCCAATCACCCATCCCACCAATCCCGTACCCACCAGCCTGCCCAATCCCCACTCCCGTATTGACGGTTCAGTTTCATCGACGGCTCATTGATATATCTGCAGTTGACATGGCATCGTCCCCTGCAAGCCCCCGCCCCTAATTGCACATCATATGCAAATGGATACGTTTGATGCTGTGAACTGAAAACTGAAAGGAAAGTCGATGAATAAGTATTTCCGTATTTGCACCAAGATCCTGGTGATTGCGACCGCGTTTTTTTTAGGATGCGGCGCGCGTGCTGCCCATGCCCCCCCCAATACCGTTGCGCAAGCTGTCACCGTCGATAGTCTTGCGGTTCTGTGGACAAGCGGTGACCCGGACGTCGCCAGTAAGGTTTGCTTCATGTACACACATAACGCCATGAAAAAACGCTGGTTTTCCAACGTGACACTCATCGTGTGGGGCCCCTCATCCAAATTGCTGGCCGAAGACGAGTCGCTGCAAGTTGCCGTGAAAGAGATGGCCGCTGACGGCGTCGTCATCCAGGCTTGCAAAGCTTGCGCTGATTCCTACGGCGTCTCCGACAAACTCAGTGCCCTGGGTATTGATGTAAAATATATGGGCCAGCCCCTTACCGAATACCTGAAAGCCTCCAACTGGAAAACGATGGTCTTCTGAAACGACGATGATGGCATCACCCCGATACCCGGCATGTTCGTAAATGGTTGCAATTTCCAGAACACGGCCAATATTGTTGTTAGTGAAACAATCAACATTGATGAACTCAAATTGAGGGGATGAATATGTCCAATAGCCCAATTGACAAAAACAGAAGAGAATTTTTCAGGCACCTTGCTGCCCTGACTGGTGCGGTGGTCATCGCCCCCATGGCGGTTGGCTGCGCCGAGACCACCAAACCCGCCGTGCGTCCCGTTGCCCGGGTAGATGCCAGTGGTGCCCCCGATATTCCGTTGGTAAAGCCGGCCAATTGGGATCCTATTGCGTTTAACAAAGAGCGGGGACTCAAAGGGGCCATTCCCAAAAGCTACTACGCAGACATAAATGGCCCCGATGGTGACAAAAAACATCTGGGCAAACACCTGCCTTATATCCCCGATATTAAATCCGTCGATTATCCGGAAGGATACATCCCCATTATGTGGGGCGACCCGTCAAAAGGTTTTGCCCAGCACCCCAATTCGACACAACATAGTCCGGGCTACACTGTGGGCCATTGGTACAACTGGGTGCGCGTTCAAAATGCATCGATTGAGAATGCCCAGGAACTTGAAAGCCAGTTCCATGCATGGCCTGGTCCGCGTGACAGTGCAGATTCAACGGTATTTGGCGTGATGGGCGGTGGAAGCATTGAAGACAACGATGGCAAAAATACCATTTACATGCTGAGCAAACCCGCCGATCTGAATACTGGCGACATCATGCGTATTTATGGTCATTGTCTTTACCACGGTGAGTATGTGGATTTTGTTGACTATATCCTGGAATAGTATTGCTCCCCAATCCTGCACACCAGACAGATACTCCTGGCGCCGATAGAAAAAACAAAAGCCATTTTACCTTTGCCCTCCATTCGGCGCAATTGCTGATTTGGCAGATGGAGAAAAGCAATCTCGCCCCTTCTGGCGGCTTCAGTGCATCTGTCAATAACGACTTGTTTCCTGAAACTGGTACCGACAACTATTGGTCTTCAACTGCCAACGCTGCCTACACATCACACGCGATGTTCGTGAACTCTGACAGTGGAGATGTGGGCTCCGCCTCAATAACTGTTGGAATAGTTCGGATTGAAGAACCTGGTGGCAGCTCCACTCATTTTGCCAATGAACCAATCAGGTCCAACTCCGCTATAGATGCAAATTCTTTACCGTTGATTTCGCTAAGCGCATCCAATCGGATGTATCTGGCGCGGGTTTCAGCAAAAGGCACGCGTTTTTCTGACCTTGTTGATCCAAAAGAACTGTCAAGTATGGGGTCACCCCAGTCGTCACTGCTTAAACTGGCATAAAATCTATATTGGTTTATTGTTCCATATGAATCCGCATCCTGACGGGGCAGATAGCGCAGTTCACTGATATTCCACTCTGCGCCCAAATCGATTTCGATGCGGTGGGGCAAGGGATCGTGGCCGCCGCCATCCTCCCAGTTGCTGTGCCAGAATGTGGATGCAATATCGTCAAAAGCATTCACGGCTCGTCCGTCTTCATCGTTTGTCTCTTCACTGTCAACATAAAGCAGTTTCCAGTCGACTTGCGGAATAAACTCATCGTATGCTCGCCATTCACCAGTAACGGTGTTCAACTGCCAGGTGTCGTAGTAGTCAATTCCAAGAGTGTTGCCGTTCTTTTTGATAGGAAGCCAGATGTATTTGGAACTTACCAAGTCCGGATCCTGCCATCGGTCACCAGCATATATATATGTGGTGGTTTTACTGCCAACGAACGGAATTACATAGGTCGGTTGTGTGTCGTAGGTGATGCTGTCTCCAAAATTACTGAGGTTGTCAAATGAATCTGTCAGACTGGTGGCATGGGCATATTTCCCCTGATTAGGGTCCCACCCATCACAACCAGATGTAATAATGAAGTATGTGTCGTTATCTTTGAAAACAGCTGGCGCTTCTCGCTGCCCATGTTCCCAAAGCATATTTATTTCTTCATCCATATCCAGATAATCATCGGTCAGCCTGTAAACCATCATATCCCAGTTTTCGTTTGCTGACGAAAGGAAGTACGCAGAGCCATCGTCGTCTATAAACAGAGTGTCATCCCTGGACATGTTGTTGTTGGGCCTGAAATGTTTATGAAGCGTATAGTCGCCACAAACGGTATCGCTGTAAAACACACCCGCCTCCGCAGCGGCATAACTTTGTCCCTCCCAATGAAGCCACATTACAAAACGGTCATCTTTGTCATTATAGATGATTTTGGGTCTCTCTATAATCCTATCCTGAGCTGTTAAATCTGAATGCGTGCTCTTTGTTATAATGGCGTTCTCAAATTTCCAGCTAACCAGATCTTTGGAAGAGTAGCAATTGACCGCCTTAAAATCACCGGAATTCCCAGACTTATCTTCTCCCACCCAATACCAGGTATCGTCTACCTGCAGAAATCCACCACCGTGTGCTTCGATTCGGTTACCATCTACATCCTGCCAGAAACCACCGTTTCTGATAGTTACCCAGGTATCATCGCTGTCGGCGTCCGTGTCGCTGTCTGTATCCGTATCTGTATCCGTGTCGGTGTCAGTATCCGCATCACCGTCGGCGCTCGTGCCAGAATCTTCGTCTGGTATATCGGCGCCTTCACAGCACTGCAGATCCTCTTCGCACTCTCCCTCCATAGAGGTGCCGCCCCACGAGTAACAGTGGGGCAGACATTTATAAGCGCAGCCCCCCTCAACCGCCGTGTCACTATCTGTATCGCTATCTGCGTCTGAATCCCCATCGGCATCCGCATCCGCGTCGTTATCTGCGTCACTGTCAGTGTCAACATCCATATCTGCATCGCCGTCTGAATCTGTGTCAGTATCACTATCCCCGTCGCTGCCGGTGACTGGTTCTGAAGAGGAATCCTGCTCCTTGTCTCCGGTATTATCTGCCGATTCGTCACTGGTTTCAGACCCATCGTTCTTGTCATCAGAATCCCGGCCTTCACTTTCGCTATTGCCACAACCGGCAATCAGCAGAAGAACAAATACCAGTACAAATAAAACACAATAACGATATGTCATGACTTTCCTTCTCTTTCAGCCGTACGGCTTCAGCAAACCGCGAATTCACGCATTACCGTGTTGGTGTATCTTATCATGGGAAAAAGGTCATGCATAGGTGCGACAAGTCAGTATGCCACCGAGGATTCCATATATATTCACATAGTCCGGAAGTCTTACCCCGGTTGATTGTTGGAATCGTTGGAGCAACGGGTGTTTCCTGCTGCCTGGCATGCATTCGGTTCAAAAATTCGTGCTGGAATTTCGCAGAATCCTTTTGTCTGTCGGCAATCAGTTCGCGGAGATGAGACTGAAT
>JBNKCR010000041.1:0-20794 GCA_050287845.1 Polyangia bacterium
TGGTGTGGCATGCATTGCAGCGCTGGATAGGTGCGTCTGGACTGCATGATTTCCCGACGAGCAACTCAATCAAAGGCAGCGTGACCACAAATCACCCGGAACGAACCTGGGCATTCCGTCTGAACCCTGAATAAAATATCAAATCAACCGCAGATTCATCGCGCATATCCAAACTTCGCACAACGGAACAATAATCACTCTGAGCCAATTTACAGGGCCAATTTACAGGGCCAATTTACAGGGCCAATTTACAGGGCCAATTTACTGGGGGAACAATAATCACTCTGAGCCAATTTACAGGGCCAATTTACAGGGGCCAATTTACAGGGGCCAATTTACAGGGGCCAATTTACTGGGGAACAATAATCACTCTGAGCCAATTTACAGGGGCCAATTTACAGGGCCAATTTACTGGGGGAACAATAATCACTCTGAGCCAATTTACAGGGGCCAATTTACTGGGGAACAATAATCACTCTGAGCCAATTTACAGGGGCCAATTTACTGGGCCAATTTACAGGGGCCAATTTACAGGGCCAATTTACTGTGCCAATTTACTGTGTCATCCCCCCCCCCCCCCCGGGAATGTGCTCACAACAAAATATCGCATGGATTATCCTGTTGTTCGATGGAAGAATCACATTCGTAAGGGTGGCAACCGATGTCCCTGATTGCCCGATACGGTTCTCCGTTTTTAATTACTGTATAAATACACACATCCGGCAATTTCGTCCAACCAATTAAAATTATCCATAGGTGTAACCACCCCATGGACAACCTGTCTGGCATGTAAAAAGTGATGGAGCCTGAGCCAGGCGCCTGCGCCTGGGAGCTTTTTTATCCCCTCAACGAATTTCGGGACATGTCGGAACAGATACGTCCCCGGCCATTTTCAGCACGGTCTGCTATATTCTGCAAAGTATCTGATTTGCTACCTTCTTCGAATTTCCTTCTTCAAACACTTCTTCAAATGCTCACAGTCATTTTTTCTGGGCTCACAGTCATTTTTTCTGGGGACTGTGTTAACTATCAACCCTTTTACAACATGAATAAGCACTATGTTTTGGATATGATGAAAATTTCGCGATTCATATATGTTTGACAGTGACTTTCGGATGCTGGATTGCGTTATCGTAAAGGAGTGATCGGTATGAGTCGAATAAAATGGGTTTTCGAATTTGTTTCGATTTTCATGATGGTGTGCACTCTGGGGTGTATGGCGGACAATCCTGAATCTGACGATACAGACAGCGACACGACTGGCGACATGGACAGTGATACCGACAGTGACACGGACAGTGATACCGACAGTGACACGGACAGCGATACCGACAGTGACACGGACAGCGATACCGACAGTGACACGGACAGCGATACGGACAGCGACACGGATAGCGATACGGACAGCGACACGGATAGCGATACGGACAGCGACACGGATAGTGATACGGACAGTGATACGGACAGCGACACGGATAGCGATACGGACAGCGACACGGATAGCGATACGGACAGCGATACCGACAGTGACACGGATAGCGCAACCGGCGTGACCAGTGCCGGTTGCGGTTCGGACAGCCCGTTGGCAAGTGGCAATTTTACCGAGAACATCAATGGTACTAGCCGTACATGGATTCTGGATGTGCCCGACAACTACGATGCCAATCATCCATACAGGTTGATTTTTGTCTGGCATCCGTTGGGGGGGAACGCCAATCAAATCGCGTCCGGTGGATATAACGGGCTCAAAGCCCTGGCAAATGATACCGCTGTGTTCGTTACCGCCGATGGCCTGCAAGGTACCAGCGCCAGCGGGACCAGTGGAACAGGCTGGTGGAATGTCGATGGCGAAGACATGATGTTTTTGCAAGCCATGCTCGACAAGGTCAATAGCGAGCTATGCATTGACCGGGAACGAATATTTTCAACGGGATTCAGTTTCGGCGGGATGATGTCCTATACCGTTGGGTTCGAATTCGACGTTTTTCGGGCCGTTGCTCCCTGTTCCGGTGATATGACGCACATTCCCTACAATGAGCACAACACGAAGCCCCTTCCCATTATCGCGTTTCACGGTGATGCTGACAATGTCGTCAGTCTGGATAACGGCCAGACCGCGCGTGACAACTACCTCGACAGGAACGGGTGTGGCGCTCAGACACAGCCCACGTCTCCCGATATCTGCGTGCAATACGAAGGATGCGCCGCCCCCACCATCTGGTGCCAGTTTTCCGGCGGACACGCTCCATGGTCCGGATCAACGCAAGCGATTTGGGATTTTTTCTCCCAGTTCTGAACACACCTGTACTTGTTCCGCTGCGATACCCGGAACCATGCTTCCACCCGTAAAACCGGGGTGTGAATCTGTTTTCATTCTGTTCATGTATCGGTCACCTGTCGCGGTTTGGTGAGTATAGGGGGCAAAGGAGCAGAAAAAATATTCGATGGCGCCAGAGAGGACCCCTGGATCACTTTCGCCGGGAGACTTCAACTTCCCTCAGACCGAATCCGCCGGGGCCCGGAGCCCAGAGTCGAATGAAACGGGTGGATACGTCCTCCATGGAAATGGCCCATTTGCCCCGAACGGTTTCGGGGCGCTGCTTGAGCAGTCTGTGGGTTTTGAATCGTTCGCCCTCCCGGGAAATCTGCACATGGAGAGGGCGCTGCGCGGACGCGACCCGACCACTTACACCGGTGAGAAGCAATTGCTGAACCTGATGTTGTTCTCCAAGATCCACTTGCCAGTATGGGCTGCGATCTCTGGGGTGGGAACGCCATCCCCGACCTCCAAAATCTCCGTCCACGGCAGATCCGGCATAAAAGTAATATGGCATCTGACTTAAATTGATACTGCTGGCCCGGGTGGTTTTGGCATATGCGAGGTTGCCGATTGGCGGCATCTGTGCAGACCGCCAGGAATATTCGGTACCGATGGATTTACCACTGTGCGTGCCGTGCATCCACAGGGCAAAGAGCGCCGCCGTGCCTCCGGCAATGAATATGGCGGCCCCGGCGAATCCCCTGCGTTTGGCAGGTGCCCGGTACGCAACCAGCACAAGCAGACCGAAAAGCGCAAGGGCGGTGATGGCCATGCCCACAACGGCGGATTTGCTGTGATACTCAAAAATCACCGTGTGTTCACCGGCGGGGACCATGGCGGCAATCTGATAGCCGTTGGCGGGCAGCACCTCCGCGTCTTTATTGTCCACCCGCGCTTTCCAGCCGGGCAGGGCAGGATAGTTCACGGTCATGACGCTTTCGCTGCAGGTGTTCACATTGAAATGGAGAGCGTTGAATGTGTTGTGGGTGAGGGCGATGGTGTCGTCATTTTTGCAATTGTCAGTCCTTTTGGGAAGTTTTCCGGAATATTCGATAACCACTTCATCGGGATTTCGCCGGGTCACCGTGTCAAACGAGGACGACATATCGTCGACCTGTTTTACTTTTCGATAAATGCGGGCAAGACTGGGATCCAGGATGGATTTTGCCATCTGGGTCGTGACGATGGGCAGTTCCATGCCGAATCCGGCGTTGCCGGTGAAGTCAACCGAATGCTTTTTGCTCAGGGTCAACTGTTCCCATGTCACCGTTTCCCGCGCCGGTGCCACCCAGGTGCCAAAACGCATGCAGATGCCGGTCTGGGCAATGACGGCGACAATCAGAATCAGTCCCACCGTGTTTCGCGCCAGTGACATCATTTTGGTGAATCCGGGAATGGCCGAAAGGACACCGTGCGCCATCAGCAGTATCAATGTGATGATGCCTAGCAGATACAGCCGCGGTTCCACCCAGCCCGGCAGTTCGAGTATCCTTGCGGGAATGTAGTGGGATGGCTCGGGAATATGATGGATGATGATATTGTTGAAGACAATCATCAGCGCCAGTGCTGCGGCACCGACCCAGACGTGGAGGGGCACTCTGAGCAGTCGAATGGACTCTCCGATGCTGCCAAACAGCCAGGCGAGCAAAAGAGACATGGGCATTGCCAGCATCATGGTCATTCGTCCCGGGGTGCGGAAGGAACTGGCCAGGGGGAAGTATTCCCAGAACACGCGATGCAGGGGGGTCTGCCCTCCCAGCGCCACGAGAAAAACCACAAGAATCAGCACCCAGAGCACACCGAGTGCCACCGAAAAGCGACGACGTGCAAGAAGAGCAACCGGAAACAGGCTCACCACTGCCAGAAGAGACGTGCCGCCAAAGGCGGTGTGGACATCGGCGTTCAATGGTCGAAACAGACTGCCCATAGCGCCCCCCCAACTGTCCGAATAGGCGAGAGACCATTCATATCCCTGTCCCACCCGGATGGTATTGGCTTTCACGAACTCAAAATAGAACGGCAGAATATAAACGGCGGCCAGCGCGATGCCGAAGAAAATTCCCGCCGCGCCATGCAGGTAGAACTGGATGATTTTTTTTTTGGAGAACCCGATGTCCGGCCTCAGGTCGTTGATGACAAATGGCAGTACAATGTAGCATGCGCCCACTCCCAGCAGTCCGATATACATCATCTGGGGATGCCCCCCCACGCAGAGCAGATAGGTGGAAATGGCGATGGCGACAATGCCGGTGGTCCGGTGATTCTGGAGGTACAGAAAGCCGAGAGCCACACATACCATGATGTAGGCCAGATAGTTTTCGAGGGAAGCGCCATACCGGAACATATCGAGCATTCGAAGATTGTAGACGGCGATGAATGACAGGATGAAGCTGAAGTCTTTTCGAAGTCTGAGGGAAATAAAGAAGTAAAAGGCCATCAGGTGCACCAGACCGATGCCCAGCAATTTCGATATGGTGTTGGCAGTGAGGGCGCCGCCCTCCCAGTAGCCGGGGAGCATGGCAGCAAGGATGCGAACCGGGTGATACAGTTGTCCCAGGGTCAACGCCGTGGCCGAATGTCCCTTGGCGAACCCGGGCACATACAATGGAATCTGGCCGTTTTCAAGACTGTATTGCAGCTCAATCTGCTGCTGAATGGGAAAGACCTGATAATCGTTGCCGATGGTCTGGTCGCTGAAAGCGGGCAACATCCAGAAAAAGATCACGTAGGGCAACAGCAGGATGCCGATACCAGTGGCAAGATGGAAAATAGTTTTCGGGGTCAGCAGGTTATTGAAATATTTCTGAATGATTTCTTTCATGGGTCAGGCAGTTCCAATATATCTTTAATTGTTATAAATGATGTATGTACGAAAAAACCCATGAAAAGGAAAGCCCCAAAACACCAGGTATGCCCTCAGGCGCGTTCTCTGAATAAGGGAGCATTGGTGCAGATCATTTCTAAACCTTTTTTCGCTGCGCACTTAAAGTGTACTGAATGAATACTTTCCCATTCAGATTCGGCTGTCTGCGGCTGTACCGGTTTCATGAAGCCATGTGGCGATGGCAACGGCGTTGGCCATTCTTTCCGATGCCCGTCCCTGAAAGTGGCCCGCTTCCGGTTGTATCTTCAGTGTCTGGATTACCTCTTCCAGTGTACCGAATTTTTCCTTCACCATATTGCCATATGCTGCTTTCAGAAAAAGATACGACTGCCTTGACATGCCGGGAATCTGAAACAGGCTCTGGATGGCCCCTTTGTTCCACGAACACAGAATATCTTCGGGCCGGATAAAGCGATTCCACTCGGCGATGACCGCATCGGCGCTTCGGGCGCGACCGGCGTGCAGGTCGAGAATACCGCTCGGTCGCAACTCCTCGAGTCGATGGGCGTGTTCCCGGGGAAGATGGATAAACGCCTCGAATGTTTTGCCATCTCCCAATCGCTGTGCGCATACCGATACAGTGGTCCGGCTTCCGTCGGATAGCCGGATGTTTTCGGTGTACACCACCACCGTGCTGGAGAAATGGTCAATGAGCGCCCGGGGAATCGTGTGTGCGCGACGTTTTCGGGGACGTTTTTTTCGCGGATGGCCCATGCCGGAGTCCATGAAGGCAATTTGACGGTCAATCATGCGGTCGAACGCGGCGATGAGTGGTTGGCAATCGGTTTGCGGTTCCAGGATATGGAGCGCCTCCACAATGGCTTCCAGGGTGGAAATGCTGTCCCTGGATGGTTCCATGCGGATTCGGTATCGGCTTGGAGACTGCGGGGAAAGTCGGTAGTGGGGTAAATCGCCAAGCCACGGATTCTCGCGGTAGAGTTTTGCGGCGTTGTACCAGGTGCCATCCAGAACGATGAGGGTTTCCGGCCGTTCTTCGCTGGTGATGGCATCGAGAGCGGTTGCTTCGGCAGAGGGAAACAGCAATCCGGTTTTTCCGTCGATTGTCAAATCGGTCGCCAGCGAACCCTTCAAATCGGCATATACCGTTTTAAGCGTGGCGTTTGTCAACCCGAGTACGGCAAATCGAGCCGTACCAATGGGATGATGTCGCTCAAGGGGATGCTGAAGAATTTGAATCCGGGTCTGATTGTGTACCGGGGTGATAGAATGACAGATGCATACCACTTCGGGTTTGAAACAATTGTAACAATATTGACGAGTTGAATGACTGGCAGATTTCATGAGGCGAGCAGCATGGGTGCAAACCGGCGAAAATTACTCTCCGAATTGGCGCTCTTCCTGTTCCTGCTCCTCTTTGCATTTGATGCAAAGCGTGGTTTCCGGCCGGGCTTCAAGCCGCTTGACCGAAATTTTTTCGTCGCATTGTTCACAGACACCAAACTCGCCGGCCTCAATTTTTCGAAGTGCGTTGTCTATTTTGCTCAGAAAGGTGCGCTCCCGTCCGCGAAGACGAAACTGAAAAGATTGCAGGTACTCACTCGAGGCCAGATCCATCTCATCCGGCAAATCGGCCACGTCAAGAGTCATGTCATCTGTGAGGGTATGCACTGCATTGCCGAGAATCTTTTCTTTTTTCTCGATGAGAATTTTTTTGAATTTATCCAGCTCTTTTTGCTTCATCACTTTTTCCTGTTGTACCTTAGGTTGCTTGCCTTGCGTACATTCTATTCGTCCAGAAAACGGGCGAAGGGAGCATAATGACCAAAGTTCCTGGTGTCAAGCTCGAATCGGGTAAACTGTTAATTTACGTTATTATTGGGCCTGCTGCAACAGGACGCGGTGCATTCGCGTATAATACCGGGGATTATCGTTTTCAGAATGTATTCAATGCAAATCCGTGCGGTCGTTCACAGCTCTTCCGACAGGCGAATATGTTCGGCGGTGCGCACATGAATGGTGAGTACTTTTCTTTTGGCGAGATCCCGATTTTCCAGAAGAACTCGGTGGGCGCCCGGCGCGATGGGGAAGTTGTGCACCGGGGTGTTGCCCACTTTTTCACCATCCACCGTCACCACGGTCCAGGGCGTAGTGGTAACGGACAATAGACCGCGGTCGTTGTCTCGGGGCAAAACCGGTCTGGCCAGCACCACGGCATCCGGGGGATTGTGTGGCGTTGGCGGGTCGGGGCGATGGACCGAAGCGGATGTGGCGCCCATTCTGGTGAGCACCACATGCAGATTGACTTCGTTTCTGTCTGAAGGCGCGACAACGGTCCGGGTGACCTGTTCGTATCCGTCCATTGTAATATTCACAAACCAGGGATACTGTCCGGGCAGCACCCGGGTGCCTGGTGCGGTCATTGATAACACGGATTTATACGTGGGAGTTCTCACCCACACGTTCGCACCGGGAGGGTCCGTGGTGACATGCAGGAGGAATTCGCCCTCTTTCAGATGGAATGTGTCCGGATTATCGGTGCCGACCGGGGCAATGTCATCTGATTCACCAGCCGGAACGGCAATCACATTTGGCGTATCGTTCTCTGCGACCGGTGGCGGAGTCGGCGCAACCGATTCATCTTTCACCAGGTGGACGGTCTGTTCCAATACGTTATCCGGGGTAACTTCGATTTTCATGGCCACCGGGACATATCCTTCCTTCGAAACCTCAAGCCGATAGGCGCCGGGTTTGAAGAAATCGAACGTCTGTGGCGACTTCAGAGACTTCGGCCGATACCCGTCAACAGTGACATCCGCATCTTCGGGAGAGAAGGTGAGCACCATCTGCGGCTTCTTTTCGGAACAGGCCAGCTGGGCAATGCAGAGTGCGGTGAAAAGAAAAACATAATGTATTGGTTTCATGACTTTTTCCTTATGTTGTCAACAGATCGTCTTTCTTTGGGACGCACCGGGGCCCCAAAGGAACTTAAAAATGGTTCAATAACGCTGTGTGTGAAAGTATAACCGGATTATTGTAATCAATCGGCGGATTTCTTTGCGAAATGGCCCAGAAGTGCATCGTGAAGATGATGGACGGCATCGTCCACCACTTTGTTGTCAATCATCCATCGGATATAATCGGGTTCCCGGTCGGCCAGATATTTCAGGGTTTTTGATTTGTGTCTTCCAAAATTGACGGCGATTTCACCATCAATCCACTTGAGCTTTCCCCGGCGATCCACTTCTTCGGGGTCCCGGGTGGCCTGATCGATGTCGTATGGGGTATCGGGCAGGTCGGTGTATCGTTTAAGCTGGGCCTCCAGGACTTCCAGGGTCGCTTCCACGTCGCCGAGGGCCTCATGGGCGTTGCCGTGCTGTTTGCCGCAGTAAAAGCGCATGGCCCCGGTCAGATCCCGGGGCTCCCGCAGGCAGAAAATGCGGTAGGCATCGATAACGGCAATCTGGGAGACATCGAGTTTTTCGCCGGCCCGCTCAAGCTCGGCCGCCAGCATGGGAATATCAAAATTGATAATATTGTATCCCGCAAGGTCGCAGTCGCGGAAATACGATGCGATGCCCCGGTCTCCTTTGGCCACCTTGATAAAATGAGGCTCATCCTTCACATCTGCATCGGAGATGCCGTGAACTGCGGTGGCTTCTCTGGGAATGGCAATGCCGGGGTTGAATCGGCGGGTTTTCGCTTCTCTGGTGCCATCTGGCCACACCTTGATGGCGGCCATTTCCACAATGCGATCCCGATGGGGATCTGTGCCGGTGGTTTCCAGATCAAAAATTATCAGCGGTCGTTTCAGTTTCAATTTCATACGTGATCCGGGAATATGTCGACATTCACAACATTCGTCAACGCTGAACGCCTGTTGCGCCATTTAATTCGCGTGGTTACAGAATATTCATAAAATCATCTGTAAAAAGGTGAAAAACCCAGCTGTCAATTGAGAAAAACTGCCGGATGAAGTAATAAACGGCCGATTATATGAACCTGTGGTTCTGAAAAATATGTTGTGACTGCCGGCGACGGCACAAGGAATTTGAGGAGTGTTATGAAAAACATCAACCCGACCACCACCCGCGCGTGGAAGAAGCTCAGCGATTTGTACAGAAAAAATCAGTCCGTAACCATCAGTGATCTGTTCGGCAGGGATGCGAACCGGTTTGCAACGATGTCCAGAACTTTCGAAGACGGGTTTGTGCTGGATTTTTCGAAGAACATGATTGACGACGACATTTTCAACGCGCTGATGGCCCTGGCGGAGGAAACCGATTTGCAGAGCGCCATTGACGCGATGTTTACCGGGCAGAAAATCAATCAGACCGAGAACCGGGCGGTGCTTCATGTGGCTCTGCGGAATCGCAGCAATGACCCTATCATGGTGGATGGCAGGGATGTGATGCCGGAGGTGAACCGGGTACTGGATCAGATGAAGGATTTCTGCGGTCGGGTGCATTCGGGGGACTGGACCGGTTATACGGGCAAAAAAATCACCGATGTGGTCAACATTGGCATCGGTGGCTCCGATCTTGGGCCGGTGATGGTGACCGAGGCGTTGGCCGCCTACGGTGTGGATGGCATCAGCGTGCATTTTGTTTCCAATGTGGACGGTACACATATCGCCGAAACCCTGAAACGGGTATCGCCGGAAACCACACTGTTTCTGATTGCTTCCAAAACATTCACCACTCAGGAAACCATGACCAATGCCCACACGGCCAGAGACTGGTTCCTGGAAGCCGCCGGTGACAAGGCCCATGTGGCCAGACATTTCGCTGCGCTCTCCACAAACGCCCAGGCGGTATCGGAGTTTGGTATTGATACCGACAATATGTTCGAATTCTGGGATTGGGTCGGTGGTCGGTACTCCCTGTGGAGCGCCATCGGACTTTCCATTGCCCTGGCCATCGGCTATGACAATTACATCGAGTTGCTTTCGGGCGCCCACGAAATGGACAATCATTTCAAGGGCACCGAGTTCAAAAACAATCTTCCCGTGCTGCTGGCGCTGATTGGTATCTGGTACAACAACTTCTATGGTGCTGAATCCGAGGCCATTCTGCCATACGATCAGTACATGCATCGGTTCGCCGCCTATTTCCAGCAGGGAAACATGGAATCGAACGGTAAGTATGTGGACCGCGACGGCAACCGGGTGGATTACCAGACCGGCCCCATTATCTGGGGAGAGCCCGGCACCAATGGCCAGCATGCGTTTTATCAGTTGATTCACCAGGGCACCAAACTGATTCCCTGTGATTTCATCGCTCCGGCGCAGACCCACAATCCCATTGGCGATCACCATCCCAAACTGCTCGCCAATTTCTTTGCCCAGACCGAAGCACTGGCATTTGGCAAGAACAAAGCGCAGGTGGAAGCAGAGTTCGCCGCAGCGGGCAAGTCCCCGGAGGAAGTGAAGGATTTGGTGCCGTTCAAGGTGTTCGAGGGAAATCGGCCCACCAACTCCATTCTGGTGAAAAAAGTGACCCCGCGAACTCTCGGGCAGCTGATTGCCATGTACGAACACAAAATTTTCACCCAGGGCGCCATCTGGAACATTTTCAGTTTCGATCAGTGGGGCGTGCAGCTGGGCAAGGAACTGGCCAATAAAATTCTGCCGGAACTTACGGCCGACGGTGACGTGGCCACCCACGACAGCTCAACCAATGGACTGATTAATCAGTACAAGGTATGGAAGTAAACCAATCATGATATTCAGGCTTCACGGTATCCGGCTCCGTTATAACCGGGATTCTGTTTCGGCGCTGAAAATCCGCATCCTGCAGCATCTGTCTCTCAAGGAAGATGAGCTGGTGTCGTTCACGCTGGTGAGGCGGTCGATTGACGCCCGCAAAAAGCCGGTGTGTCTGGTGTACACGGTGGATTGCGTCACTACCCGGGACGTGGTCCACCGGGATATTCAGCCGCCGGAGGAGGCGCTGGCGCTGAATGTGATCATCGGCAAAGAACCTCTTGCGGATTCGCCGGTGGTGGTGGGTGCTGGTCCGGCGGGGCTGTTTGCCGCTTACATGCTGGCCAAACATGGATACCGCCCCATTCTGCTGGAGCGGGGGGAGGCCATTGAACAGCGCATCGCCGATATTGAGGCGTTCAAGCAAACCAGGGTGCCCAATCCGGAATCCAATGTGCTCTTTGGCCTGGGGGGCGCCGGCACCTACTCCGATGGCAAGCTCACCACCTCCCTCAGTCATCCCATTGTGGGGGTGATTCTGCAGACGCTGGTGGAGGTGGGGGCACCGGAACGGATTCTCACAGATGCCAAGCCCCATATCGGCACGGATTTGCTGCAGGGGGTGGTGACCAACCTGGCCGCGAAGATAGAAGAGATGGGCGGAAAGTTGATAACCGGTACGCGGCTCACCGGACTGAAACACCAGAACGGTCAGCTGACCGGGGTGGTGACCACCTCCGACCGCATTGATACGCGAATCGCCGTGCTGGCCATTGGTCATTCCGCCCGGGATACCTGGGATATGCTGGAATCGACCGGGGTGGAAGTGGTGCCCAAACCCTTTCAGGTGGGGGTTCGGGTGGAGCATCCCCAGGAGTGGCTGGACCGACTGCAGTACGGTGAAGGGGCCGGACATCCCGCCCTGGGCGCGGCGGATTACAAGGTGACGGCCCGGATGAACAACATACCGGTGTTTTCTTTCTGCATGTGCCCCGGTGGTCATACCATTCCCACGGTGAGCGAGCCGGAACATCTCAGTGTGAACGGAATGTCCTATCACAAACGCAATTCGCCGTTTTCTTCCAGTGGCATTGTGGTCACCCTGCCGCCCGATGCGTATGGCGCCACTGACAAGGCCAGTGCACTGAATTTTGTGCGCACGCTGGAACAGAACTGCTTCAAACGCGGCGGCGAAGACTACACCGCACCGGCCCAGAAGCTGACCGATCTCCTGGAGGGACGGGCCACGACCCGGTTGCCCCAATCGAGTTTTGTGTTTGGTCTCGTGCCCACCTCGTTCGATACCCTGTTTCCCCGGTGTATTCTGGATCCGATTATCAAAGCATTGCCGGTGTTTGACCGGCGGTTGCCCGGATTCATCCATCCCGATTCTCTGGCCATTGCCCCCGAGGCCCGGGCATCCAGTCCGCTGCGTATCACCCGCGACAAGGAAACCAGAGAATCGGTTTCACTCAAGGGACTCTATCCGGCCGGTGAAGGATCGGGATATGCGGGCGGCATCATGAGCGCCGCCCTCGATGGTATCAACGCGGCCCTCAAAATTATGGCGCAATACAAGCCAATTGGATGATGTGGGGTGGACTCAACCACCGATATGTTGGTATCCGGTCGACAAGTGGGTAGACTCTCCATCGTGAATGGATGGCGTGAAAGGACGGCGTGAAAGGACTCACTCTTTGTTGACAGAAGCGTCTTTATGCAGTCGTTCCATGAAAATTTCAGGCTCGTTCAGTTTGTCGAACCCGAGTTTTTGATATAGTCCGTGGGCGTCCCGGGTGCCGAGCATCCATCGACGGATATGCTGCAATGCGCCATGGGACAGAACTTTTTCCAGCAGTTGTCGGCCAATTCCCCGCAAACGGAATTCCGGCAACACGTATACATCCGCCAGATAGGCAAGGGCCACATAGTCAGTGATGACGCGACAGAATCCCACCATTTCGCCGAGGCGATTGTAGATGCCAAAGCTCAGGGAATTACGAAATGAGGTCACCACATCGTCGAAAGATCTGCCGCTGGCCCAATAGGAGTCCTCACTGAGACAGCGGTGAAGGAGGGGCAAGTCCAGTTTTTCCCAGTCGGTGGATACAAAATACTCGGTTCGGGTGGGTAATTCCGTTACGTCCTCCAGTGCGATGCCCTGGTCCCGGCACCAGCTGAGCAGGGCGAAACGGGTTTCGTCTTCTTCAAACTGGTACCACTTTTCAAGCATCCCTCTGGATTCGAGGAAACTTTTAAAGCGGCGGTATGCGCCTTTTCGGGCAAACATCCGTTCCACTCTGGGATACGCATCGGGCATTTCCATTTCCACAAACTGAAACACCAGCGATGTCCCCAGATTCAGGTCCCGTTTTGAAGGCACCCACACGTAATCGTCGCTCTGATAGGCGTCTTTCGGAAGTTGAATTTCATCATCGAAATCCATGAAGCCGTGATCGTCTCTGGCATACAGTTTTCCGTCAGGCACATGCACCGCCACCGACACATCACTCATCCCATCGTTGAGAGATGTGACATCAAACGCCCATTCGATATCGCAGTATTTCAGTCCCATGTTCACCAGGTTCCAGATTGAGGTTAAAGCTATATTAGCACACTGTTATCCAGGAAATCATCGAAAATGATGCAAGTGATTTCCTGGGGCGCCCGATGATTGGCAGGGTGGGGAAAAAAATGCGATATTACTTGAAAGTTACTGTTTTTATGGGATTTCCTTCAGCAGATTCTATGCCATCAGATTCAACTTTCCGGGCTTCGTTGTTGTGGTAGCGGAACCTGCTGTGGCATGAGCGGTGCGTGCTTTGTGTTGCAGATGGGCTGTTGGTAACCGGGGGGAAATGTGATTTTCGCGAGACCTACAGGCTGAAACCGGGAATCCATCCGCCGAGAATGTTGTCAATGGTGTATTGCGCGGCCTCGTCGGCGTTCATCTGATATCCGGCGCGGGCACCGGGGTTGGCGCCGGCGCCGGTGCTGCCGTACTCCCGGAAACGGGCATTGGCGGGATTGTTGCCGCTCATATCGGTGAACCCGGACGCCTGAACATGACCGCCCATTTCCACATTTACATATCCAGTGTGTCCATCTGCGCCCCAGGGACGTCCCAGCCACACGCCGCTTACCCCGCCCGATGCGGTAAATTTTCCGCCGAGAAACACAATGCCAAAGGACACGGCTGCATCGGTTTTGGGAGCGGAATACACGCCGCTATCCCGGGTGCATCTGGCTTCACAATTGTCAAAGACCGCGGTGCCGCCGCCGAAAATGAAATCCACGGTGCCTTCGATGTAGCAATCTTTAAAATAGGCCGACCCACTATGCACATATAATGTATCCTGCCTGGCCACCGCGCGGCAGTTGCGGAATTGTACCCGCTGGGCATTGGCCACTTCCAGCGCCACCGCCTGGCTCCCGTCCCCGAAGCTGTTTTCAAAGGTGATGTTCTCTGCGGCTGTGTCGTCCGCGGAGAACTTGACGGAATAACTGTCGAAGGTACTGCCCACCTTGCTGTTGCTGTCATCAAAGGTGAGGATGGTTTCCCGGGCGTTGCCGACTTCACCGCACAGGGTGATGCCGGGCTTGTTCACATCGATTTTTTCCCGATATTTCCCGGGTTTGATTTTGATGATGGTGGCGCCGGATGCGGCGGCAATGGCGTCCTGCACCCGGGTGAAACTGCCGGAACCGTCCGACGCCACCTGAATGATGGATTGACTGGCAATACTGTTGCAGTCTGCGCCGGGCGGAACTTCTGATTCAGTATCACTCCCGGAATCGGTGCCTGTATCGCTGCCGGAATCCGATTGACTGTCCGTATCCGTGTCTGTATCTGTGTCCGTGTCGGTGTCTGTGTCCGTATCCGTATCCGTATCCGTATCCGTGTCTGTGTCCGTATCTGTGTCCGTATCTGTGTCTGTATCTGTGTCCGTGTCTGTATCCGTGTCCGTGTCTGTGTCCGTGTCCGTGTCCGTGTCCGTGTCTGTATCTGTATCCGTGTCCGTGTCCGTATCTGAATCCGTGTCGGAATCCGCATCTGTGTCTGCAGAACTGCTATCGGTGTCCTTCGAATCAGAACATCCCAACAGAATAAGCATGACAACAACGGTGCCTGAAAACCAATTGAATTTCCTCATCACAGCGCAACCTTTCTGCAACCACCCCGCTCCAACGCCCAATGGCCGGGTTCATACCAGAATAGCAGAAAAAAGAATGAAAAAAGTGGGAAATGCCCAACGGGAAATTTCAGAACACATTCAGCTCCCACAGGCAGACGTCGTAAAGTGTTTCTGCGGATTCATCTCCCGGGACCAGCAGCATCACGGCATCAATTCTGCCAGCGCCATCAAACACCATACCGCCGGTTTTCCCGCAATCTGTTTTCAGATTTGACCAGTTGATCTGGCTGACGCCGTCGGCAATTTCTGTACAGTACAGTTCGCCCCCGGCTTCAACCACCAGTTGAAGGGGAAATGAACCGGTTTTGGTCACGTTGACTTCCAGACCATCGCCCTCTGGAACCCAGCCGTCATTGGCGATTTCGTCAACGGGTTGACCGGTATTGATACCCAGGACACCAACGGATTCGGTATTCGCAGCCGTGTTTCCAGTGATACACAACCGTTCTCCTGCCCGCGCATCATTAAAATTCTGGGGGCTGATTTGTGCGCCGGCAACCTCCCCGGGAGAGGTCCATGCGTCGCCATGCAAGGGACCGGCGCATACATATCCCCCCTGAAAGACGCGATACGACTCACCATCACAGTTGATTTCCGGGTTGTATGCTGAATCAACGATAATTGGATTTTCGCAACACCGCAGGTTGTCTTCGCATCTCCCATCCTGAGCGGTTCCGCCCCAGGAAACGCAGTGAGGTACGCAATCGTATTTGCAGCTGAAATCATCCGTGGAATCTGTATCGATATGTATTTCAGAGTCTGAGTCCGTGTCTGGGGAGGCGGGACAATTCTTGCTGCCAGCGTCCCGTTTACATGCCACATCGCATACGTCGCAGTAGATGCATTGCATATAGTTCCAGTACAGGGTTTCGGCTGCCATTGAGGCATTTTCAAAACAAATTTCCTGAATGCTCTTCCAGTCGGGGGACGACCACGAGTCCAGGATGCACGCGTCCAGGTCACTGCAGGCACTGTCCGTGTTGCAGGCCGAAGCCGCTTCACTGCAGGGGCCAGTGGTGCTTGCCCAGGTAAAGCAGGAGACCTCGCCGTCGTCCGCATCTTCGTCGTAGCAGGGACTGTCAACAAAATTCGGTACTGTTTCCGAGTCGCCGTCTGTGCCGGTATCGGAATCAGAAGCGGTGTCCATATCGGTTAACGTATCACTGTAGGCGCATTGATGGGTGCCTGCCACGGCGATGCAGTCCATACCAAATACGTCGCAATCATCCCAGGCTCTCCATGCGCCGTCGATGCACTTCGAAAGAATATCTCCGTTGCATTGGCTGCTGCCGGATTCGCATCCGGACATGGAGTCCGAAGGCGAATCGGAGGTACTGTCAGTATCTGCTCCGGCGTCAATGGGTATTTCCGTGTCGTTGCCCAAAACAGATGCGGATGCGGTATCCGATTGAGGAGTTCCGGTATCACTCCAGAGTGAGTCATCGGGATCTGATGTGGCCGATTCATCGGATAAAGCCGAGGTGTCAAAGTTCGGTTTTGCAACGGTGGGTTCGCAAGCGATGCACAGCACAATCATCGGCAGAAAAATTGAAAATATTGGCGCACGGTTCATCCGGTTTCCCCTTTTTCTATTTATCTCAGTTTAAAATCGATATTATCGCAAAGCGTGGGAGTAACCATCATTTTTTTCAAACATTTGGGTGTAACTCTCATATTTACAAATTTTTGTTCATGAAGCTGGACGCAGTTCCAATACATTCTGGAGAGGAATGGGACGTTGTAAATTTTGTTAACTTGTTGACAATTTTCTTAAAACCGATACCTTCACAGCATGCCGAGAACAGCGAGAATAGATGCGCCTGGGTTACTTCATCATGTTCGGGTGCGGGGAATTGAACGCCGGAAGATTTTTGTGGACGATGGGGACCGGTTGGATTTTTTGAATCGACTGGAAGTGGTGTGCGCGGATGGTGCCGCAACGGTGTATGCGTGGTGTCTGCTGTCCAATCATTTTCATCTGTCCATTCGCGCCGAAAATCAATCTCTGGCGACCACCATGCGACGATTGCTTTCCGGGTATGTCACTGCGTTCAACAAACGGCATAACCGGAACGGTCATCTGTTTCAGAACAGATACAAATCAACTGTCATTGATGAAGAACGATATTTTCTGGCGCTACTCAGATATATTCACCTGAATCCGGTTCGCGCAAGGCTGGTGGAAGATGTGCGGTCACTGAAAGACTATCCATGGACCGGGCACCGGGTGTTGCTGGGAAAGGCGCGGATGTCGTTTCAGGATACCGATGGGGTGCTGGGCCGATTTGGGAAGCGCGCAGGGGAAGCCCGTCGGAAACTGGTGAAGTTCATGGGCGATAAAAGTGAACGGGACGAGCGCAAGTTGTTCAAAGGGGGCGGATTGGTGCGCAGTGCCGGCGGCTATGAGGCGTTGAAGAAGATGTCCAGAGATGAAAAATGGGCATTTGATGAGCGCATTCTGGGCAGCGGCACATTTGTGGAATCCGTACTGAAACAGGCTGAACCGGAAATGCTGACTCCGTCGATGACCGAACCCGAGCGTACCACCCGGTTCGACCAGTTGATCACACGTGTTGCGGCGATGGCCGATATCGATGCGTCGCTGATGACCAGTGGCGGCCGCGATCGCCATCTGGTGCGAAACCGTCAGATACTGTGTTTCATTGCCGTGAAACATCTCGGGATGTCGCTGACCGCAGTGGGTCACAGCCTGAATATTTCGAAAGTGGCCGTGTTGAACAGCGTGGCAAAAGGCAAGGCCATCGTGCAGGAAAATGGCGTTGATATGAAGAAATTACTAAAATAAGTTAACGGAATTAACTGCGCTCCCTTGCCCCGCCGGACAATGATTTTTTTTCATTTTTTTTACTTCCGTTAAAGTATTGAATCGTTCAATCTGGAACTGGATGTTTGTAAGGAGACTTCATGTAAGTTGTTGATATGGGATAAATTTATTCTGATATTTGAACAAAAATACGTAAAATAAAGGGACGAATGATGGAAAATACAGGTGGTACGTTCAAGGCATTCCGTGTTGAAGAAAAGGATGGAAACTATATTGGCTCGGTTAAAGAAATGGAATTTAGCCCAGTAAGCAATGGCGAAATATTGGTTAGAGTACACTACAGTTCAATAAATTATAAAGATGCATTATCGGCTTCAGGAAATAAAGGAGTTACAAGAAATTATCCGCACACTCCGGGTATTGATGCCGTTGGAACTGTTGAAAAATCGAATAGTGAAAACCTGAAGGTTGGAGACGAGGTAATTATTACCAGCTATGATTTGGGAATGAATACGGATGGTGGTTTCGCAGAATATATTAAAGTGCCTTCTGAATGGGCTGTTAAACTGCCAACCACCATGACCATGAAAGAAAGTATGATGTACGGAACAGCCGGATTAACTGCTGGCATGTCGGTCTTGAGGCTAACAGGATTGATAAAACCCGAGGATGGTAAAATAGCGGTTTCCGGAGCAACAGGAGGAGTTGGCGCCTTGAGTGTTTCTATTTTAAGTAAGCTGGGATACGATGTGGTTGCCATAACTGGAAAAGAAACAGAACGGGAGTATTTGCAAAATCTTGGTGCAAAAGAAATCTTATTGCGCAATCAGATTGAAGATTTCGCAAAAAAACCATTGTTGAATCCAATGTTTGCTGGTGCAATAGATACGGTTGGCGGAGTGATTCTTGAAAATATTATTAAATCAACCCAATCTGTTGGTGTGGTTACTTGTTGTGGCAATGTTGCTTCACCAAAACTTGATATAACCGTTTATCCATTCATCCTGAGAGGTATTGCTCTTATTGGTATTGATTCTCAAAATTACCCAATGAAGTACAGAATCAAAGTTTGGGAAATGTTGGCAGATAAATGGAAACCAAAACAATTGGAAGATACTTGTAGTGAAATAACGTTAGAAGAAATTCCCGAAAAAATTGAATTAATGCTTAAAGGCAAATTGAAGGGACGAACTGTTTTAAATCTGATTGGATAATAAGGGAACAAGGGGACGTTGAATAGAGTACAGGGACGAGAGTACAGGGACGGACGTCAGATGTTCATTTCTTTGGGTCCCTTTTGAGAACAAACACCTTTGGTTCTATACCTTCCACTGGTTCCATCAGCGGCTCATTGACGCTTTCCGTCAACGTCAATCTATCGAATATGGTCTCGACCAACTGCTCATCCTCTCTGCTCAGTGAACCGCCCCGAATTTTGCGGAGGCTCCATAATTTGAGAGAATGGAGCCATGGCATGCGTGTTCGCTTAAGCAGCTAACTTCTTGAAAATAAATTGAAAAAGGCCATCAGTTTTGCCAAAAGAGTTTTGTGACAAACTTGGAGGTAAAACGATGGCCCGACCGAAATCATTGAATATTCGCAAGTCCCTGGTCAAGCAATTTCCACAAAAACGACTGGAGCAACTCGCTCGGGAAACCGGGGCGATAAAAAGAAAACGCAAACTGAAATTCGTTTCGTTTTTCTGGAGCGTAGTGCTGGGGTTTGGCGTAGGCCGGAAACGCAGCATCTCAGGAATGCGCCGTCTATATCAGAAATCCACGGGTCAGGCGATTGAGGAGAGCAGCTTTTATAATCGTTTCACAGCTGGATTCGTCAGACTCCTTCAGGCGGTTGCTTCAGCTGCAATCACTGAATTGCCCGGCACAGGAAGAAAGCTTCGGGGAAAACTGTCTCATTTTTCCGACCTTATCCTCACAGATGGCACAATCATGAAACTGCATGATATGCTCGCGGATACATTCCCGGGAGTGCGGACGAATCATTCTCCGTCATCGTTGAAGCTTCACGCTGTGCTGAGCATTATTGGGAAAGGAGACAGCAGTATCAAGCTGACGCCAGGAAACCGCCACGACGGCCCCGTTTTCAAGGTTGGCAAATGGGTTAAGAACAAACTGCTGCTTTTTGATCTGGGATATTATCGGTATCAGCTTTTCTCCTGTATTCAGAATAATGGTGGATTTTTTGTGTCTCGGTTGAAGGCATGTTCCGACCTCGAAATAGTTTCAGAAAATATCACATGTCGTGGCCGCTCAATCAGTCTTGTTGGCAAACAGATTCAAACTGTCGCACAGGAGCTGAAACGAGATGTTATTGATGTCATGGTTAAAGTCGATTACTGGAAGCGAGGATACAAAGGCTATCAGCGAAAAAACACTCAAACATATCGTGTTGTCGGCGTCTTAAATCACACTTGCGGTAAATACCATTTCTTTATCACCAATATTCCCCCCGAGAAACTGTCAGCACAAGACATTGCGCAGGTTTATGCAGCACGCTGGGAAATCGAGTTACTGTTTAAGGAATTGAAGAGCATGTACCGACTGAATGACTTGCCAAGCAGAAAATCAAATGTGGTAAAAGCGCTCGTGTATGCGTCCATTCTGACTCTTGTGGTCAGCAGAACGCTGCTCAAAGCTGTGTTGGAGGAAAGGAACATTGACCCCGATGAAATTCCGAAAAGGAGGTGGGCGGTGATTTTCTGTTCAATCACTCATGAACTTCTTGCCATGATGGCACGTCCCGTCGCAGATACAGCCAAAACTGAATGTCTGGTAGCACAAATGATTCTCAACGAAGCCATCGACCCAAACAGAAAAAGGAAAGGAATCATCCAATCTGTAGAATCCGGAACTCATAAATATGACCCGAGAGTCCGATGATTGCTGATAGATATGTTCAAACCGCTAAGCTTAAGCGATCACGCATG
>JBNKCR010000042.1:0-5653 GCA_050287845.1 Polyangia bacterium
TTCAATAAGGCAATTGGCCCGGTTTCTGCCTTCCCCTCCCGCCAGGAGGACGCGTATGCGAAAATCAAGGCAACTTCAACTGGCCGACACCGGCATTTTTCACAAATTCTTCAGAGGACACAATGGGGAGCACATCTTTCCAACCGATGTTGAAAAGACGATGTATCTCCGTTGTCTGTGCGAAGCGAAAAACAATCGTGGCATCAGCGACCACGTGCTGTTCTATAGTTACTGCATCATGTCCAATCATCCCCACGAGGTGGGCAAGGCGGGTTGGGACACACACTTCCCGGACTGCAAACAGAAAGGTATCACCGCTCTGGGAAACTGGATGCGCAACGCCCACAGCCGCTTCGGGCGCTGGTATAACGATACGAGATCGCGGTATGGCAAGGTGAGCAACGCAAGGGCTCGAACCACCCAGATGAAAAGCGACATCGATACACTTGAAGCAATGCTCTATGCGGATGCCAACCCGGTGCGGGCGAAGATGGTGTCTCATCCCTCGAAGTACCGCTGGTCCTCCTATCGGTTCTATGCATATGGAGAAACCAACGAATTCACCGACGCCCTGGATGTGCCCGAAGCCTATCTGGCGCTGGGCAGAACACCGAAAGACCGTCAGCGGGCGTATCGCTCGCTCATGGATGCCTATCTGCGGCGCCATCATTTGCTTGACGACGCACCGGATGAAGACGTTATCGATTTGTCCATGTATGTAACCGGCAGCCAATGTATTTATGATCTTCTGAGCCGAGCCCGGGAACGCACCGGTCCGGACTGAGCGTCCGCTCATTCATTCAGCGACATCGAAGCCAACCCGGAACCACCTTGAACGGGATACCCCTTCCCGGAAAGTACTCGTGAGGCAGTGCTGCGTCCGGGGCAATGTGGAAATTCCGTATCCATCGTATGTGAATCATATTTCAAGTTGAAGATTCAGAAGTTCGAATTGAACTTTCAAAACTGACGGCTCATTTCGCCGCTGTCAGCTGGCATCCATCAGAGAATACCACATTCGCGTCCCTGGATTCTGCGGCCCATCCTGCGGCCTACCGTCAGTTTTTGCTACGTCCCCACAAGCTTCTGCGGCCTACCGTCAGTTTTTGCTACGTCCCCACAAGCTGTTTTTGCTACGTCCCCACTAGCTTCTTACCAGTGCCATGAAAGGAAAAGTATTGATCATCAGCGTCGTCCCTGCAGTGACCACGCCCGTATGCGCGATGCAAAGCAAATATTTAGAGTCCCGCGGGGAGGGACTGGGGAAAAACATCACATTACTGACAGTGAGCCGAGATTCGATAGAAGCGCTGGACACCTTTGCAACCTCAATTGGCACACGGCATGCCATGTATTTGAGTGACCGGGAATTTGGCGGCTTTGGGGAGGCCACTGGACTTAAAGTAGAAGGCGCTGATATTCTGGCCCGTTCGGTGATCGTGGTGGATGGCACAGGGATTGTACGCTATATGCAGGTCGTTCCGGAACTCACCGAACTGCCCGACATGGACAAGGCATTTGCGACCGCCAGAAAACTCGCCAGCGAATCCATCTGGCCTGGCTGGTCTGTTAAAGACTTACGCCACCCTCCGGACAAACATTTTCCATTGTACCCGTTTAAAACGAATCGCTTTCCTTCCACGTCCCGTAATGGGGCCGACCAGACAAACCTGAGGGCGCCGTATTCGCACTCACGTCGAAATCGGTCATTTGAGACCTGATCGTCACACGCCGAGCAACGGCTGATGCTTGACCTTATGGTAAAGCAGCGCCAGTGAAATGCAGTGTTTTAATGGCGTCACTGGAAAATCCTTATCGCGGTTAAAAACAATCGCCCGGTTACCTTCGAACTGGAAAAGGCCTTCATACAGCACTCTGAAGGTTTCCACCAGCTGCGTTTGACAGTGAAAGAACATGAAGTACCGATCCGGTGTATTGGCGTTCCAGTCGATGCGAATCGTACTGCCGAATGTCGATACAAAGCTCGGCTGAGACCATTTTATCGTTTCCTGCAGTCCTTCCACACCGTCTGTCTCTTCGGCAACCGCCAGTATCAGCTGCCGGAGAAAAAGCAGCCTGTTTCGTATATCCGCTGGATAGGCATGTATTTTTTCGGCAACCGCCGGATTCATTGTTGTGTCCACCTTACTTCACCCCTGCGTCCTGTTGGGAATCCGGGTAAGAATATCTTCAGAGAAAAAGCGGTTCCCCAGCAATGGAATCGCACCTTCTCCGCTAAACTCCCGCTCATTCGTTGTGAACACATCAATTCCCGCCAAAAGCATTTGGGGCATCTTTATGGTTTTGTATTTCATTTTGTTTCCTCCTGAGTGTGTCATGGGGATAGCGTATTCATCATCAACGCCTGAATCCTGACCATATGTGCTGTTTTTAAGGTGGAGAGAAATTATTTCACCGGGATATAGATCTCCGAGACTGGATCATCCGGGTCCTGGAAACGTTCATCAAATTGATCGAAGTCATTCGCATCTCCGTGTTCATAGCCGGTTTCCGCGAACCACGAGCCGTAAATATACTTCCAGCCCAGAACGATTCGTTCCGCCTCATTCCCATGGACAGTAAACTGAATATAGCGTCCGGCTGGCAGCAAATGACTCACATAACCGGGGGGCGAAGACGCTTGGGCTTTTGTAAATGTCCCAATCAATATGTCAAAGTTGTCTTCAATATCCCATCCTGCATAGATTCCGTTGGTCACATTCTCGTTCAGGGGATGGGGTATCGACTCGAAGATCCCTTTTTGCGCGGCATTCGCCCAATACTCGGGGACATCGCTATAGCCCCTATCATTTTGCATTGTTGTCTGATACCTTTTACCGATGAACCGGGTCTCCTTTCTGACGACTTCTCGCCAGGTAATCCCCTTTGCCTCGTAGACAGGGCGAAATTGATCATGCCCCATGTCCATTCTTCCAAACAGAAGATGTTCTTCCTGTTTTCTATAATGCGAAGGGACCACGCCATACTCTTTCTTAAACTCTCTTAAAAAGGTTTCCGGCGTTTTGTATTGATATTTAAAGGCTACATCTATCACTCTGTTCCGGGTAACAAGCAGCTCTTTCGCCGCTTCAGAAAGACGTCTCCTGCGAATATAGGAGTAGAGAGAGACGCCCGTCATGGATCGGAATATCCGCTGAAAGTGCCATTTGGAGCTGAATATCTGCTTCGAAATGTCCTGTACCGTCAGCGGGTTCATCAGATTCTCTTCGATGTAATCAATCGCCTTCTCTACTTTTTCTACGTAGTCCACCGGCTCTCCTCCTTTATTTCTATACATTGTCTAATAATATGTTTTATTTTCAAAAATGCATCAGCCCTAAAACTTTCCCTGTTGAAATCAACTGGACCCAACTAATGTAAACATGATGGAGACAAACAGCGCTGAAAGCCAGATGGTTCGATAGAACGATGAGCGCCAATCAGATCAACTGAAGATTATTTTGATCCAATGTCCGAATGGGCCGATTCAAACAGCGACATGTATTTGGCCAATCCATGTGCTGCGAGTTGTTTTTTTGGAACAAACCGCAGGGATGCGGAATTGATGCAATATCGATTGTGAGTGGGCGCCGGGCCGTCTGAAAAGAGATGGCCCAAATGGGCGTTTCCCCATCGACTGCGCACTTCTGTCCGCCGCATGCCATGAGTTGTATCTGATTTTTCAATCACATTTGCCGGTTCAACAGGCCTTGTGAAACTGGGCCATCCCGTGCCGGAATCGAATTTATCCGTTGAACTGAAAAGCGGCTCGCCCGAAACTACATCGATGTAAATGCCCTCTTCCTTATTGTTCCAATACGTATTTTGAAATGGGGGTTCCGTCCCGTTGTTTTGAGTGACCTCAAACTGAACCGGGGTAAGGCGTTTTCGCAGCTTTTCGGTATCGGGTTTCTGATAAGGCACGAAGGTCATCGATTCATGGAACGCTCCCCAGACGCGTTTGATATAATCCGCACGACCGGAGGCCTTTTTATAACTGTTGTAGCGCTCGGGATTGGTTCGAAAGAAATCCTGATGGTACGCTTCAGCAGGATAAAAAGTCGTTGCTTTTCGAATGGGGACCACTATTGGCGATTTGAAATGCCCTGATTGCGCGATTGCCTTTCGAGTGGTCCAGGCCCATTTTTTTTGACTTGTCGAGTGATAAAAAATAATGGCGCGATATTGTTTTCCACGATCCGCAAACTGTCCGCCATCATCGGTTGGATCTATCTGACGCCAATACACTTCGAGCAGTTGCCTGTACGAAACCCGTGCGGAATCATACACAATTTGCACGGCTTCCACGTGGTTGGTTTTTCCAGCTGAAACCTGTTTGTATGTGGGTGACGGCGTTTGTCCACCTGTATACCCTGATGTTACCGAAACCACGCCATCCAATGATTCAAAGGCGGCTTCCACACACCAGAAACAACCACCGGCAAACGTTGCTGTTCGTTGTGCGTTTTTCTCTGTGGCATGCACCGTTGTCGCTATGAACAGTGCAAAAATCGTCATAATGGTGATTTTCATTTGTTGCCCCTTTCGTCGTTTCTCAAACGCAACCCGCTGCGCTTACAAGATTAAAATTGACCCGATTTCCAGGCTCACTTGCAGTACGCAGGACCCCAAAAAGTGTTACGCACAATTGTTGCCGTGATAATTGGGAACGACCGCCAGACGGTGTTGTCCATGAATTGGATGAAGTGGTTGAAGTAGCCGTGAAAGGAAAACCGGGGACGCAGCACCACGTGCCTCCACGCTGACTTCTGTCAACGCGTTACCGGTGCAGCTCGGAACAAACAACAAAGAGCTGGCCGAAGGTGGCCATTTCTGACCATTGGCCAGATTGCCCGCTTCTATGCAACGGTAATTATTCAATAAGGCAATTGGCCCGGTTTCTGCTTTCCCCTCCCGCCAGGAGGACGCGTATGCGAAAATCAAGGCAACTTCAACTGGCCGACACCGGCATCTTTCACAAATTCTTCAGAGGACACAATGGAGAGCACATTTTCCCCACCGACGCGGAAAAGACGATGTATCTCCGTTGTCTTCGCGACGCGAAAAACAACCATGGCATCAGTGACCACGTGCTGTTCTACAGTTACTGCATCATGTCCAATCATCCTCACGAAGTGGGGAAGGCGGGTTGGGACACGCGCATCCCCCATTGCAAACAGAAAGGTATTTCCGCATTGGGAAACTGGATGCGCAACGCCCACAGCCGTTTCGGTCGCTGGTACAATGATACGAGAGAGCGCTATGGCAAAGTGAGCAATGCGAGGGCGAGAACCACCCAGATGAAAAGCGACATCGATACGCTGGAAGCAATGCTCTATGCGGATGCCAATCCGGTGCGGGCGAAGATGGTATCCCATCCATCGAAGTACCGCTGGTCTTCCTATCGCTTCTATGCATATGGGGAAACCAACGAATTCACCCATGCCCTGGATGTGCCCGAAGCCTATCTGGCACTGGGTAAAACACCGAAAGACCGTCAACGGGCGTATCGCTCGCTCATGGATGCCTATCTGCGGCGCCATCATCTGCTTGACGACGCACCGGATGAAGACGTTATCGATTTGTCCATGTATGAAACCGGCAGCCAATGTATTTATGATCTTCTGAGCCGAGCACAGGAACGCACCGGTCC
>JBNKCR010000043.1:0-41982 GCA_050287845.1 Polyangia bacterium
GGCGACAGCGGCGCTGTCGAACAAAGGGACTGAGTACCGAGACACGTAACAACGGACGCACTGCCAGGGAACTGCTACAGGCCAGGTGGACAGGGAACCTTTTTTCTCTTGACAGGCTTTTTCATAGAAGGGGCGCGGTCATGATGGGGGGAGCCGGTTGTGTACCATTTTTTGATATAGATTTTATATCGATGAGTGTATATTCTGCTTTTTAAATACGGCTTTGCAAATATTGAAAATGAGTACTTTTACCGGAATGTGTCTGGATGCTCCGCTGGTGGGTGGCGCGGTCGGTGCGTTCCGGAGGAATGTGATTGCGGGGAAATATGAGCGTACACCATCCGGGCACCTGGTTATTGAATGTGGGTATCTTTTTTTGGCTGCTGGCGCCGTCTGGGGTACTTGCGAATCAATTGAAACTCGCGCCGCATCCGATTACTGCGAAACCTGCTGAAATGGAGTCCATGACATTTACCCGGCTGCTGTTTAAATCTCCGGACAGTTTTAAAATCGCGGTGTCGCCGGACGATGTCAATATCTGGATTATCAATACCTTTCGAAAGTTCGGATACAATGTGCTGGGGGCGGAAAACCTGTTATTTGGTGTGGACAACTCCGCAAAGGCACGGATGCTGCTGGGGGGAACGGTCAGTAAATTTGTGTGTCCACGCATTTCGGCGGCACAGCGCAATTGTTATATGGATATTCAGTGGGAGCTGTTCGATACCCAGCTGCAACAAGTGATTTACAGAACCGGAACTGTTGCGGAACGCATGATTCGAACCGATGTTCCGGGGACGAGCCGGGATGTGCAGCGGCTGATTTTTAACAATATGAGGTCGCTGTTGCGGCGATATAATTTTGTGGCGCACCTGAAGAAGAAATCAGCAGCGTCTGAATCGTCAAGCCTGCCAGCCGCTTATTTTCAGCGATGTCAGACCCGGGAACTGTCATTGCCGGCGCAGATGAAACAAGCCATTGAGGCCACGGTGCTGATACGGATGGGAAATGCCCACGGCAGCGGATTTTTTGTATCGAATGACGGCGTGTTGCTCACGGCGGGACATGTGGCAGCTGGACTGAAAGCGGTGCAGGTGACCACGTCCGGGGGGGCAGAACTCAATGCCACCGTTCTGCGTGTGAATCGCGAGCAGGATGTTGCGCTACTGAAAGTGGAGAACTACGAATCCGCCTGTTTGCCCATTACGCCCGTGGGACAGCACGCGGGCAATGAAATTTTTGTGATTGGCGCACCACTGGATACCCAGTTTGCATTTTCGGTGAGCAAGGGCATCATCAGCGGATCGCGCATGGTGGACAACACCCATCAGCTTCAGACCGATGCCAGTGTCAATTCGGGAAACAGCGGCGGTCCGCTGCTTGGTGTGGATGGAAAGGTGCTGGGAATTGTGGTGGCCAAGAGGATCGGGACAGGGGTGGAGGGGGTTGCATTTGCCACTCCGGTGCAGAACGCGTTGGTTGCACTGAATCTGGCTATCTCCGACAGCACCCGCATTCCGATGGCTGTGGAGTCGTCCGTCGCCGGGAATTCTCCCATTCCTGACTTTGATCCGGCCGACCGTCACCAGGCGTGGGGGCAAACCCCGTATGCGGCGGGACGGGATATGCCAGGGAACAGAAAGTATCGTCCGGAATATCGCAGGACAATGGCGGCAGGCGCTATCCTGCTGGTCCTCGGTCTGGGCGTTTTTCCGGCTGTTTCCATTGCCGCCTATTCCAATGACTACAGAGATATTGGAGGCATTGTCCTGGCAGTGGGCGGGGGGCTGGCCGTGGGGGGCGTAGCGATGCTTGGGAAAGGGGGCAGGCAGAAGCAAAAGGAAGAATCCAGAACCGCCCGGGCACACCTTCACCTCACTCCCTTTTATGCCTCCCACGAGTTTAGTCTGTCACTGTCCGGACGATTTTAACTCAATGGGCGCCACGTTCAGTTTTCTTCAGTAAATCGGGTTGTTTTTTCCTGGACACGATGGGGGGAGCAGGGTAGAATCCGGGTATCTTTTACGGCGAGTTTCTGCCGTATCACTCACTGAAATACATTCAGATACAGAGGAAATGTGAAAAGTCCACCCGGGTGGACTTTTGGTTTATGGTAGTTATATGTATTCAGGTTTAATACATTGTGGGATTGCTGGACAACCTGCCGAATTATTCTTGCATGACAATACCGGTGGTGGCGAAGAGAATCGAATGGGTTACGGACAAATCATCTGTCCCGTCCATGTAATATCAGCTGACCTGATTCAGTACTTTGTCGATGGTGGTTGACAGGCGATAACAGTCGAAGGGTTTTTCGATGATGCCTTTGGCGCCTTCGGACAGCATCTGCGTGGCGGAATCATCGCCGGTATAGCCCGTATTTATCAGCACTTTCACTTCCGGGTTGATTTTTTTCAGTTTTCGGAAACACTCAAGGCCTCTCATCTCCGGCATGACAATATCGAGAAGCACGAGATCGATTTCAGCCTGCTGGCTTTCATATATCGCAATGGCTTTTTTGCCGTTCTCTGCGGTTACGACAGTGTACCCGTAACCGTTCAGTAATCTCTTGAGTAAACTGATCACCTGATATTCGTCGTCGACGACCAGCACGGTTTCCCGTTTTGCAGATGCCGCAGTGGGCAACTGACTTACTTTGCGTTGTGGTCGCTGATCCGTGTCGGTCACTGGAAAAAATATATCAAAGGTTGTTCCCTCGCCGGGTTTGCTTTGAACCTCAATGAAGCCCTTCTGCTTCTGAATGATTCCGTACACAATGGAGAGTCCCAATCCACAATTGTTTTCGGTCTTTTTAGTGGAAAAGAATGGTTCAAATATTCTGTCGATAACGTCGTCGCTGATACCGATACCATTGTCCTGAACCCTCAGACGCACGTATTTTCCGGGGCGGGCATTGATATATTGCGCGGCGGATTGGCCGTCCAGCTCAATATTGCAGGATTGCACTGCAATTACTCCCGCGTAACCACTATCCGGATTTGACCGGGATTTGTACTGCGCATTCTTCTGCATGGTGGCGTCTTTGGCATTCACACAGAAATTCACGAGAATCTGGCTCAACTGAGAGAGGTTGCCCTCAATGGGCCACAGTTTTGAATCCAGATCGATTATCAGTTTTGTATCTTCCGGGAAGATGTGTTTCAGCAACTCATAGGATTCAGATATCGTTTCGTTTAAATCAATCGGACTCATCTCAACATCGGTGTCCTTTGAAAATACCCGAAGTTGTTTGGTGATGCCCACACCTCTGTCCACCGCTGTCCGGACCTGTACGATATCCCTGTAGAGCTGAGATTCGGTATCGGCATCCATGGCGATGACATGCAGATAACCGCGCATGATGGTCAGGATGTTGTTGAAATCGTGCGCAATGCTCCCCGCCAGTTGACCCAGCGCTTCCATTTTGTGAGATTGCCGGGATTGGGCCTCCAGGCGATTCCTGTCGGTCATATCCACGAAGGAAGCCATGTTTCCAATTACGGTGTCATTCTCATCTCTGATGAGTGAAGCGAACATTTCCACATCAAACTGTGAGTTGTCTTTTCGTTTCGCTTTCAGTTCACCGCGCCAGCTCGATTTTTGGGATAATGAATCAAACACTTCGTTGAATGCATCACCGCTTGCCAGTTGAGAACTGGGCATGCCCAGCACCTCTCTGACGTTCCCGTATTGCCAGAGGGTAAGAAATGCCGGATTCACATATGTCACCCGGCCTTCCAGATCGGTGAACATGATGGAATTAATGGAGGTCTTCAGCGCGTGTTTCTGGATGAGCAGCTCGCGGCGCTGGTCTGTGAGTGCAGTGGACAATGCCTGGCGCAATTCCTTTTGCTGAATAAGCAACTGTTTCTGGGACTCATCCAGATACCCCTGGATGTAATTGGTAAAATAGGTATCCGTCAGCTTCAGTGCTGTCGGCAGCTGTGTGGCGAGTGTGTCGTGCATTTTCTCCAGAATAAACTGATTCAGAAAGGTGCGGATTCCGGCAATTGAAGCGAATCCCAACCCGGCGCTGGCGTGTTCGGCGCCCGTCCGCTTTATTCGTGCGGTTTCTCTGTCCTTCAGGAAAGCGATGATACTGTCGGTCTCTTCTGCACCGTAGTTCGCCAGCTGGGCGGGGTGAAGCGTATGGGAATTTTCAAAGATGTGGCTCATGTATATATTGTTCAGGAGATCTGACAGCTCAGTGCGCGCTGATTCGAACACGGTAACAATGCTTGTAACGCTGCTGAGTTCCCGTGCATCCAGAATGAGGTTTGACTGTGTCATGAAGATGCCATCTACCTTTCAAAAAAGGCGCCGTCGAAAGGGCCATCAATCTGGTCATAGTCATCTTTGTCAGAATAGATGACTTTTGTTCCAGGCGTCACAATCTGACGGATGTGATCCTGAACCGGAAGTCCGGAGGCGAAGTCGATAAACTGGGTAAATTCCTCATCCGGCATTTTCAATTTTTTGGGAAGAATCGGATAACCCTGTAGCAGTTTTGCCGCCACTTCCCGGTCGACATCGAAGTTGTGATTTCCTCCGAGAAAATAATCGTAGACTCTGCCGGCGTTTGGCCTGGTATCATCTTCAATACCGGGAATGCTACTGTCAGTTGCCATTTGAGCGCCTCCTTGTGGATGGTGAGCAGGTTCCGCCGTACAGACAGGCGGATGTTTCACTTCTGATGATGACTGTGCCTCGATTATCCATCATTTGCCGGGTGATGAAAAACAAAAAAGGAAATGGAAGAATTTTTTACAGGGTCACAATGGAAATACGATACGTCCCGAAATTCAGGTGGAACGCACTGCATACACCATGAAGAGAATATCTGAACAGAATTATATATGAAGTTGAGATAATAAAACCATTCGTGGTCGCTACGGAATTCGGTTCACTGCAACAGAAGAAGGGGTCAATGTCTTTTCCGAAACTGCACGCCAAGCCCGGCGGTGGCGAAGAAGCCGTTGAAACCGCCGATGATGTCACCGCTGACGCGCAGTTGCATGCCCAGTATCCAGCCGCTGGAAAGCTGAAATCCAATGGAAACCCGGTTGAACGGACGGAGGTTGTACGTGAAAGTTGCGTGCAGCGCCCCCATGGGCTGGGTGTGTTCCTCGCCGGTACTTGGGGAGAGGGCCAGTCCCCGGGCATGCACCACGCCGGTCCATGCGCCCAGTGCGACTTCACCGATATGCTGCGCACGGGTGGTGAATCCCCAGATGGCATAGCCCAGATGGAGCGCCGTGATGCCGGTGTACACTTTGCCGGTGTCGGTGCGAAATCGAGTGCCCGCTGCCACCAGCCCCAGACGCCATCGTCCCGGCGAGAGATCCGCGGCCAGGAGGGGCGCTGCGTGGGGGTGCGGAAATGAGGTGAATCCCGATGCAGTGACCGAGATGCGGCGGGCCTCCCGGAATCGGTGCAGGGAATTGGGGGGGGCTGAATTGGAAGCGTCCGTTTGGGGAGTGGGTGCTGCACGGGACGATGTCGCAGCGTTGCCTGCGGCAAAGTCGCGGACCGCATCCGAAGCCGCCAGCGCGAGGGTTCGGGTGCGCGTGGCATCGGGGGTGTCGGCGAGCGAAATGTGGCGTCGCAGGGTCGGGCGCCTTTGGGGGGAGGCGGTTTCACTCACCACCACGGTTGCATGGTTGCCGGTGCACGAAATCTGCACGGTTATCGATTGGGGTACTGGAAGAGATGGTGATTCTGCGAGCTCAGCGGCTGTAATGGTGTTGAAACTTTTTGGGTCCAGCCAGTCCGCCTGACAGTGATTGGTGTGGAAGGTGGTCTGAGACAGCATCAGACTCAATATAGCGCCGAACAGATTTGATATTGGCATCGGTTATGGTGTTGCCCCGGTTCGTGATTGTTTGATGGGGATGGCATACCTGCCGTCCGGAAATTCGGCAAGATAAATGTTTTCGTACTTGCGGCACTTTTCGGGCAGTTTGCCCCGGTAGGTGTCAATCAGTCGGATAAGAGCGGTTTCGCGCAATACCTTTGATATGCCGAGGGTCAGCGCCTGTTCGTAGTAGTGGGCGCCCTTTGCGGGTTGGCCGAGGGATTCCGCCGTCACGCGCGCCAGGGTGTAGGCCGCCAGTCCGGCGCGGGGGGTATGGGGATAGCGTCGGATGAGTTCTTCGAGGGCCATGCTGGCTTGCCGGGGATGTCCGGTGATGCGGGCTACATCTGAAAGCAGAAAGAGATCTGCCGCAGTCCAGCTGCCGCTGGTAAGGTTGGGGAAAGTGGCGCCGGGGAGGGCGTGAAAGGCGCCTTCGAAATTGCCCGCCCGGGCCAGGGTTTTCCAGTCTTTTTCCTGGGCTGTTGGGGCATCCGGCCTGTTTCCTGTACTGCGTTTCTCCGCAATGGAAGGGGGGGAAAGGGGCGTTTGAAAATCTCCCAGACCCCTTTTTTCTGAGGGAGAGGTCGCTGTCGTTCCTTTTTCAGCGGATGAGGGGGTAGAAAGTTTTGTCGACATCCCCCTTTCTCCTTTCAAAAGGGGGGAAATTGAGCTGGCTCCCCCACGACGAAGGGGCTGGGGGGATGTTGTCACATCTGGTGAACGCCCAGAATTTCCGTTTGCAACACCCTCAAGGGGGGCCAGGGGGATTTCGTCCCGTATTGGGAATGGTGCATGTTTCCCTTTTGCAATACCCCCGTCCGGGACATTGCCGGCGGGAATGCGCAGGGACATGTGGGCCGTCAGATTCTGCACGCCGTCCGGGACCCGGGGGCCCTTTACGAAGACCTTGCCCCGGTGCACGTGCACGGTGATGTGATTTGCCGTTCGGGTGATATCGAAGATGGTACCCACCACCACCACATCCACATCGCCACAGTGCACGGTCCAGCGGCGATGCCCCCCCGGGGTGACCTGAAAGGACATTTTTCCTTGGCGCAGGGCAAATTCGATGGCGCGCGTTCCGTTTACCAGCACATCGAATCGGGTGCGGGCCGGGGTTTCGATGGTGGACCCATCCACGAATTCAAAGCGGGCGTGGGCGTGGGTGACGACGTTTTCGGGCAGTGCCTCATTGTGGGTGAGCATCAGTGCGGATGGCTGGGGACGATCCCACAGGAATACGGCGATGACGGTGGCCAGCAGCGCGGCGGCAGCGGCCAGTATCCAGGGCGATCTTCTTTTGATGCGGGCTTCAGATGCATATTGGTGGCCTTCGATGGCATGCCACATCCGGTTGACGGTGGCTTCATCGGGTCGCTGAATCAGCGCTTTCTGGATTGCTTTGGCTCTATTCATCAAACTTCCCTCCAAAATGAAGGTCTACCGTCAATTTGGCGCTGGCGATTCGCCGCTTGACGGTATTTCGGGAAAGCCCGGTTACTCTAACGATTTCTCTGATTTGATAGTTTTCGAAGTACCGCAGAATCCAGCAGGCGCGTTCCTCGGGGGACAGTTGCATGAACGCGCCATCCAGCAGCGCCAGTTCGGTACGCTGTTCCTGAGTGGCGTCTGTGGCCGCCTGCTCTTCGAGTGGCGTTTCGTTGCGATGGGTGAAAAAGAAGAGTCTGCGATATTTTCTTTTTCGGAATAAGCGCTGCATTCGATGAAAGGCGATGCGCATGAGCCAGGGTTTGAATTTTTGCGGATCCCGGAGGGTGTGCAGGTCCGAGAACGCCTGGATGAAGGTTTCCTGCACGACGTCCTCGGTGTCGGATGTGGCGCGGAGCATGCGCAGACAGTAGGTGTAGATGGCATCCACATGAGCGCGATAGAGAGACTCCTTGGCCCAGCGGTCGTCATCCAGCGCCCGCTGAACGAGTTCCTCGTCGCTGTACTGGAGATGGGTGCCGGTGTGGGCGATTTTGGAATGTCTGGACCGCATGGTATGAATATGGACCAGAGCAGCGTCAATGTGGCCCATAAAAAAAAATAAATTATTTCCTGGGCCACACTTCCCGGTTGAAGTGCCAATGGGAGCAAATGCAGAATGAACTGCTTTGAACCTGTGAAGGGGGTTTGAGATGAAAATAATGGCGATGTTGACCTGTTTGACGGCATTGATATGTGTGGGCTGTGACGCGATTGAAGACTGGACCACCAAAGATGTGATTGGAGACGGAGATGAGGGCGAGGAGACCGGGGGCGAACTGGGGACGGAGTCAGGGGAGATTTTGCCGGACACGGAGACCGACGAGGAGATGTGGACGGATATGGGTACGGGCTCGGGGGAGGACCATCCGGACACGGAGACCGACGAAGATATGTGGACGGATATGAGCACGGACACGGGGGCGGAGTTTCCGGAGTGGGAGACCGACTCAATCCCCCATATGGGCATCGATGAATGTGGTGTGACGATTTACGCCGGTTTATCCACACTGACATTGTTTGGTGGAACAGATCGCGATTGCTGTGCGTCGAACGAACAAGCAATGGAATGTTGGATGCTCGATGCCGAAGAGGATGAAATTACGTGTACACCCGAAAATCTCGATAACTGCGCACCAGGGCAGACTTGCAGCGAATACGGATTCTGTACCTGCCGCGACTCCTGTGATTGTAACAGCGGTGTCTGCACATCTGAGTGGGTGTGTGTACCTTCTACATGTAACGGTTACCATAAATGCAGTTGCTCTGGCGGGTGCGAGTGGTGGGACGGGAATAATCCGACGAATACCCCCTCAGCTGTTGCGGCATCGGTTGGCCTGGAGTGTTGTGAGTCAGGAGTATTTGACGAAGTGCGTCTGGTATCGGATTGTGGCTATTAAAGAGAAGGAATCCTATGATTTGTTCAGCCGTGCCGTTGTCGTTCTGACAAACGCCACTCCTTTTTGAATGGGCCAAATCCATTCGCTTTTTATCATACACAGGGTGCCGAGAAAAACCGTGCAAAACAGGGCGTGCAGAGCAGGGCCGACGATGAAAATGGCTCTCCATTCGGTGAGGGGGGCAAAGGCTCCTTTCCAGACCATGCCCATATTGAGCAACATGGCGAATACACAGAGCGGTACAAACAGGGCCTTTGTCCACCATCGTTGGGCGGTGGTGGCCACAAAGAGCAGGGCAGCGGTGGAAATGAAGCTCCAGATGAAGCGCATAATCCACGAGATGTCGGTAATGAGCAGGGATGCGCTGCAACAGACAGCAAAGCCCAGCAGCAGGTCGTCCGCACTGGTCCGCTTTCGCAGCAGCACCGCGCCGGTGAAAGCGGCCACCCCGATTTTCATCCACAGCAGCAGGGATTCAAACTGCTCCGGCGCGTCAAAAACCAGTCGACCTCGCCACGGGACCACCAGAATCTTCGCGAGCGACCACAGAGATTGCATCACCGGCGGTTGCATGGGATTGGGCATTTCATTGGAGATGGTGTCCGTGAAAAAATAACGGAACTCCTCGGGAAACGCTCCGAATTGAATAAGCCCCAGCACCAGTCCGCTGGCCACAGCCCACAGGGTGAAGCGCAGATTCCCCCGGGTGATCATGTACACAAAAAAGAGTCCCGGCGTCACTTTAATCCAGGCGGCCGCCGAGATGAGGATGGCACTGGCCAGCCATTTCTGGCGATGAAACAGCCACAGGGACACCGTGGACATCCAGATGACAAACCCATCCGCCTGTGCGGTGCGCAGCAGCCACGGCAGGATGTCTGAACCGACGAAAACGGCGCTGACCAGAAAGAATGCGGTACTTCGAAAACGGCCGAAGGGCAGCAGGGTGACCGCCAGGAAAATGCCGTGAAACAGGAAAAAGAAATTCAGGAAAAACCAGATGTGTTTGAACGTGTCGTACGAAAAAACCGTTGTGGGAATCATGAGCATGCCCAGCAGCGGCGGGTACAGGTATTTGGGGACATCGCTGGTCAGGGTGGGGTCTTCGGGAATGGCCTGATGATGGGTGGTGTACATGTGGCGCCCGGCCACAATGTTATGGGCACAGGCCAGATAGGCGCGAAGGTCGTGCTGGCTGCTGTCGTACAGCTTTTCAAAGTTTCTTCCCTGCAGGAGCAGCATGGCGCAGAAAAAAAGGATGGCGCCGGCCACGCCGCTGACTTTTACCGTCGGCATCGGCGCCGGACCGTCAGCCGTCTGTTGCCCCCACTCGAACAGGCGATTCATCCATGGATATCGCATCAGAAATTGTTTCAGTTTGGTAAACATGGGTTTTTGCACACCTTTCGGATGGTTTTCTTTCAGCTTTTCCGATGTTGAGAGGAGTAGTTGGAAAGGAGAACTTTGTCAATTCTGATGATCCGGACGCGTCGGTTACCATTCAATCATGTTCAGTTTCGAAATCCATATTTTTTCCATATACCCACTGCTTCCGGCGAGGTCAGAAAATGAAACAGGTCCACCGCTTCACGGTGCCGGCTGCACACCGTTGCCACATACTGAATGGGTTTGTGCGACGCCTCCGGAAACACGCCCAGAATTTTTACTTTCGATGATTTTTCCGCATCGGTGCGATAAACGACGCCCACCGGTGCTTCTCCCAGTTCAACTACCATCAGCGCGGAACGCACGTCTTTGGCAGGTAGCAGTTTGTCTTTCATGGGGGCGTACCATCCGAAATGATTCAGCGCTTCTCTGGCGTATTTGCCGGCCGGCACGTGGGCCGGATCACCCAGCGACAGCCGCTCATCGCCAGAAAGGGACGGAAAATTCAGGTTCGCGTCAATCTTCACCGGACTCAACGAACTGTCAACGGGCGCCACCAGCACCAGTTCATTGCGCGCCACGGTCTGAGTCCATTTTTTCCGGGTAAACCCTTTTTCCGCCACGTAATCCGCCCATTCTTTGCTGGCTGAAACGAATACATCCGGCTGGTTTCCCAGCTCCATCTGTCTGGCGAGGGTCCCGCTGGAAGCCAGATTCAGCAACACCCGGATATGGGTTTTCTGTCCAAACGCTGCCGCAATGTCGGTCATCACATCGGTGAGACTGGCAGCCGCAAATACCATCAGTTCTTCCGGCGCAGGGGGAAGAGCTGCCTCGGTTTTGCTGCCGGATGGGTCAGACGCGTTTTCCGGAACCGCCGGGGCTCCGGTAACCGGTCCGGATTTGCAGGCCGATAAAATACCCATCATCGCGGTGATGAAAATGAAGTGTCGAGAGATGTTGTACACGATTCGTTTCATAATAAAGTTCTCCTCAATCCTTTCAGACAGACTGAACATCGTCAAGCGGTCGTTCCGCACTCGTTATTCTTTTTGCAGATAACGTACCATGCTGTCGCTGATTGTTCTTTTGGGTGATGCAGTAGAAATTATTTCTTCAATTCAAACAGTTATGTTCTCTATTGCCGGAATCGGCCGGTGTGCGTTGCGCGGTACATTCTGGTAGTTTTATCCATGGGACACAACATTTCGGAATATTCCAGAAAACATCAGCAGTTACTGCGACTGAACCCCATCCGTCCCGACTGTCGTGGTTCATGAATGTACATTCCGGATATTTGCCCGACTGAGAGTTCGACCTGTTTCTCCTGTGCTCTGGGTATATCTGATCAACGTCTCCCCCTTTTGGGGATGGCACGTTGTATGCTCATGGAATAACGAAAAGTGCCTGGGCATACCAGGCCGCGATCCATTTTTTTCTCAAATGAGTGCCGTAATGTCAGTCTGGTTATTTTCAACTTGTACAGTGATATCTGCCATTTTCCTGTTGTTCGCCTGCAATCCGGAATCAACGCAGTCAACGGGTGAGCCGTCGGCAATGTCTTCAACGGTACCGGCCGAAATCTACGTTGCCAGCGGCGCGGGCTACCGAAAGCCCGTGGATGAATTAAAGTCGATTTTCGAATCCAGAACCCGCATCCGGGTGAACTGCATCTACGGCAATATGCGTCAGGTGACCACCCAGGTGAAAACCAGTGGCAAAGTTTCGGTAGTCATTGGCGATGGGAGGTTTCTGAACCAGTCAGGCATCGGGTTCACGGAGAAAATACCGACGGGTACAGGAAAGCTGATTCTGGCGGTGGCGCGGAATGCGGCTGTTGAAAACGCGGAAGAGCTGGCGCAATCCGGCAACGGGCGGATTGTTGTCCCCGATGCGAAAAAGGCCATCTACGGCAGGGCGGCCGCTGAGGTGCTGAAGCGGTTGAATATTTTCGACCAGGTGAAAGCCCGCCTGGTGACAGTGCAGACGGTTCCCCAGGTAACGTCGTATCTGTCATCTGGCACGTTATATGCTTGGAGTATAACGGTGATTGGAGCCGACGCTGCTTTCTCGTCGTTCCTGTGAACACAAACTCTCAACATTGCGGAGGCCAGGTTATGGGTCACAGAATTTATAGGTGCATTTTCATTTTTCATCTCGTTTTGATTGGAACAACCGTCGCTCATTCACAGACGCCACAGCCCGGTGGTTCCAATGCGGATTTACAACTCAAAGGCGCTTCCCCGCTGCACGCTCCATCCGAAATGGTCGGATACGATCGGGGGGTTTATATTACGGACAATCAATCTCTGTTTCATCTGACCATTGACGGAATGACGAAGACGCGCTTCAATCTCCAGGGCGATGAATCTGTGGAGAATGCAGCGGGGACAACGCCGGTTACCAGTCGAACGTATCACGCTTCTTTCACGGTGCCGTTTGCCCGACTGCAACTGTCCGGGCACGTATTCAGCAGGCAGCTGAAGTACAATCTGTTTTACAACTTTCCCAACAGTAAACTGATTTACGCGTGGGTGGCGTGGCAGTTCATTCCTAAGAAGCTGGTGGTCAAATCCGGTCTGTTCAAGCGGCCGTTCGGTCGGGGATATTTAACCTCATCGGTGAAACGCCAGTTCATCGATGACCCTCCTGGAATGGCAGGCACCGGCAGCGATATCGGCGTTGAGCTTTCCAACTGTTACACCGGTGTCCGCGGTCTGGAATGGGCCATCGGGGTGTTCAATGGCACAAAGGGAGCCGATGGGGACTTCTCTCCCAATATCACTGCGCGTCTGGGGTACAACAACGGAATCTCCGGATATGCGGAGACGGATTTCGAGGGCGGTGGATTCCGATATGGGGTGGGCATCAACGGCTCCACGGAGTTTGATCATGACGACAACAACCGAACGGTGCATTATCTGGGCGGGGATGCCGCAGTCAAGGTGTATGGGCTGAGTGCCAGTGGTGGGGTGTATTTTACGGCCAATGCAGAAAAGAATATCGGCGATGAGTTTGAGCTGGCGCGGTTTGGGGGCCATGTGCAGGCCGGGTATCTGATTCAGAATAAGGTGGAACCGGTTCTGCGATATGGCTTTTCCCATGCACGTCACGTCAAGGATGATTTTGAACAGGAATTCACCGGTGGCCTCGTGCTGCATTTCTTCCCGGGACATCGGTTCAAATGGGAAAACGACATCACCGTTCGCCATACCCCTCCGGTTCACCGCAACGCCCAGCCCGCCCTGACAGATACGCTGTTTGTCAGTCAGCTGCAGCTCTACTTCTGATTCTGTTTCTTTGCCGGGGGCTCGATTTCTGCGACCTGAATATCATCGATTGAAAAGTGATATCCGTCGAGAATCTCAAAAAAGGTATTGCGAATGGTGATGTATTTATCAAGCAGCGATTTGCCCGCGGTGGTCAGATGGGCAATGCCGCCGCCTTTTCCACCCCGTTGGGTGACCACAATGGGTTGCTGTAATTGACAGTTCAACCGATGCAGAATGTTCCACGAATGGGAGTACGACACCCCCAGCTGTTTTGCGGCCCGATTCAGGGACCCCGTCTTTTCAACGACCATGAGCAACTCCATGATTCGATGACTGATGGTGAAGCCGTTATCCAGCTCCAGCGAGATTTCACCTTTCAATCGAATATCCATTCTGTCCTCTCTGTATTTCAAGCGTCTGCGTAATGGGAGCTGCCCGGCACTGGCACTTCGGCCACTGCAATTGGGGGTCATAGCATTATTCTAACCATGGTGAAACAGATTCAGAATGATATATATATAGCGCAGTACGATCTTAAAACGGGAAAACGCGACCGGGAGACGATGATGACGAATCAGGCAACGGGGAATTTGGGGGAATTTCTGAAAGATGGATATACCCTGGCGGATATTCAGAGATTGCTGGGGGTTCTCCATGAGAGAGGGGTGTTTCAGTTCAATGGGTTTTCGAGCGGAGTGTTTCCGGCGGTGGGAAAGGGGAGCGCCGCAGAAGAAACCAGCGGGTATCGTGCGGCGTGGGTGCGGGACAACGTTCATATCGCATACGCTCATCTGGTGGGTGGTGAAGAACCGATGGCCAGGCGATGTGTGGCGACCATTGCGGATTTTTATCTGAAACATCTCGAATGGTTCACAGATGTGATTGAAGGACGGAAGTCTGCAATGATGCCCATGAATCGCCCGCACATCCGTTTTAATGGTGAGACCGTTTCGGCAATTGCCGAAAAATGGCCCCATGCCCAGAACGATGCGCTGGGGGCGTTCATGTGGTTGCTTTGTAAAGTTATTGTAAATGAGCCCGATAAAACCGCTGCGCGGAAATGGGTTGAACGGTACGCCCCTCTTTTGTGGCTGATGACCCGATATTTAGAAGCGATTTCGTTCTGGCAGGATGAGGACAGTGGCCACTGGGAAGAACAGCGAAAGATTTCGGCGTCCAGCATCGGGGTAGTGGTGGCCGGTTTGACCCAGTATTGCAACGTGCTTCGTACATATTCAACCGGGAATACAATGGCTGTCCACGACAACCTGTCCACGGTTGAATCTCTGTGTCTGCATGGTCAGAGGGCGTTGACTCAAATACTTCCCATTGAGTGTCGCCAGCATCATCCGCGGAAATTCAGAGAGTATGATGGGGCATTGCTCTTTCTGCTGGATCCGTTTGAGGTGGTATCCGAACCGCTGGCAGGAGAGATTGTGAAGAATGTGACCGAACATCTCAAAGGCGATTTGGGCATTCGTCGATATTTGCTGGATTCGTACTGGGGACCCGATTACCGGAAGGTGCCGCCGGAAGTGCGGACCACGGATTTCAGCACCAGTCTGATAAAGCGCGACACGTATGCAGTGAAAGGAAAAGAAGCCCAGTGGTGCATTTTTGACAGCGTCATTTCCATGTACTTCGGCAGGAAATATCAACAGGAGAAACGGCCTCTGTATCTGGAGAATCAAACAGCGTATCTGAACAGAGCCCTGACGCAGATGGTGGAAACCGGTGACGGCCGACTGGTGATTCCAGAGGCGTACTTTCTTGAAAACGGTCGGTATGTTCCCAATGACCATGCGCCATTGCAGTGGGCGCACGCCAATTTGTGGCGAGCGGTGAACGCCATGAAAAAAAGCTGCAGGTCATGATTGCAGGTACCTTTTGGATGCGGCTTCCGGCTTATTTTTTCTCACCCGTCACAAGCGCAAACAGCAGTCTGACAATCCCCGATCCGTTGCCGGATGGGTTGCCAACCGTTGCGCAACTGCACCCGCCGCTGTCTCCATTTTCATCAGAATCCGCATCGGAATCAGAGTCGCTGTCGGTATCAGAGTCCGAGTCGGAATCCGAGTCGGAGTCACTGTCACTGTCCGAATCGGAATCCGTGTCGGTGTCTGTGTCCGTGTCCGAATCGGAATCGCTGTCGGAATCAGAATCGGCGTCCGAATCCGAGTCTGTGTCGGTGTCCGAATCGGTGTCCGTGTCTCCATCTGCCCCTGTGGTGGAATCCGATTCGGTATCGTCGCCCGTGTCGCTGTCTGTGTCCGATTCGGTATCAATCTCCGCTTCGCACGATCCGTCATCCTCGGTGACATACGGACTGTAATTGGTTGCATCGGTATCGGTACATCCGGCAATGGGCGCCAGCACACCGTTCACATCGTCGTGCAGAACGGTGGTATCCAGGCCATCGAGGACAATCACGCCATGCAGGGACGAAAAGCGCGGCGGATTCTCGCTGTCTTTCCATGTCCACACCACTTCCCCTTCCGGTGAGTATTCAAGAAGCTGTGTGCCTTCACTGCCGTGTCCCTCCCCATGGCCCTGCCAGTTGGTCACCACCATATTCCCGTTTTCCAGCACCTGAAAACCCCCGTAGAAATTCGGGTTGATTTCTGCGGCGCCGGGTTGATTCGGACCGCCAATGGTATTTACCAGCGTACCATCCGGCGCGTATTCCTGGAGCGCACCGTAGTATCCGCACGAGGTAAGGGTATTACCGTTGATGAGCTGCACGGTCATGTACGGCCCGTAGTCCCCTTCGATGTCAATGGTGAAATCCTGCAGAACATTGCCATCCCAGTCGACCCGCAGAAATCGACGGTCATATCCGAACAGAAACTCATCGGCCGCGGTTCGGCGGACAATACGGGTGGAAGCCGTTTGGGGAATCGACACACTGCGCACCACATTGTGCGCCGGGTCCAGCTCCAGCATCGTGGTTCCCTGTCCGCCGTTCAGATTGTCGCCGGCCACCACCGTGTTGCCATTGGCCAGCCGCCGCACGGTCTGGGTGCCGCCTATCGGCAGGGACACTTCCTCAACGATTTCGCCGGTTTCAATATTGAGCTCAAAGTATCCGCCGGTTTGCCGGCTCACCAGCACCCGATTGTCACCGATGAGTTGTAAATCCCGATTGTTGCCCGGCGTGGCGGTGGCCCAGAAGGCGTCGGGGTCATTCTCATCCACCAGCAGTACCTGCTGGCCCCCTTCGTCGGCGGCGAGAAAGCGATGGGTTATCTGGGCGTGAGCCGTAGTCGTAAAAATCAGCAGAATGGTGCCAAAGCGGATCGCCCATTTTGTTCTGTTCATAAAATATCTCCTCCCATGCAAATGTTGGAAACCGGTCTCATCAAAGAACATCATTCAGTGGTGTCGCTGTCATTTTCCGGGCGGTTTTTCCGCCGGGTCGGCGCGGTTTTGAACGGATGGCGACCTGTGGGGGCGGGTTGAATGATTTTTGAGCCACCTTCTATCACGTTTTCGTCTACTATGTTGGAATCACGGACGATACGTCCCACCGGAGGTACATTATGCAACATCGATTCTGGGAGTCATTCCCGGCATTGAAACGATTGGCGCTGATATTCGGAACTCTTGCGATGGGCCTGAATTTCGCGTGTTCATCCGGGGAAGGCTCTTCTGATGGCAGCGGGGATATCGATACCGACACCGATTCGGACACAGACACAGACACAGACACGGATTCCGATTCGGACACAGACACGGACACAGACACGGATTCCGATTCGGACACAGACACAGACACAGACACGGATTCCGATTCGGACACAGACACAGACACGGATTCCGATTCGGACACGGACACAGACACGGATTCCGATTCGGACACAGACACAGACACGGATTCCAATTCGGACACGGACACAGACACGGATTCCGATTCGGACACGGATTCAGACACGGATTCGGATTCAGACACGGATTCGGACACGGACAGCGACACCGACACCGAAGCGCTGCCGGTGTGTGAGCTGCCGGATGCCAGTGCGTTTATGACCAACACTTCCATCGGGCACGGCGGCACCAATTACCAGGAGTCCGATCACTTCGTGGTTTTCGATGCCCCCAATCCGGACGCGGTGCTGAATTTCATGGAAGCGGCCCACCAGTGCTTTGTCGAGGAATGGTGCTGGCGCTCCCCCGGGCTCTCCATCGTAACCGACGACAATGTGTACAATAAGTTCAACATCTATGTGTTGTCCGACGTGGGCGGCGCTGCCGGCGTTATGCAATACGATGCCGGCGCCGGTCTGGCATTCATCGAGGTACTGCCGAGCCAGGTGGGTATTCCCGAGGTCACGGTCCATGAATTCGGTCATGCGCTCACCCTCACCGAAGAAGGATGGGTCGACCAGACCAACACCGGTTTCTGGTGGGAATCCGTGGCCAATTTTGTGGCGGATACCTTTGTGACCTCACCTTTGTGCGAACAGGCACGGACAGATCACGGCATCGCTTCGGGCGGTTCCATCATCGATTTGAACGCCACCATCAGCAATTCCCACTGGGCCATCTGCATGAACCGGAATTACTACCAGGCCTGGCCGTTTCTCACCTATCTGACCAACAATCCCGACGATTACCCCGGCCTTGGTCAAATGGTGCTTCCCGAGATGTTCCGCAATCACCTGGGCAACAATGAGACGCCGCTGCACGTGCTGAGCCGCCTGGCCGAACCGGTGCGTGTGCAGACCATTCTCGGCCGGTACTGGGCCAGAATGGCCTATCTCGATATTGATCACCCACAGGCGCAGGACGCGTTTTTCAATGCCCGGAATCGACTTGATTTCAACAGTCTCACTGCCGAAGGCAACGGTACCTGGCAGGTGCGGGCGGAGCGCAAACCCATGTATGGCGGTGCCAATATCATTCCCCTGGAAATCACTGGCGATGGTCTGGTGGAAGTAACGGTGGTCAACCTGGGCAACGGTCTGCCGGAAAGCAATTTTACCGCCACCCTCTCCATCCTGACTGCCGACGGGAGTGTCCGATATGTGGTTTTGCCCGGGGGAGAAGGCAGCGCGACGGTGGAATCCGACGAAGAAGCATCCCTGGTGGTGGCAAACACGCCGGATACGCTGTACATGTACAATCCCCAGGAAATTGGCGCCACAGAAACATCCGATCCCGCCAGCAAAGGCCTGAACTATGAGGTGCAGATAGTGGGCGCCGTTCCCGCCAACTGAACACGTTCCGTTCCGTCGGACGATTCCGCTACGCGGCAGCAGCAATCCGATCAGATTACAAATTTGGACAGCAGGCGCACATAGGCGGTCTGGTACCCACAGGAGTTTTCGGTGACCGACCAGGAGTTCAGGGGCCAGGATGTGTTGAAGTCCAGGTAGGATTTCTGCGGCGGCTGATTCAGGGGTGGTTCAATGGAAATCGATGTGCAGATGGCATTGTTCTCGGCGGACCCGCATGAATTGGTGTCACAGCAGGCGTCCCAGCTATAGCCGGGATTCGGTCCGCCGGTGAGGAATCCGGGGGCGGGTCCAGAGGTGGATTCGCCCACCCTGTCCCAGTCCGGACTGCCGTCGCCAAACCAGGAATGATAAAACTCATTGACGCTTTTTTCCGCGCCATAGTCATACATGTTCGACAAATACACCAGTCCCAGAGGGTTCACGCCGTGAATGTAATGAATGTACCGCTCACCGGCAGTCAGAGCGTCGGCGTCCAGGCTGGCGTCCAGTCCATAGGTGACATTGGCTATAAAGATGAGACCCTGATAGGCCCTGGTGCTGTTGCTGCCCCAGGTGTAGCTGTCAATGTATGCGCCATAGGGGTCCAGGTTGTCGGTATATGAAGGCATATTGTCGCCCCCGGCGAGGCCAGTGGAATACACGGACCGAATCGCTTCCGCCACCGCAGCGGTCGCACCGGGAAGTTGGCTGTAATACAGCAGCATATCCTGATTGGCTTCCTGATACGGAAAAACATAGGCCCACTCCATCATGTTCACGCTCTCGTAGTTGGCGTCCACAAAATCGCGATAATCCGTGTCGCCGGTCACTTCAAACAGGTAAATGGCCGCGGCGATTTTTCGGGTCAGCCGGCCATAGTCATCGGTTTCCTGTTGCCCGGCCGCCAGCCCCTGAGTGCCGTAATCACTGCTGTTGTTGTAGAACAGAACCTCCGGATTGTCGGTTGCCCACTGCCATGCGGACTCGGCCCTGGCGGACAGGTCGCTGGCATAGGCGCCGAATCCCCAACTGTCATCCAGGGCAAACACTTTGGCGCCGTAGGCATAGGCTCCCGCTGCGGACAACGTGGACGACGTACTCGCCGTGCCGTAATAGCTCGGATCCGTCACTGACGATGGTGGACTGCCCCCGCCGAGGCCTACCACGCTCAGTACCGAACCATCGTCGTTCTGCATGCGTCTCAGGTGATCCATGCCCCATTTCACTTCATCGAGAATATCCGGAATGCCGTTTCCCGACTCGGGAATGTCAAAATCATCGCCAAACGCTGCGGGGTTTTCTTCAAAGGCCCGCAGCAATCCCACCACATAGCTGGCGGTCCAGGCGGTGTATTTGTTGTAATCCCCTGCGTCATACCAGCCGCCGGTCAAATCCCGCTCTGTGGCCTCGTTGTCCGGGTCGTTGTACACGCGGCAATTGGCATCCTGCAGCGGTCCCACGTGGCTGGCGCCATCCACCCAGGGGGCATCCGCATACGGAACTTCCTTTGCAAAATTGGCGCGCTGATAAAAGAAGGTGCGCATGGCCTGTTTCAACACCTCCCGGTACGGATTGGCGCCAATCTCAAACGAAGCGGAGCGAACGCCGTTGTCCGGGTCGAGTACGTAATATTCACCGCTGTCGGTCATACTTGAAAAATCAAACCACCATGCGGCATCTCCCGACGACTCATCCGTTGCGCCACCGTTCCATGGGGCCGGTGGAGCACCGAACACCTGCTCGCCGCTGGCCACATTCACCAGCGCGTAATTGGCGCCCGGGGAAAATGAAGCATCTGCGTCAAATCCGGTCTGCGGATCTCTGATGACCGCAATTTTTTCACCATCTGTGCGATATCCGAACTGGTCCACAACGATAAACGGTGTGATTTGGGCATCAGACTCAGACTCAGACTCAGACTCAGACTCAGAATCGGACTCAGATTCAGATTCAGATTCAGATTCAGATTCAGACTCAGACTCAGATTCAGACTCAGACTCAGACTCAGAATCGGACTCAGACTCAGACTCAGAATCGGACTCAGATTCAGATTCAGAATCGGACTCAGTATCCGAGTCCGCATTGATATCCGTGTCGGTAGTACGATTTCCACCGCTGCCGTTGTCATCCGAGCAGGCCATGGTGAGTAGCCAGAGTAACGTAAAAAAAGCAGATCGCATTTCGTCTTCCTTTCCGTCAATACGCGCATCGTGCACGTCAATAATGATATCACCGAAAATGACATGTTCAAAAATGGAGTTCCTGAATTGCGTGGATGCGATGTTTCGATGTTCCTTAAAAACACTGCGCGTGGTGTTTCTATCCGAAAAATTATTGCCGTGACATTTTCGCAACCGCGGTCAAGAATGGTCGGCGATGTGTTGCTACATTTGACTTCAGGAGGTGCGGATGGGAACCATCTGGGACAAACGCAAAGCGGTAGAAAGAATGCAGGCGTACATTGAGCAGCATCTGGAGCGGCCGGTTTCCATGCATGAACTGGCCCGGGCGGCCTCGTACTCCATGTATTATGCCGCACGGATATTCAAGGAGATTACTGGCCAGAGTCCCTTTGAATACCTGCGCAAACGGCGACTCTCCGCTGCAGCGAATCGACTGAATGAGAATCCGTCGCGAATCATTGATGTGGCGTTCGATTTTGTGTTCGATTCCCATGAAGGATTCACCAGAGCGTTTGCCAGACAGTTTGGCGTTCCCCCCTCCAGAATGCAACACATCAATTGGTCTGCGTTTCGGTATTTGCCGGAACCCGCAACCGCATTTTACAGACGCAGACAGAAAGGACAGCGCACCATGTGTGAGCCAGACGTCAAAACAGCCGAAAAGAAAAAAGAAGTGGTATTTGTACAGATTGTGGAACGCCCGGAGCGGAAGGTGATTTTCCTGCCCGGAAAAAAGGCCGATCATTATTTTGAATATTGTGAGGAGGTGGGGTGTGATGTGTATGAGGTATTGGGTCGGATTCAACCATCACTGCACGAACCCATGGGGCTCTGGTGGGATGATGAAAATCGTCCGGATGGGAGTTCGGTGTATGTGCAGGGGGTGGAAGTGGCAATGGATTATGCGGGAGATATTCCGGCAGGCTATGAGGTGGTAACCCTGCCGGCGTGCGCCATGCTGGTGTTTCAGGGGCCTCCCTTCGATGACAGGGATTTTGAAGATGCAATCGTCTCAATATGGGATGTCATCAACGGGTACGATCCAGGCCAAATCGGGTACGAGTGGGCGCCGGAAGATGGTCCCAGATTTCAACTTGCCCCCATGGGATATCGAGGCTACATCGAAGGCAAGCCCGTTCGCAAACGACCGTAGACGCGGAGGGAGGGGCATCCCGCGGCAACATCAGGGCAATGAAATATATTTTGATGTAGCCGCGGGGTTCATCCCCGCGAAATCAATCATCGGAAATTTGATACATTTTTGTGTGTGTTTTGCAGTGAAGTGACCGGAATGTTTCTTTTGAATCGGGTCAGTCGCACTGGGTACCGGTGGCTCGCCTTGGGCAGTCCACCAGATTTTCATTCATGAGCTGGTTCAGTTCCGGGTCTTCGGTGGGGCCGATGGCCGCAATCCGGTTGATGGCCTCCAGGTCGAATCCCACCATCTTTTCACCTGAAATTTCGATGAGCGGACGTCGAATCAGCAACGGATCTTTCAGCATGGCGTCAATGGCGGATTCCGGCGTCTGACGCTGGGGATCGAACCCGCCCCGGGTAATGGCCGGTGCGGTGGGGTTGAACCACTTGAGCAACGGAATGTCCCCGAAATATGCCAGAAGCTGGTCTCTGGTCCACGGTTGGGTAAGCAGATTCCTTGCAAACACAACGTGGCCCGCCAGAGTCAACAGCTTTTTCTGTTTGGTATTGTTGATACAGCCGGGTTTCTCAAAAAATTGAATGGTCGCCATGATAACCTTTCTGTTTGTAAAAACGAATGTTTACGCAATGAGTGCCGTTTCATTTACACCGCCTCGGACATACATGTTTCGTGAGCAAGGGCGCCCATCTGTAAAATGGCATTCCGCAAATCCTCCAGCTCAGACTCGGTGGGTTGCTTGATGTGAAATTTTTCCAGAGAGCAGATGGACTGGATATTCTCGTATTTCAACAGGCGTTGCTTGAGATTTTCATCAACGGTCATCACGGTTTCCAGTCCGTCAATCAAATCGGTGTATGTGTGATTGGTGGGCATGGTGCCGTGGAAATCCAGAATGGCCATGATGTAGTTTTCAAGAGACATCGAGAGCAGATTGTACCGGATGCTGGGGTTGAATTTGCTCTTTTTGCCCTTCGGCGACGCGCTGTTCAGATATTGATCGGCACGGGTCAGCCATGTTTTCCAGTTGAGTTTTTCAGCCATTAATTTCTCCCGGGGTGATGACGCGGATTTTCCCACGCCAGAGTTTTTAAAGAAAGTGGATGTCCACTTCAGCGCCCCGCTGCTTCAGGGCAAACGCCCCGCTGGGCGTCAATCTGCACTTATGCATCCGGCATGCCACATTCAGATTTTCTACCAGTTTGTCTTTTTCGCCGGGAATCATGTCTTCGTGGGAGTAAAAGAAGTAGTGGTCCGGATCACTGTCGTCAAACCGGATGAGAAAGGCCGAGTGTTCCGGAAATACCAAATCGTCATACGCGTAGGAAATATCCAGGTCAGTGGCTTCCCGGATAATGGTTCGAATTTTTTCAAGATGTCGGGTGGTCATGATTTATCCTTTCCATGTCAGATGCAGGGACATCATGTCAATGGGATGCATAAATCGTGACAATTGAGAAAAATATGGGGGTCTGTCAACTGACCAGGTCCACCTGTTGCACGGTGCCCGCCTGCCCGGATTCGAACAGAAATACACCGCTGGCGGCGACCTGACCAAGGAGGGTTCCGTCGGTGCCGCGGTTTTCAGATGGCGTGATGGCCGAACCGAGATAGATGGCGCCCACGTTGGCGCTGCGCAGGTCCGTGAGCGATGGCATAGTGACATCGCCCTGCCAGATTCGCAGATCATTGTACACCGCGTCCCCTTCGTCAATCCATCCGTTGCCGTCGTCATCATGGGTGGCCAGCTCGGTAAAACCGTTTCCGGTGGCGGGTCCGAACAGTTCCGTACCGTTGTTGACAATGCCATCGCGATTGCGATCGTACACCAGGAATCCGCTGCCGTTGGCCACAAAGGAGATGGACTCGTCTCTCCCGTCGCCGTTCAGATCAAACCCGATTTTCCCGTCGGTGAGTTCCGCCGCGTTGCCATCAAAGTTGAGTACCAGCGGATCGGTGAGCTGTGCATCCCCCGCCCGCAGCTGGAATGACTCGACTTCGATGCGTTCGCTTTCCATCTGCAAAAGCGACGAAAACTGAATTTCCCGGCCATCCCGGGTGTGCACCACGCCCTGGGCCTGGAAGCGGGTCTGCTCTGCGGACACGGTGGTTTTGCGGTAATCGTACGAAACCCCCCAGCCTTCCCGATCAACGCCATCGGTTGGATTCGACGCGGGTTGGCGCGCGGGCCGGGCATCAACGTTGTCTGTGCGGTTGTCTCCCCCCGGCAGCCCTTCTATGTCCGCGTTCAATTCCGATGGGTCGAACACCCGCACTTTTTTGCCACTCAGCATTTCCACCAGTTGCTTCATCAGATTCAGCTGTGAGTCCGCAACCACTGCGTCATTGGCGTCATTTGCCGCAGTCGAGTCATTGCAGTTCCCCCGGGAGCAATTTTTCAACCGGTTCATCAGGACGTGGGGTTCAGGCATGTTCGCCCCGCGCATCTGTTTCACCGTTGCTTTTCCATGGGCCAGTTCCAGACTTTCCGCACTGAGTTTCACCCGGTCTGCAATTTGTTGAAACGAAGCCGAATCCGTGGGCTTTTCAGGTTGGGTGTCAGGTGATGCGGCGCCATCAATCCATGCCCTGAATGTTTCGGCCTCCTGCGATACTGTGGTCTTTGAATGGCGGGATTGCAGTTGCACCGTTGAATCGCCAACTATCATGGGCAGGCACCTTCCATGGAGAATACGCCGTCATCGCGGCGACGGGACGCGTTCCTGCGTCACATATCAGGAGTCGGCGGCCGGCGGCGAATCTGTAGGAAAAAATGTGTGCGGTTACAGGGTGACCACCAGCGACAATCGGGCACAGTACAGAATGTCCCAATTGATGAGGGGCATTCTGAAGTCTTCGCCTTCCTGCCGTCGGGTTTCCATAAAAAAGAATGTGGCGCCGCTGGCTTCGATGGACGGCACAATCAGCACCGTCGGGGCAAACTCGAAGGGCGCCCACGGAAATGTGAAGGTGAGATTTCCCTGAATGTATCCGATGACCCAATCATTGGGCGCCGCCTTGTTGAGAGTCATGTCTCTGGTGAGTCTGGCTGCGCCCAGACCGAACTGGGTCCAGATGTCCAGTCGCGGACGATTGACCCCGCCCCCCAGGTTTGTGCCGAATGCCAGCCCGCCGCCATAGAATCGACCGGTGAACAGCAATTGTTCCAGCACCTCTGAGTTGATGGTCACCTGGTACGGTTTCACATAGGAGAGATAGCCCAGTCCAAGAAAAATGGAAGGCTTCTGGACGCCGTAGTCTTCGAGTACGGGCGACGGGTTCTTCGAGGGATAGTAGGTGACGCCGATGACCGCGGTTTCGTATGCGGACTTGAGCGTCAATGTGCGCTCATAACGGGTGCATTCCGCATCTGCGGTGCTGTCGAAATCCACAATGCACACACCGGTTTTGTTTTTGGCTCGTGCGGTGGTCTGATACGCCCGGGTCTCGTAGCGAATCACCGGCTCAAAGGATTTCATGATGGGCAGGCCCAACTCCGCCAGAAAAAAGGCCGCTTTGGCGCCGTAGCTGCCGTAGCGGGCAATGTTTTCTTTATACGGATGCCTTGGAGAGCTCAGGCCGTTTGATTCGTAATGTCCCCTGCGCAGGCTGATCAGATTGAAAAAACGCCCCTGCAGGGACACTATCCAGGTGAAGTAGTTGGCAATATCGGTTTCAACGGATGGGTATTGCTGGGGAATCCAACCCCGGTACGCAATACCGGCCATGGGATCGAGCTTGAACCATCTGTGAATGACGCGTCTGGGCAACTGGGCCCGGGGGCTGGGTTCGAGGGGATCGTGGTAGAAGGTGGCGATGGTTTCTCCCAAATCCTCCCGGGGCGCTTCTTTTGCCGGTTTTCCTTCCGGGGAATCGGTGGTCCCGCTTTGGGGGGAGGTGGTGACATCCGGCGTCTGCGTCCGGTCTTCGGCCGTGGCACCCGGGGCGGCTTTTTCCGGCGATGGACTCGATTCGGTGTCCGTTTCTTTTTCCAGGTTCGTCCGCAGATGCTGTTCGGTCAGCTCCCGAATGGTTTGCGCGAAAAGGGGGCTGGTCCCGAGGAACACCGCACAGAATGCAGTGGCAGACCAGAATTGCAGCATAAATGCCATGGCTTTGGAATGTAATATCATCATCCGATTCCTTCCACCTCAGACGTTGCCGGGCAGGGACGTCATACCGCAACCGGATGGGATATATAACACAAAAAAGAGAGATTGAAGCGGTTCAGCATACACGATTTCAGCCGGTCGAACTGGCGGACCGGAGTGCTGGCGGCCCTTCTTCCGTCCGATTGCCCTTTTCGGACGCGCCGGTTGCAGGTGCAGCGTGTCACAGTGCTCCTCCGGATGCACTTTGAAAAAGGATTTTCCAATGGTTGTCGCAGATGTTTCCGCTGTTGGGAGATATAGACGCAACACGAATCAATGGTAGTTAAAATTTGCAGTGCTTGTGGAAATCGTAATTTCTACATGTTACAATAATAGACTGCTGCGTGCGGCACCACTGAATGGAGGAACTCAATGATGCAGAAACTGATGATACTGGTACTTTTAGGCGTAGGGCTGGCCATCGCCTGTTCGGACGACGGTAGCAGCGGTTCCGGTGACGGAGATACAGGCACCGGCATATCCGGAGATACAGGCACCGGCATATCCGGAGATACAAACAACTCAGCAGACAGCGCGACGGGAACTGAAACCGGAAATGTCCCGGATTCGGGGTCGACCGCCGATACCGTAACCTCCGTGGATTCGGCGACGACTGCGGGTAATGATACCGCCAGTCATGGCTCAGATACGGCCAGCGGCACCGGTGGCAACGATACGGACACCGTGGTGGACACTGGCGTTACGCCCAATGATTCGGACACCAGTTGTCGTCCCGTTATGTGCGGTGGCAAGTATTATCAGTGCGCGGACTGCTTTGACAATGACAGTGATGGACTGACCGACGCTCAGGATCCGGATTGTCTGGGCGCCTGCGATAATAACGAAAGCGGATTCAACATCGAAGTGCCCGGCGGCGCCCCCTCCGGCTGTACCGTGGAGTGTTATTTCGATGCCGATAACGGAACCGGCAACGATATGTGTGACTGGGACTATACCTGCGATGTCGACGCTCAGTTTGTGAAGGAACCCAACAAATACTGTGAATTCGACTCAGAGGCCGGCGCCTATTGCGCCGAGTTGCGCACGAGTCAGGCAACCACCTGCAACAGCATCTGCGAGCCCCTGGTGCCCAATGGATGCGATTGCTGGGGATGCTGCGAAATCAAGGGCGCTTACCGCTATATCGGCACACCGGGGTGTGACCTTCAGCATCTCGATGCCTGCTCGCCCTGTACGCCGGTACCGTCGTGTGAGAACCCCTGCAACGAATGCGAGCTGTGTATCGGGGAAACGACCCTGCCGGACTATTGCCTGACCGCCATCGACACTGATACCGGGGATAAGCCGGCCGACACCGATTCCACGGACAATCCCGACGACAGTGACACCCATTCCGAATCGGATGATACCGCAACCACCGATAATCCCGATGACACATCGGTCGGCGACTCCGATTCCACCGAAGATACCGAAGATACACCTGTGTATCTCCGTTGTCCCGATGGCCGCCAGCCCTGTGGCCAGATTGGCGACCAACCCTGTGCCGACCAGTACTATTGCCTCACCGGTTGCTGCACGCAGGTGATTGTGGAGTGAGCCGCCAGAATCACTTATCCCTTGGGGTTTCATTCTGAAAACGCGCCATTTGTTCTCTTTTCCGCCACATATATGATATGACTCCTGTTGCTGCGCCTGCAGTATTGCGAACGTATCGCAGAAACGTCCAGAAGGAGCGATGAATGAATAGTGAACCCAATCAGCAGGGCACCATTTTCGGACATCCGGGGGGACTGTTTACCCTCTTTTTTGCGGAGATGTGGGAGAGATTTTCGTATTACGGAATGCGATCTCTGCTCGTGTTCTACATGATCAAGGGCTTTCTGGGATTCAACGATTCCAGCGCCTATGCCATTTACGGCGCCTACACCGCCCTGGTGTATGCCACGCCATTTATCGGTGGTATGTTGGCCGACCGGTTGCTTGGCGCCAGGCGGGGGGTGGTGATTGGCGCCGTGCTGATGTCCGTGGGGCACCTGCTGATGACCGTTGAGCTGGAATGGGCCTTTCTGGGCGGTCTGGCGTTTCTGATTTGCGGCAATGGATTTTTCAAGCCCAACATATCCACCATTGTGGGCCAGTTGTACCAGCACATGCCCAGACGGCGCGACAGCGGATTCACTCTGTTTTACATGGGCATCAATCTCGGGGCTGCCATGTCGCCGTTGATTTGCGGCTATGTGGGAGAAATGTTTGGCTGGCATTATGGCTTCGGTCTGGCGACTGGTGGAATGTTGCTGGGGCTCGCCGTGTTCACCCTGCCACCGCGAATCGCTCAGTTCATCGTTCTGATATTTGCCTTTGCCACATCGGGGCTGCTGATGACCCTGCAGAACAACACCTTTCAGTTGGTGGTTAATTCTTTTGTCTCGGTTGGTCTGCTCGCGGCGGGAACCATTGCCTTTGTGGCCATCGGTCGTGGTGGATTGCCCCGCGGCGCAGGGGCGCCCCGGGAGCCGGAGCGCATTAAACAGAAGCTGTTCGGCGTGATACGCAATGACGTGGCGGTGTATCTGGGCATCCTGCTGTCCATCCCCCTGTTCATGCTGCTGGTGGCCCGAAATGCAGTTACCGGATGGATTCTGTCCGGATTCGGACTGGTGGCGTTTGCCTGGCTCGTCGTGTATGCGGTGCGTTCCCGGGTGGTGGAGAGACACCGGTTGTTTGTGATTCTTATTCTTATGTTTTTCACCATGCTCTTCTGGTCTTTCTTTGAACAGGCCGGCAGTTCCATTACCAATTTTACCGACAGAAATGTGGATCGCGTATTTGAAACCGCCACAGTAACCGGAGATATGGTGGGCAAAACCATGCCGCTGGAGCTCACCCAGGAGCAATTGGGGTATTTTCAGGAGAATAAAGTATTCACCATGACAGACCTGCAGGCCGAGCGGGAGAAATCCAGATTGCGTCACACCGACCGGACAGTTGCCCAGTGGACCATCCAGGAAGCCCACGTGGGGATGGGACTGGGTGGAGCGGAAGTGCCGGCATCTCTGTTTCAGGCGGCCAACCCCATTTTTATATTGATTTTCGGCCTGGTGTTTACCGGGCTGTGGACATTTCTGGGGAAGAGATCGATGGAGCCCAGCACGCCGGCAAAATTTGCCCTGGGGCTCTTGCAACTGGGGATGGGGTTTGTTGCCCTGTGGTGGGGAACCCAACAGGCGGATTCCCGGGGAATGGTGGCCATTCACTGGTTGCTCATCGGGTATCTGCTGCAGACCACCGGGGAGTTGTGTCTCTCGCCGGTGGGGTTGTCCATGGTAACCAGACTGTCGCCTTCGAGTATTGTGGCATCGGTGATGGGCGCCTGGTTTCTGGCAACCGCATTTTCCAACTACCTGGCGGGTATGATTGCCGGACTGACCGGCGTATCTCACGGGGAAGGAGACAGCGTAATTATTCCGGCGCCTTCTGAAACGGTTCACATTTACGGAGATACTTTCGGCACCATTGCCATTACCGCCATTGTATCATCGCTGATCTGTTTCATGCTGGTGCCGCTTCTTAAAAAATGGATGCACCCCGAAGCGGACTGATTGTCACCGCCGTATCCACAGCGCACATGACTGAACGACATTTCTGATTACTGAAGTGGATTTTATCTGCAGCCGGTATCTGCAACCGGATTCGGTCTACATGATTCGCCTGCCGTTCACGTAGAACCCGGCTCTGATTCCGGACCTGGTCGAAGGTTTCTCTTTAATCGCCCCATTGACCGTTACCGATGTCGCCGGACCTGTCCCGTGCGCTCCCCGCACGATGGCGAATTCTCCACCTTCGATATGGCCGGAACTGCCGGTGAGTTGCAGCACCTCTCCCGCTTCAATCCCCACGCGCGACCCAATGAACTTTCCACCGTCGAGCTCAATGGTGGTGTAGTCCGCCACGTTCAGTGCGGTGGCGCCTTTCACCTCACCGCCGCTGAATCGGTGTTCGCTGTGGGATTTTTCAATGACAATTCCAAACTCGCCGCCAACAATCTGTCCTGCAGACATCAGAATCCGGTTGGTGCCATGCACTCCTCTTGATAAAATCGCCGTGTTACCGGATATTTGGCCGCCTTCCATTTTCAGCTCCAGGGCTTCATTGGCCAGAATCCCGTAGTCCTTGCCGATGATAGTGCCATTTTCAAGCTGAATTTCCGGATTGCTTCGCTCTGTTTCCAGCGCGGTTTTTCCGGAAACGACACCCGCTTTAATGTTTATTTTGGCGTTGGATTCCGTTTCGATCCCCTTGTCGGTTCCTTCAATCTTTCCCCCTTCAAGGGTCAGCTCCAAATTCATCGAAGTCGCAATGGCGATGCGACCGATGATGTCTGATTCTTCAATATTGAAATGTCCATTCAGTTTCGCTTCGATGGCGATGCCGGTTTCGGAGGCCACAGTGCTGTGTCCGCTCATTTCGATTTCCAGATTGTGTTCTCCGATAATCCCCGCGTGCTGACCGACCACACGGCTTTCGTTTGAGATGCGGAATTTTCCATTGTTTTTCATTTGCGCTGCGAACTTCTGGCCTCTGATTTCGCTTTTATCAGAGATCCTGAACTCGCCATTGTTATCCATGTCAATTGCGCCCTGTGCTCCCTGTATAACACTGTTTTTCATCTCCAGTTTCACGTTGGTGCCATCCTTGATGACCACGCCATTTTTTGAAATCACTTTACTGTTGTCGAGAATTCGGATTTTCGGATTCACTGCCAATTCCAGGGTGTTGCCGGTTGTCTCAATGGTGCTGTGGATAATGGTGATTTCCGCGTTCCCTTCAGCGATAACCAGTTTGTCGGCATGGATGGTGCTGTTTCGAATGATGATTTTGCAGTTGTAACCGCTTGCGGTGATGGCCGTTCCCGCAATGGTTTCAGTCCGATCACTGATTTCAATGGTTTCGTTGTGATCCAGGGTGGCCGGGAGTCCCGGTTCAAACAGGCCGGTGGCGATGCCCACGGCAATGAATCCGCCAATGAGAATGAGCGCTATCACGATCACGGGCAGGCATCCCGGTCCATTGGAACGCGGTACTGCACGCGGGGTGGGAACAGATGTGGCGTCAGTTCGGCGAGTCGTGGAAGCCGGTTGGGAGAGATGCGTCTCAAATCCGCAATACTCGCATTTAAGGATGGTTGTTGTGGTGGCATAACTGAGCAGTGCATCGCAGTTCGGACAATTCATTGTGTTCATTCCCTCAAATTATCATCGGCCGGTTGCGAATGCAATCCCTTCAGCAACGGCGATTCCGGGAATGGGTTCCGGCCGTTGTGACTGTAATGAAAATTATGCGTTGCGTATCGTACGCGTGATTTATCTGTTCAGGACTTTTTTTTGTTTGATTAACTGGTTTTGCGAACTACAATTAAATGCTGTAGCATCAGGTGAATACGGAGTTGAAAATACAGGATGTCGGACGCAGATAAATTACAGGATGAAGTAGTTGAAAACGATAATAATCGACGAGATTCCCAGCGTGTTCGGGCAACCTTTCAGGTACGTTATAAAACATTGGATAGCCTGGTTTCCGCATACACAGAAAACATCTCAAAAGGAGGTATCTATGTTCGCACCAGCAACCTCCTGCCGGAAAACACGGTGGTGCGAATAAAATTGGTCATGCCTCACGATGGCCCGGAAATTGAGTGTATCGGTCAGGTGGCCCGCGTTCATAAACAGGAAGAAAAAGATCAGATTCCAACCGGGATGGCCATTGTATTTCGTGACATGTCTGATGAGCATCGGACGTTCATCGAGAGTTACATTTCGGATTTATCCACGCAAAAAATAAAACTCCAGCGCGATGAGGAAACGTTTGTCCCCCTCTCCATTGTAGTGGTGGATGATGACAGTACGGTGCGATCCCGGGCCAGCAAAGCGCTTTCTGCCAAAGGGCACAACGTGCGTACGGCGCCGGATGGTCTGGCAGGCCTCGCCACCTGTCTGAAAGACCCACCCGATCTGATACTTTCCGATGTGCAGATGCCCAAAATGGATGGATGGAATCTGCTGAAAACCATTCGTGCCCGTTCGTCACTCAACAACACGCTGGTGGTTTTTCAAACCTCGTTGAAAGATGAGAAGGATAGGTTGTTTGGATATCAGCTGGGTGTCGACGATTATATTTCAAAGCCGTACACCACCACTGAGCTCATTGCCCGGATTAATCGACTTGTGGAACGAGCCCGTAAAACGATGGATAACAGGCGGGACACCAAGGCATTGCGAGGAGATCTGGAGCAGGTCTCAGTGCCCACGGTGCTGTCTCTTCTGGAGATGGACAGGAAAACCGGGGTATTTCTGGTGGTGGGCGCGACAGTGGCGCGGTTGTTCATCCGGGACGGCAGGCCTATCGCCATCGAACTGGAAGGCGCCACCAGAAGCGTGACCCAGGTGGAGATGATTGTCAAAATGCTCTCCTGGACCAGTGGTCAATTCGAATTCACCCCCCAGGAAGTTCACAGCGCAGATGAAATTCAGATGTCCATGCAGGGGCTGCTGATGGAAGCCGCGCGAATTTCCGACGAACAGTAGACTCGGGGAACACCGGGCAAATCGAGTTCGCATTCCGGGGTGCGATGAGTTTTTTGGGGAAATCCATTCACTTTATTTGACCTGGATAAATTTATAAATATAAGCTGGTACAAACTACGGAGAATGCCGTTTGTATGAGGAGGCATTGAATGAATCAATTCCAGGGCAGAGACAGACGAGTTCATATCTGCTTTGTTACTCGAAACAGAGAATACCATGTACGTGCAGGGGTGTGCATGGCTGTGCGAGATTGCAAAAGTTCGGTATGGATTGCTGGCCATAAAGCCGTTGGACTGCGGTTGCGTCCACTTCCTCCAAGGACACCATACATCGGACGAACCCTTGAGTTTTATAGCAGCGAGAAGCAGATGCTTGTAAAGACCACCGCGGTGGTCGATGTGATCCGCCCCAACAGAAACCAGGTGGAATCCTATGGTTTCGTTGCCGGTTTTTCACCGGAGATAGACGTTGAACAGCAGGCGGGTTGAACGGAATTCACCCAAAAGGGGTGACTCAGAAGGAGATACTATCGCTGCGTTTCGGGCCCAGCCTTTTTTAAGCTTTCCAGAAATTCATCATAAGTCAGTTCCACACCGTGTTTTCCAGCCAATGCCAGTAATTTATTGAAGTACTTCTCATGCAATGCCTGCATTTCAACGGCATTTTGCGTGCACAGAAAGATGCGGCATCCAAGGGTTCTGCCAGTACGCGCAGTACATTGGTTGCCCTGCATATACGGGCACCATCCAGGATGAGTAGTGGGCCTGTATCCTTCAGTTTCGATGAGATATGCCAGTTCCAGATCAGTCACCCATAATTGGTGATCATACTGGACGAAGTTGCAGCAATCACCGCATTGGTGACACGCCGCCGTAAGGGACCGCTGCTCTGCGGCAAGTTCCAGATACAGTTCTGCCAATTCTTCTTTCAACAGCGGTGGGAAAGACAGCTTCAATGGTATTGCGGACCGGGGGTACCGGCTTTCTGCCGAAATGAGCGCTATTTGGTACGTGCGATGGTTGCTTCGAGTTCCTTGATGCCATCCTCGTTGAGGGTGGTCAGCTGGCCGGCTTCCAGGGCCGTTTTCAGCTGATCCATGGTGAAGTATTTGGGTTGGACGCGGCTCAGCTCCGGAATGGATGCATAGACGTTGCCAAGGCTGTCGATAGAGTGCACGCCATCGGGAAGTTTAATTTCGGTACCGCCACCGCGCTGTTGTTTGGAACTCACACCGCGATTCATTTTTTCTGCTTTTGCCATATTTCCCTCTCTATTTTTTTAAAATAGTCAAAGTTCAGGTTCGTCAAGCCTTTTCGGTATCGGCCGAATCGAACAATTCTCTGCCCGCTTATACAGGCTGACGCCTTACGTTGCAAGCATTACGATACTTTTTTGGCGATTCCGTGAGGGGGCGAATCGTGGGAAAAGGGAAGAATCAGGAATGGAAAGATACCGGCATTATTTTTTGCCAGTAGTTTCCTTGGCCTGCATGATCAAACCTTTTTCCACAGCTTCCTTGTAACCGGCTTCGCCACCGGGGCTGTTTTTGGCAATGGTGATTTCACCGGTGCGGCGAACATACTTTTGGGCCAGCTGGTCAAGGTTTCCAACGTTCTTTTTTGCGCCTCTGAATTTACCCGACGGGGCTTTCGTGTCGCGAATGGCAATTCCGGCCAGCAAATAGTCAGCGCTGTACAGAAGGTCGGTTTCCACCACACACCACCAGCCATTGTTCCAACCACCTTCAGGTTCGAATCCGCCGTCCCACAGCTCTTCCTGTTTCCAGTGCCACATCTGATGGGGCTTGCCACCAACGCGGGTAGGCTCCTGGTTGTCCCAGAGGAGGGCCTTGGCCGGGGCATTGGGGGCAAGCTTCGGCAAGTCCGTGTAGTTTGGACCACCCAGCGCAAAACCGGGTGCGGGCGGAATATCGAGAGAATCGGCATAGGGGCCCCATTCCAGATGATAAAATTTGGTCGGGGGGTTGCTACCGACTCCTGTGGCCAGAGAGTAGCCGTTGGGATTGCGTCCCATCAGCCAACTCCAGTTGTCTCGGGCGGCTTCCATGTATTTGGCGTCACCGGTGAGTTTTGCAGCCATGGCGAGTATGTGCACTTTTTCAGCCGTATTGGCGCCAAATCCCCAATAGTATTCCCATTCAACAGCAACCACTTTGTGGGCATCCTTTTCCCATCTGGGAATCAACCACTCGTCCGCGCACTGGACAATCTTGTCTTTGGCGAACTGACGCACCTCATCGGGAGTCCCTTCGTCCAGGGCCAGTTCAATCAGGCCATATCTGGACACATTGAGCCAGGATCCGGTGGTAATGACTTTCACGTCGAGTACCTGATCGAATTTATCGATTTTGTACATGCCGAGGATAACAGCCAGAGCGTCTTTGTCACGGAATCGAACCCACATTTCAACGGCTGCCGCCCAACGGGCGCCAATATCGTTGTACAGGTATTCGCCTGTTTCTTCATTGATAACCTGGGCTCTGATTCCCTTGTCGTGGCTCACCCGATCATCCCAACCCGGCTGGGGGCTATCCAGAGGGTTCCATCGCATCTGCTGTGGGTGTTTGAGCATCCATTTCCATCCCAGCTTAGCGGCTTCCTCATATTTCTGAGCCAATGCTTTGTAGGCTGGAAAATCTTTGTAAAGTACAGAAGCCATAGCCAGAACCGAAACTGCCTTGGCTGTGGAAGAGGTGCTTTCCGGGCGAATCCAGCGAACGGTGCGATCTTTATCGGCGGGTATGGGACTGGTCCAGTCCTTCACGGCTTCGCTGTGCCGGAATCCACCGTCCTTCTGCTGCAGAGACATAATCCAGTCGAGGGCCCATGTGGACTCATCGAGAATATCGGGTACCTTGTTGCCGGATTCAGGAATATTCTGGTCGCCATCCTTGAACAGCTCCGGCGCCAGAGAGTAGGCGATGAGCAGAATCTGCGCGGAAATACCGGTGGAGTCGATGTACATATCGAAGTTACCCGCATCGAACCAGCCCTTTTTAATCTGCTCGCCGGGCCACCATTTCTTATCGGCGCTGTTTTGCCATTTTTCCTTTTTCTCCGGGTAGAACTGCCAGTCCCACCCAACGTCTTCATAATCGTGCGAAACCCCTTCGCGAATATAACTGTAGCCGTTCCATTTGGCATAGGGATCTACGATATTCGTACGAGTGCGCTGGTAGTAGAAACTTTTCAGCAGTGTCTGCACCGCATGTGCATTCACTTTCCAGTAATCATCCACTACAAAATCAGCGCTTTTATACCATTCATTTTTCATCTCAGCGGCTTCAACGTGATAGGTGCCTTTTTTCTTCAGGTCTGAAATATCCACCTGCCAGACTTCGTCCTGACTGATTTTATCGAATCCCCATTTGGAGATTTTGTCTGCAGTGATTTTCAGCGCCACATTGCCAGCTTTGTCTTTTACAACCGCGCCGGTGGGATCCACATTGAAAATGACCATTTTTTTCCAGTCGGTGCCATATCCAACAGTATTGACTTTAATCACGGGAACATTGACGCCCGGCTGCGCGGGATTGGTTTTGGCTGTGACCTGGGCACTTCCCAGATCCACTGTTGCCACTTCTGTCTGTCGATTCTGGTTTCCTGTTGCGGAGGTTCCACCACAGGCGCCAACCAGGGAGGCCACAAGGCCAAGTTCTAAAAGCTTTTTCATTTTTCTCATTGGACTTCCTTCTTTTTCAAAGATGCCATTCCTTTAATAACCAGTGTGTTATTTTTAAAGCGCACCTTACTAATTTTATGAAAGTAGGTCAAATCCAGAATGACGGCTCATATCAATTCGAATGAATGGACTGGGACTGACGGATTTCAACGCTGCCCGAAAGATGTGCTTTAACTGCTTCGATAGGTACTTCTTTGCGGTGAAATATCCCGGCGGCAAGGGCGGATTCCACGTTGGTTTTTTCAAATACTTCTGAAAAATGGTTCACCGCACCGGCGCCGCTGGACGCAATCACCGGAACGGTGACTGCGTTTTTCACCGCAGAAATCAGCTCAATATCAAACCCCGAATTGGTACCGTCTTTATCAATGCAATTCAACAGAATTTCACCGGCGCCGAGCTTTTCAGTCACCTGAGCCAGCGTGATGGCGTCGATGGGCGCGCCTTCGCGGCCACCTTTCACCGTGCATTCATACCAGCAATATGTTTCCCCGTTGGGGCCGGGATATGCGGTTTCAATGACCTGATGCGGGACATCGTCCTTTGCATTCACATATACCCTGCGAGGGTCCACAGAAATGACCACCGCCTGAGACCCATACACCTTCGAGATGGTCTCAATGGGGCTGGTGCCGGTTTTTTGGCCAGTCTTCAGATAGTCCAGCGCCACACTTACCGCATCACTGCCAATGGACACCTTGTCCGCTCCGGAGCGAAAATACGCCGATGCCACTTCGAGGGCAGTATATGCGTGTCCGTTTTCATCTGTATAGTCCCGGATTCCACCGCCGATGGTCAGGGGAACAAACACATTTTCTGATGTTTTTTCCAATACTTCGAGCATGGGCATGTCTTCCAGCGGGAAATCGCGGAATCCCGTGATGTTCAGAAACGTGATTTCATCGGCGCCTTCCTCATAGTACCGCTGTGCCAGTGTCACCGGCGCACCGAGATTACGCACCGCTCCTTTTTCGCGAACATCGTACTGATCGCCTTTGGTGACCACCAGATCTCCGTCGTCATTGCTGCGTACATCCAGACACGCAATGATACGTTTGGCCAGAAGGGTTTCTCCGGTCCGGATATTCGCGGGCATGGACTCGCCCGTATTTTCAATGAAATTTCGGAGCACCTTCAAACCATTGTCACCGCTTTTTTCCGGGTGAAACTGGGTGCCGATTACATTGCCTTTCTGAACTGCACTGACAAAGCGCTTGCCGTAGTCCGTCCGGGTCAGTACCGCCCCTTCGTCGCTCGGGTCGATGTAGTACGAGTGAACGAAATAGAACTTTTCACTTCCTTCCAACCCATTAAACAGAATGGATTTCTGCACAGGAAGAATGCCGTTCCAGCCAATGTGGGGGACGGCGAGGTCAACCTCAAACCGTTTCACTGTACCTTTCAGAAATCCCAGACCGGAAACACCGGGACTTTCCTCACTGCCTTCCAGCAGGGCCTGCATCCCCAGACAGATACCCAGAAATGGGCGGTTCCGGGCCAGATACTCCCGCAACGGTTCGATGTAATTCCGTTCCTTCAATATGCCCATCATGCTGCCAAAGGAGCCGACCCCCGGGAAAATCAGGCGATCTGCATGCAGAATGTCCGCGGGACTGGAGACCATCTTGACCTGATGTCCCAGTTTCCCGATAGAATTAACAACACTTCTGACATTTCCTGCACCGTAATCGAGTAACGTAATCATGGGTATCTCCCGGGTTTCCTGGTTCGCGTTCCGCCTCTTTATTAATCGTGAAAAATTGAATGTAAAGGAGATTTGCGGCGGAATTGAAAAATGCGTCAAATTGTGTTTCATTTGTGTGTCTCTCTATCGTCCGGACACAAGGAAACCATGAATCAGAAACAGAAACAGCTTCAGCAGGAGTACACGGGCCGGATTAACCGGGCAATGGATTATATTCAACAACATTTGACAGAGGAACTTACTCTGGAGGCAGTGGCTCATGCCGCCGGATTTTCGAAGTTTCATTTTCACCGGATTTTCAGCGCCTGCGTTGGGGAGACCCTCAATCATTTCGTGAAACGGGTTCGGGTGGAGCGGGCAGCCTGGCAGCTGAGTGGCAATCCGGTGAAGCCCGTGACCGACATCGCGCTGGATTGCGGTTTCTCCGGTTCGGCGTCGTTTGCCCGGGCGTTCCGGGAAGTCATGGGGGTCACCGCCAGTGAGTGGCGGAGCGGCGCGGCGCAACGCAAGGATGGCAAACTGAAAAGCAAGAATTGCAAAACAGATGGCAAGGCTCGGCAAGAATTTGAACTCGCCATGGGGGAAGATGGTTGGCAGTCAACAACCCCAACATGGAGGATTCAAATGAAAAACAACAATAGCCAATCCATCGCGCTGGACGCAGAAATCGAAGTCAGAGATATGCCTGATTTTCCGGTGGTGTACATACGGCACGTGGGCCCATACCAGGGTGACGCCGCGCTCTTCGGTCGCCTCATCGGCAAACTTTGTGACTGGGCCGGGCCAAGGGCACTGCTGGGACCGGATAGCCGAATGCTGATGGTGTATCACGATGACCCCAATATTACCAACGATGACCGGTTGCGCGTGGATGTATGCCTGACCGTTACAGGCGAGGTGGAAGTGAATGGCGACATTGGTAAAGCAACCATTCCCGGAGGTAAATTCGCAGTGGGGCATTTTGAGATTTTTCAGGAACAGTACGGGGAGGCGTGGGATGCGGTCATGGGGGGATTCCTACCGAAGAGCGGGTTTCAGCCGGACGACCGTCTGTGTTATGAAATGTGTCTCAACGATCCGTCAACCCACCCGGAGAAAAAGCATATCGTGGATATTTGCGTCCCCGTCAAGCCGCTGTAGTGCCCGGCAATGAGGATGCATCTGTTGTCATTTTTGTTCCCGGGAGGATGCCAGATTGTCAATCTGTCAATTTCCCACCTGAGTAGCAGTATTCACGCGGAGGATCATTCTCGCTGCTGACGAAGAGGAACTGCATCCGTCATTGGCTCCCCGTCTGTTCATTCCGTTCCGGGACATTGTGTTTTGTCCCCTGGCACAGGCTTTGCTTTTTTTGTATTGTAAAATTGAAATTCGACATTCGGAAAGGCAGTCATTCTGTGATGACAGGTGGAATCGGATTGTATGACTCAAGTTTTATCACGGTGATTCGGGGCATTCTGGTATTCGCGGTACTCAGTGTATTCTGTTCTGGCGCTATGGGACAGGAGGGCGGGGAACCCGGCGATGCGGGGGCGGCGGCGGTACACCACGATGATTCGGCGGACGCGCTGGGTGATGCTGATTTGGAAGCGTTCGTATACGATGGGACCGACGAGTACAAAACCGTGATCACAGCGCCTTCGGTGAAGCCGGAGCCTGTTAAATATCATATCGACACGGAGATGCTTTCAACCATGCCGGGTACAGCCGGAGACGCTCTTAAAGCAGTACATGCGTTACCGGGAGTGGGACAATCCTTCAATGGCGAAGGGCCTCTGATTGTCCGTGGAAGCAGACCGGCCGATACCCGTTATTTCCTGAATCACTTATCTCTGCCTGTGGTTTTTCATATGGACAGTGCGAACACGTTGGTGGTGAGTTCGCGCCTGCTGGAGAGTGTGGATTTTTATCCGGGAAATTTCTCCGTTCGATTTGGCGATGCCATGGGCGGTATTATCAATTTTGTTCCCCGGGCGGGGGATGCCACGCGGTACACCGCAGGACTGGATGCCAATTCAAGACATGCGGGTTTTTATATGGAGGCGCCTCTCGGCGAAAACGGGTCGTGGACCGCAGCTGCGCGACACAGCTACAGTGCCTTTGATGATGTCTACCGTTCGGCCTTTCAGTCGGACGACTATCCGGTTGAAACCGATTACCGGTTTTACGATTACCAGGGCGTTGTCCAATATGGGAAATCTGCCCGGAATCGGTTAAATGTCTATGTTCTGGGGTCCGACGATGATCGGACGATTGTCCTGCACAGTCGGGCAACCGGCGAAACAATTAAAAAAAATAAAGGCGTGGGGTTTCACCGGGTCCAGCTGGAGTGGTCGCGCGATGTGGGGAAGCACGCTACAGATGAACTGGCGCTGGCGGTGGAATATCAACGGACCGAGCCGGAACTGATGACATACGAACGGTTTATTCTGAAAGCGGTCCCGTTGTATCTGCGCAATGAACTGACGCTGCATCCGGATGAACGGATGGATATACGGTTGGGGCTGGTGTCCATGCAGGGATACGCCTGGTGGGATGTGATGGAGTTCTCAGGCGAGGGTTACACCGGTTCAACCCCGTTCGTGTTTCCGGCGGCATATGCGGAAACAACGCTGTATCCATTTGACGACTTCAGTGCAGTGAGTGGCCTTCGGGTGAGTCTCGCGCCCCGGATAATGCGGATTGCCGTGGATCCCAGATTCGCGGTTCAATACCACTTTGGTTCCCGAACAACTTTCAGGGCCGGATTCGGCGTCTTCCATCAGCCGCCTTCAAACGAGGAACAGGACGCGGACTATGGAAACGAAAATCTGAAGATGAGTCGGGCCATTCACTATGGTGTTGGCTTCGAACATCAATTGAGTCGCCGCCTCGAGGTGAACTTGGAGGGGTTTTATCGCGTGCTGACCGATCTGGTTGTACCCGGTGACAATACAGACAGGACGGGGGAATGGGAAAATTTCAACAACGATGGTCGAGCGAAAGTGCTGGGTGCTGAAATGATGCTTCGACACAGACCATCCTCCCATTTCTCCGGATGGCTTTCGTACACGCTGATGAAAGCAACTGGCCAGGATCACAATGAAAATGTGCACCCGACCGAAGGCGATCAGCGTCACGTGCTCACGGCGGTTGCGAGTTGGAAGTTGCCGCGGGGATGGGTCATTGGCACAAAGTTTCAGCTGGCAAGCGGCAGACCATACACGCCAGTCGTGGGGAGGGAGTGGCGAGAAGAATACGGGGCATACCTTCCTCTGTATGGGGAGAAAAATTCAGCGACCATGCCTCTTTTTCATCAGCTGGACATCAGGGGCGAGAAGAAATTCTCCATTCAGCGATTAGCGTGCAGTGTGTATCTGGATTTGGAGAACGTTTACAATCAGCGGACCCCGCAGTTTTACTATTACTTCTCCGATTCCACCAGACGATACGCATACTCCCCCAATCACTTTTACCCCAATCTGGGTCTGACTGCCGCCTGGTAACGCGGTTCAGACCGAAAGTAAACTCCAGACATACCTGTCGAGCTATTCGGATTCATTCCCCGGTCAACAGGTCGATACTGTATTGGGTTATCGGGTCAGTATCTACATTAATCTGCTCGCTGATGGTGAAAGGGTATTGCATATTGCAGGTGCTGACGGTCATGGTTTCGTCCGGGTTGAGGCGAAGCAGCTCGCCCCAGAATCAATGGCCCAGAATCAATGGCCCAGAATCAATGGCCCAGAATCAATGGCCAGAATCAATGGCCAGAATCAATGGCTCAGAGTGATTATTCTCCCATGAAGTCGGATGGATAACGACCGCAGACAATTCAGTGATTCTGTTGAGGAACGCATAGGATACTCAGGTTCGTTCATAGGTATGCCACTATTAAACCATCTTAAACTCAGTTCAGTCTATTGGGCAGACCGAGTAATCGTATGG
>JBNKCR010000044.1:0-20230 GCA_050287845.1 Polyangia bacterium
ACTGAGCTGGGGTTTTTTTCCTGTATCTTCACCACTTTTCCCTCAAATTGTCGCTTTACTGCACAAATACCGGGGTAATTCTTTTTGCACAGCTTTTAGAAACCGCTTAAACACAACGATTCAGAACACCTCGAATAGCTCCTATTCAAGGAACGGATTGCACGAAAGGTAACAATGAACTAGTTTTAAACATGCCTGTCACCCACACCATATTCTTCCAGATTTTCACGTCTGTTACGGCCATACCCAATCCGGCTCTACTCACAGGGGTGAGAGTGCCATCATCTTCAATCCTGAGAACGTGCAAACCATTGATGCCACCGGCAGCATATAGATAGCCGTTGTGGCTTGCGATTTTCACATATCCAGCAGCTGGATAAACATATTCGCTGGAAGGGAGCTGTGGATTACTTAAATTTAGCAGAGTAATTCCGTTTTCGTCCACTATATAGGCATGGGTCGCGTCTATTTCTTCAATATCATTGATTTTCGTGTTGAGAGAAGGGACACACCCCATGTCCTGTAAAACTTGAGGTGGATCGACTTTCACAAGATAAGTACATTCTGGACTATACAGGTACAGATATCCGTTCCACAGGATGCCGGAGTGGAACTGCATTGTCGTCTGCAAACTAATCTGTGAAATGGGAACTGAAAAATCATTGGCCGCTTTAGAATACACTGATAACACTGAGTTGGCGGCAGTGAAGGTGCCCAATCCATCGTTGGCGGGTTTGGACTCTACTCCCACAATATATAGGTATTCGTTGTTTCCATACAGGCTGGAGCATACGGGATCTTCAATACTATTCCCATTTGGTTTGAACGAACTGTATTGCCATCCTTCTGCCGTAAGTGTCTCTTGAGAGGGATATATATTGCAGGAGACAACCTGGACATCACTGGTTATCTCCATGTCCGAACCAGGTGTGGAGGGTCCAGGATCGACGGTGATGTCATCTCCCGCCGACGACACTACCATGGAGCGTTCACTTGAGTTTATCCAGAGTGTGTTTCCGGATGGCGAAGTCGAGAGTTCACCGCCTAGATTTGCTTCGTATATGCTGATAGTGTCCGCATCAAATCCCCATTCAATATCAACAATTCGGATACCAATTTCCGGCATTATCGCGAAAATCTGATTTCCTTTTAAAGTCAATTCCTTGATACTGTCTTCCATGTTTATTTCGCGGATTTTTCCCGTTGAACGTTGAATAACGATAAGCGTGTTTGGCTCCCAGTCGTATGCGAACAGAACAGGGTACACAACAGCAATCAGTGAATCGGATATACTGAAAGATGGGTACGTATCCTGATTCTCTTTCTTCTTATGCTGTTTCAGCGCATATTTTTTTCGATTGATGCTGTTTCCCGAAAAATCAAACACCTGAATAGAATCGCCTAAATCGGAATTGGACACAGATACCGCCAGTGCATTATTCTGCAGGTGATATTTTACAATCCAGGCAGAGGAGTCGAATGATTCAGTCCCTATGAGGACTGGCGACAGGGGAGAAGAGATGTCGTAGAATTCAAGGTCTGGAGGCGGGGTCGTGGTATTATTTGCGGTGCGATTCTTCAATACCAGGAGGCGATTTCCCGAAATGGCGAGATAAACGGAAGTATAATTTGGCATTGGAATTTTCTTTACGACCTGCTGTGTTTCAGCATTCACCACATTCAATTCCATAACCTGATTGGTGTTGATTACGGCATCGTATCTGACACCTTCAGTGCTAACCGGCGCAGATGAAAAATAAAAATCAAAATAATCGAGTGAGCGGACGGTGATGTCATTTGCCGGATTCATTACCAGCTGCCCATTGTCAGTCTCTGCCATTCGGTAATTCGTACCATTCATGGTCACAATATCTCCCTCCACACGAATCCAACAGGGCGAGCAGAGAGTTTCAATACCGGGAAAAAAACATTCAGTCAGGCAGTCTTCGGACAGAATATCTGGAATCGTTCCCTTCATCCCCAATGTAGGTTCACCGCTGAAGAAACCATAAGTTGCATTGGAGGTGTCTTCACCGTTCAGGATCATACCAGAAACCTCGTTCAATCGTGACAGTCCGGGACGGAATGTTGCCGCGTTCAGTCTTGGATGCCACAGGGGCAAATCTTTTCGATCAATAGTGCCATCGCTGTTGAGATCACTTTCCAGCAAAGCCTTTGCCACCTGGTTCAAACCTTCCGCAATATCGTCGTGGCCATAACCTGCAGCCAATGCATAGTGCAGATGTTTATATGCAAGTTCAGTCACTGCGGTGAGTTTTCCACTGTTTGCCAGTAGTTCCTCACGTGTCAGGATTGCATGCAACTTCCCTCGCATGGGCGACGGTGTACTGTCCAGAATGCCATCATCATTTGAATCAATATCCATTCCTCCGCTTGCCACCAGCAAATAAAATCCCTCCTGGAAAATACATTCCCTCGGAATGCGCAGTGCACCCGCCAGGTTGAGGTCGCTGTTGTTTTCAGTTCTAATCGTGCACAATGGCTGGCCCGTCAACGTGCTCGTATGGTATATATCTACAGTTGCTCCCACAATGGGGCCGATGGCAAAGCCGGTTACTGGAGTGCCGGTCTGTTCCGAGCAGGATAGTATAAAAAATCCGAACAAAACGATTTTGAATACGAGTACTGATGATTTCATAAGTTTCATAAGCAAATCTCCTCTTTTCTCACGATCGTGAGCGAGCGAACCCTAATTTTTAAGCATTTTTTTTTTTCATAGTAGCACATAAATGATTCGCATACAGCAGAAAGATTTCCTGAATATTTTATAACTCCGCAGTGAAGATGGCCACTCCGACCTGATTTTCTCGCAACATCAGCGCACGGATTAGGGACCCAGAGGACCGGGCGTGATGACTTCAAATGCACTGGCCGGGACATCTTTAAGTTGTTGTTCGTCTCCGTTCCATCCCGGGTTGGTTTCCGCCTGAAAATAAAATGAGGAACCGTTGTCGGCGAGTATCATTCCGTAGCGTTTCATGGCCCGGAGAATGATTTGGGCTGTGGGGTTGAACGATGCGATGTCATAGTCTGCTCTGAGACGCACCCGCATCCCCATGGGCGGATGAGACGGATCGTCGCCGCAACTGCCGGGGACCGCATAGTGAGAAGCCGGTGCGACATAGTTGCTTCGGGTACAGGGCATGGTGAAGCGAATGGCATGACGGATTTCGCCTTCGGTGATTTCACTGTATCGGATTAACCCGGCAGCAATGGACAGTCCCGCCGCATCGGCGGAAGTCCATCCCATGGGGCGCTGACCATAACTGTTCTGACTTAAATCAAACACCGCACCACAGCCGCAATGCCAGCCATCTGATGCGTACGTGCAGTTGCCCGATTCATACAGCATGCATGTGCCTTCCTGCAGGGTGAGCAGGTGACAGTCACCGTCGCAATCCCACGCGTCGCCACCTTCAATTTTCGCTTCTTCCGGAGTGGGAAAGGGGTAGGGGCCGGGATCGCTTTCCTCGGGGTACCAGTCAAAGGATATGGGTCGCATGGGTTCGGTTTCAGGAACGATGTTAATGGGAATTCCCCATTCCTGATTGTCCCAGTTGCCGAAGTCCGGATGCAGATTCACATCACCGGCAAGGGCGAGCACATTGCTGGTCCATTGGGCATCCACGGTGGCATTGGAAATGTCCCGGTTCCATTCGTCATCGGCAGTAAAAATGGTGCACCCGGCAATCACCGGCAAAGTGGTGTTGCTTTCTGTACCGGTATCGTCGTCTGACCCATTGTCCGAAAGCGAGTCGCTTTCCACCTGAGTGGCACTATCGAGCTGTGTATCTGAATCCGCAGGCGTTCCCGTGTCTGAACCGGATGAAGTATCAGTGGTATCCGCATCATCTCCTGAACCACCATTGTCCGAACATCCGAGAACTCCGAAAATCAGCACAATGATAACTATGCATTTAATGGGCATGTTTCCCTCACTTCGTTGGCGCCGCCAGTCCAGGGCGTTGTTGTGAAACAGATATTTTAGCACATCTCATTGAGGTGAATCGAATTATGACTTACATTGCCGCCATGAAAGCATGGATTCTGGACAAAGTTACGTCAGTTGCAGAAAATCCGGAACCGCTGCGTCTGGTTTCCCTGGCAAAGCCGGAGCCGAAAGCGGGCGAAGTGTTGGTTCGCGTTGGTGCCTGCGGCGTGTGCCATACGGAACTGGACGAAATTGAAGGGCGAACGCCGCCGCCACGATATCCGGTAGTTCCCGGTCACCAGGTGGTGGGCATCATTGAAGCGCACAATGGAAAACGACGCGATGTTCAACCGGGAGATCGTGTGGGAGTGGCTTGGATTTTCAGTGCCTGCGGTCACTGCGATAGTTGCCTGGCGGGATATGAAAATCTTTGTGCGGATTTTCTGGCCACAGGCAGAGACCGTCATGGAGGGTATGCCGAGTACATGGTTGCCGATGAACGGTTTGTGTATCCCATTCCCCGGGTATTCACTGATGCGCAGGCCGCGCCATTGCTTTGCGCCGGTGCCATTGGTTATCGCTCGCTGGCATTGTGTCTGCCCCGCGATGGTCAGCGTATCGGCCTTACTGGATTTGGTGCATCCGGTCATCTGGTTCTCAAGTTGATACAGTATCAATTCCCGCAATCAGAGGTGTACGTTTTTGCACGCAGTGAACAGGAGCGGGCGTTTGCCCTGGACCTGGGCGCCTGTTGGGCTGGGGATACCAGCGACAGTCCACCTTATCTGCTGGATGCCATCATCGATACCACACCTGTGTGGACGCCCGTTTTTTATGCGTTGCGCGCGCTTCGACCCGGCGGCAGGCTGGTGATCAATGCTATCCGTAAAGAAAGCCACGATATTCACATTCTGACAGAACTGGACTATCCGTCGCAACTCTGGCTTGAAAAAGAAATAAAAAGCGTAGCCAACGTTACCCGGCACGATGTCACTGAGTTTATTCGCATCGCTGCAGAGATGCCATTCATCCCCGATATTGAAATCTACCCCTTCGCCGATGCCAACCGCGCCCTCCACGATATCCGTACCCGAAACATAAAAGGGGCAAAAGTACTGACCGTAGAGTGACGGTAACGGTCGGACAGAGGTCATCATAATATCCGGCTTCAGGACTGATGGAATGCAAACAAAAAAAGCCTATCGATTTCTCGATAGGCTTTTTTGCGGGGTGGACGGGACTCGAACCCGCGGCCTCCGGCGTGACAGGCCGGCGTTATAACCAGCTTAACTACCACCCCAATTTTCAAAGATAGATTTTGAAGATTGACTCTCCAAAACTCTTTGTGGGCAGGACAGGGCTTGAACCTGCGACATTCGGCTTGTAAGGCCGACGCTCTCCCAACTGAGCTACCCGCCCAAAGAGTGAGGGGGATTTATCATCGCGAATGTGTTGTGTCAATAATTTATTTTGTGAAAAGTTATTTTTTTTTATTTGCCTTGTAAAACCTTGCAACTACCGAAAACTGCACCGCTTTGAATATTTTTTTTCAGAGAGGTGAGTTGCAGAATGCCGTTGATATATTAAATGTTCAGAGATTCAAATTCGGGAAAAAAGCGTTTCTACATTGACATAATCAGGGAATCATTGTGTCATTTCCAGACGCTGAATTTCCCAGGGACTTGAACGGCTGATTAGCGTTGTGTACATTACCAAATTCATGTATGCATACATCCCCGTGTGGGGAAACACAAAAACGACAACACGACATTATTGATAAGAAGAGAATATGGCGCGAATCATTTCCATAGCAAATCAGAAGGGCGGAGTTGGAAAAACCACCACTGCCATTAACCTGGGGGCATCTCTCGCTGCGGCCGAAAAGACTGTTCTTATCATTGATTTGGATCCTCAGGCCAATGCCACATCCGGTCTGGGGTTGGATCCGGATGAATATGAATACAGCAGTTACGATATATTGATAGGTGAGTGCGACGCCCAGACGGCGCTGACCACCAGCGAGTTGGATTTTCTGGATGTCATACCGGCCAACAAGGATTTGGCAGGAGCGGAAGTGGAGCTGGTCCACGCGGAGGATCGGGCGGTTCGTCTGAAGCGGGCCCTGGCAGGCGGGTTTGCTGATAAATACGATTTTATTATCATTGATTGTCCGCCTTCTCTCGGGATGCTGACGCTGAATGCACTCTGCGCTGCGGATGCTGTTATTGTACCGCTTCAGTGTGAGTATTATGCCCTTGAAGGATTGACTCGATTACTGGAAACGATTGGCATGTTGCGAAATCAGTTGAACAGTAGTCTGGTTATTGATGGTATCGTTCTAACGATGTATGACAAACGGAATAATCTGTCGCGGCAGGTGGAAAAAGAAGTACGTGATAATTTTGATGGTCACGTTTTTCAGACAATTATCCCCAGAAATGTGAAACTTTCTGAGTCACCGTCTTTTGGAAAGCCGGCAATTCTTTACGATGTGCGGTCACCGGGGTCTCAGCAATATTTAAAATTTGCGCAGGAATATTTGGCGATACAGTGATTCATGGCAGTTTCTAAAAGTCAACCACCGAAAAGACGAGCACTTGGCAAAGGGTTGGATGCACTCATTCCGGGAGCGTCCGCCAGTATGGACCGCAGTGGAGATCAGGGGCTGAGGGAATTCATCCGATGTCCCATCAATCGGGTGAAGCCCGATCCCAACCAACCCCGGCGAAATTTTGACAAGGAAGCCCTTAATGATCTGGTCATCTCTATTCGGGAGCAGGGGATTATTCAGCCATTGATTGTCCGGCGGGTTGGAGATAACTACGAACTCATCGCCGGGGAACGTCGCTGGCGTGCAGCGCAGCTGGCCGGTCTCAAGGAAGTGCCGCTTGTTATTAAGGATGTCACCGAAGGTCAGGCCTTTGAGATGGCGTTGGTGGAGAATATTCAACGGGAAGACTTGAATCCCATCGAAGAAGCGGAAGCAATCAACCGGCTGCTGACGGAACACAATTATACGCAGGCGGAATTGTCTGAACGAATCGGCCGGAATCGCTCCACCATCTCCAACAGTCTTCGTCTGCTCGGATTACCGCTGGAAGTGAAACAGATGGTGCTCAATCGCGAGATGACTGAGGGGCATGCTCGCGCCATCTTGCAGGCAGGCAAGGAAAACGACATGGTTTCGCTTGCAAAAATGGTGGTGGCGAAGCAGCTGTCGGTGAGAGCGACGGAGGGGCAGGCGAGGTCTCTGGCAAAAGGCAAAGACCTGGCAAAGAAGGCGGCCAGAACCGTCAATGAAAAAAGCCCGCAAGTCAAGAATCTGATCGAACGTCTGCAAGCGGCGCTGGGAGCTCGCGTGGATATTGTTGATCGGGCGGGCAAGGGAAAACTTGAAATTACCTACACCAGTTATGAAGAACTGGATGGCATTCTGGATCGCATTCTGCGGTGATTTTCGAAAAAAGAGTCTGATCCCTTTTCGCCGGGCAAAATTGGCACTATCTTTTTTTCTGTTCGCAACACCTGTTGAATATCCGGAGTTTCATCTGTGAAGGTGGCGGAATATGAAAGAGCTTGCTTTCGCTGAAACCGGGCATATGTGGGACGATTGGATCACTGTGACCTTCTCTCTACAGGGAGAGCAAACGATTCGAACGCGAGTGCTGATTAGTCGAGTGTACCAGGGAGGAGAGCCTTATGAAATTATTTCTTCTGTTGATCATCGTCGCCACTGTGGCGGCATGTGCGACCACCACTCAACCGGGAAAGCCATTTTCTGATTCGGAGAGACGTTTCTTTGATGACGGAATGGATGTGATGGAAGATGTGACATTGATTCAGGGACAATTCGGATTCGATGCTCGTGAAGCGCTGGATGCCCGATGCAATCTGGCAGATGTAATCGCAGAGGTGACCATTGTTTCGGTGCAGGATACGGCAGGTATGGGTGGTGTTGGTGAAAAGCGTATAGAAGTTAAAGTGGACAGAATTATATACGGCGATTGGTCTGCGGGAGAACTGAATCTCATCAGCAATGCAAATGCCCTGGGGTACACGCTTCTCAATCGGTATGAATCAGTACTTTCCGGTTCCAAAATGCTATTTTTGAGAACCTTTGTTTCTGCGGAAGAAAACGGGAATATTGGCCATCATTTTCATCTGTCACCCGGGACCGAAGCCATCGACCGTTCCGTGGCGACCTTTGTTGGCAAGCGGATTGAGGCCGAGTCGAAGCCGCGTGACGGTAAGAAAAAATCGACTGAAGCCAGCGAATCTGATGAGGATTGAGCGCTGAGTCTCCGGACGCGCCTGAGGACACTGATCAGTATTAAATTGCCAGTCTGACGCAGCAAATGCCATGTAGGCAATTTAATTTCGACCACTGTCCTACGGGGTGGTTCCTTCAATGAAATCCGCCAGGGAGTTGGCAATATATGCGAGTAAATCGGCGGACTCCCGAGTGAAACCGGTTGGTTCAGTGCTGTTAATTAATTCTATTGCACCGATATTGTGGTTTCGCACCGTGATAGGCGCACACACGATGTTGTCCACCGCGAGCCCCGTTTCCCTGAGCAGCGACGCCTTGATTTCCTGCGGTTGATCGGAGCGGGCAACTTTCCCTGTGCGCAGACAGAAGCCGATAAGTCCATCAGCGATGGATAACCTGGCGCCGAGACGGGTTTCCGGAATGGCCCCGTCGATTGCCGAAATATAGAGTTCGTTCTGCTCCGGCGCGAGAAGGGTACAGATGGCGGCCTGACATCTGATGAGCCGTCGAGACAGTGACAGCGCGAAATTGCTGGCTTCATCATGATTCTCCGGGCCGAACAGGTGTTGCACATTCTTGAACGCTTCCAGTACAACCGCATTGATCTCCGTGGCAATGGGCTCGGTGGCTTTGGCAGGCGGTGTGGAAACCCGCGCTTCGATGGGCACGGTTTTTCGGTGGCGGTCATTGTTTTCGGCCACAACCAGCGATACACGACTGGCGCGGTCGTCGTAAGCTACTTCTTCGATGGAACTGGGTTCGTCGCCGAACACGACCGGGCCATCCTTGTAATGTACGAGCTGAGTGAGCAGGGCGTCATTAAAACCCATCACCGCGCGCAGCGATGCCGTTGGAGACGCCAACCGCGTGACACAGGCGAGTGCGTCCATGGTGAGGATGACTTCCCTGTCGCGAATCACTCGTACGGATGTTCCCGCATACATCATCAGTAATTGCTCAATCATATAGGCTGAAGGTGGCGCACTGACGTCATTTTCTGGCAGCACCACACACATTCTTCCGGCTTCTCTGTCATCAATTACAATCCTGAAATCGGATCGCTTTGTGGTTTGAACAAGCAACTGTTCAAGAGTTGAGGGTACGGTGTCAATGGCGGTCACAAAAACGTCTTCGAAATAGACTTTTTCTCCGAATCCTTCCTGAGGCATCATCAGACTGAGCGTCTGAAAAACGATTTTTACCACACCCGGGTCGTGTGCCTTCTGTGGCGGTGTCCTGTGCGGGGAGTCCCCGACAGGCGGGCCGGCCAGGGATGGCGGAATGGTATCCGCTGTAAAATCTTCCCGGGTCAGGAAATCGCGGATGTGCGTTTTGTTCAGGTTTTCCACCGGAGGCGACGCGAATAATTCCGGTGCGGATTCCTCGGATGCAATCAGGGATTCCCGCACGTCAAAATCGTCCGCGGTATCTCTTTCCGCATCTGCATCACTTTCAACATCACCGACTTTATCAGCAAATATCGGATTCAGAGCCGTATCGTCCATTTCCATCTCTTCGATGGGTTCCGGCGGATAAGAAGACGCCGTCCTGGGCAAAGGAACCCTGGGCGGCATGGGCATTTCATCCTGAAGATCGGCCATCGGAGGCGTCGCGGACGGCGTTGGCGCCGATGGTTCCGCTTCAGATATGGATACAGAAATGCCATACCGGTCGAGTTTATCCATGCCGGTAATGGTGATGCCAATCGGATTTTTGCCGGGGGATGAATTGTTTTCGACCCACGATACAATTCCCCTGGCCCGATAGGTATATTCCTGACCGGGGAATTTAATGTCCAGTTGCACGAGGGTACCTAACGGAAAGTGGGCGTCGGTTTCAAGCATCAGCCCGGAACGTGCAGGCTCACGACGTTTGGAGGCGGAAAGAGTCATCACTTCGCCAGCGCCGGAATACAGCGGCTCTATGGTATATTTGCAACCTTCGCCAACCTGTTTATACGTAACGGGCATGCTCATTCTCCTCGCCTATAATAGAATCGGCAAAGTATGGTGGTCTTAAAGGGGGGAATGCAACGATATGCAATATTGGCCGATTTGCTGCAAATAGAAGACTTTTGCTTTAAATGACATAGAATGAGGGGCGGTAGCGGTATGGAAGTTCAGAGAGACACCGCCATTTCGGTCTTTTTCGTCTGCTTCATGCTGGCATCACATTTGCGAAACCCCACTCCATGATGCGCTTATATCAGATATTACGGATATTCAATACAATACGACAACGGAATTCTGGAGCCACAAGTCGCCATGGGGGGAAAAAGTGGATTCGGTGCATGCTGCGTGGTGGGCTGTTGATTGCCACTCTGGGAATAGGGGGGATGGTCTGGTACTTCTTTCCGTTGATGACCCTTGACGGACAACATTGTCCCGTTCCGGAAATATTTGAAGATGGAGCAGGCCACGACGGGCGAGTGACGGAGATAGGTTTCAAGCATCTGGTGGTGGGGTGGTTTCACGGCATGCAGCCCCTCGACAGAAAAACAAATGTACTGATTCTGGGCTTTGATGAGGGGGACAAATCATACACAGGTCGCACAGATGTAATGATTGTGGCGGAAGTGGATCCGGCACATGGAATTGAAATGATCAGTATCCCCCGGGACCTCTGGGTAGCGTTCCCAACCGAACTTGTGGTGGATGGCGTTCTGCGGAATGCGGATATGAGTCGTTTGGCGTCATCGGATACGCCTGTTGATCGTACTCACAATCGCATTAATGCTGTATACCGCCTGGGCAACCGATATTTTGGAAAGGGGATGGGGCTTCATGTGCTGAAGAAGGTTTTAAAAGATGAGTTGGGACTGTCCGTGGATTATACCGTTGCCGTGGGATATGAGGGCGTGCGTGAGATTATCGATATGGTGGGTGGAATTACCGTGAATGTGCCGTGCCCGATTCGGGACAATTTTATCAGCCACACATCCCCATCCGGTTATGAGATGATGGATGTTGCGGCAGGCGTTCAGCAGTTCTCCGGGCATCAGGCGTTGTTATATATGCGCTCCAGGCATGGTCGAACGGATATGGACCGATCAGAGCGGCAACAGCTGGTGCTGAAGGGACTGCGCGAGCGGGTGATGAGCGAGCGGAATTTTTTTGCGTTGCCCCGTCTCGTGGCGCACATGCTGAAGTTTGTGAAGACTGACGCGGATGTTGAAACAATACTGCAACTGGCAACAACCGCGAGACGTCTGCAGGGTAAACTGTATGGGATGGTAATGAGAGCGCCAGTGGTTTCCGCCATGGAGACTCCCGATGGCCGAAGAGTGCTGGTATTGAACCGCGAAAAGTATCTTGCGCAGCGAAAAAAACGAAACACTGTGGCGTTGGCGGATATTCAGGCTCGCCGAGCTGTTTGTGCCGGCGTCGACGCAGCTCTCAACTGGCGGAATTTAAAGCCAAAATAGATGTGTTACAGTCGTGTTTCTCTTTGGTGTCCATGATTTGAATATTTTCATTTTTTTTCACATTTTACTGTTCTTTTTATTTTTTTGTGGTTCAATTCCCTCACACGTGACTTTCAACTGGTAATCGAGCGATTCGCCTCGTTTTCGTGAAAGAAAGTTTCGTCATGACTAACCCGATAGAACAGTGATTTGTTCTGCAAGGAGGAAAAAATGAAAAAGGTATTCGCATTGGTATTGGTTTTTTTGTTTGCACTGGTGATCGGCTGTGGCGGATCTCAGCCGTCCTCTGATACAACTACGGTAGAAGAGTCGGCAACAGTTGTACCGGATGCCGGCGCTGGTCTGGAACCTGCTGCGATGGATGAAGCGGGCGCCGCCAATGAAGGCGAAGCTGCCTCAGAGGATATGGCCACAGAGGAAAACGCGGAATCAACTGAAGCGGGTGACGAAATGGCTGCGGATGCCGAAGGTGAAGCAGATATGGAGGCAACGGAGTAGCCGCGTCAGCAAAGCACTGCCTTTCCCGTTCGCCTTTCAATTTTTCTCCACGCATTGACAAAATGAATTTTAATTCGATACAATATGGCCACAGATTCATGAACATGTTATCTGGTTATTAATGGATTTCAGCATCTCAACTCAAGGAGTGTAATCGATGGTTCGCCTCTCTGATTATTTGATAGCGTCTATTCTGTTGGTCATCGGTATATTTTTTTCCACGACGGTTCGGGCGCAACAGGATTTGGCCGGATATAACGAAGAATCCGCCGGAGTTCTGGATTATAGTGACGCTGAAGCCGCGGGTACAGCACCATTGGCTGCTGATGAGGATCCGGACGCCGTTGTTTCCGATGGATCTGATGCGCAAGCGGAATCCGGTGGCGACGTTGATGCGGAGATGGCGACTGCTGCAGCGGTGGATGAAACCGGCGTTGTTGACGTTTCAGCAACGGATACCGCGGAGGTTGGGGGGGATGCCGAACAGCAGAAGGACGACGCGCTTCCGGTCGATGCTGCGGCAATCGATGCAGATTTCGAGGCGGTAAACGCGTTCGACGAGGAGAAGGGCCGCGAAGATCGCATGGATTGGGAATGGGGAGCAATGCGATATCATACCGGATGGGCATCCACTGCCGGATTGATGGACATCAAGCTGGCTGGTTCCAATGCGCCGGGCACACTGTCGATGGGGATCTTCGCCGGTTATTTCAAGTATAGCGATTATCTTATAAAGGGAGATGTGAATACCGCCATGGCGGGGACGCTCAATTTCAGGGCCACTGTATGGAAATATCTGGAGTTGCATACCGCCATTCGCACATACGCCAATCATAACACTGCTGAATATCCAAGACTTTTTCAGACAATTGGCGACATTCAGATCGGTGCCAAGGGATTTTACAGCTTCAACAAGTTGATTACAGCCGCTCTCGATTTGCATTTCAATATCCTGAATGCAGTGGGAAGTGTGGGCATGCGATGGTCCGGCACCAGTGTCGGCATTGATTCGCTGGCAACATTTGATTTTACCTCGATTTCGGAGCAGGTGCCCGTGCGTGCCCACCTGATGCTGGGATATATTTTCGATAATTCATATAAAATCAGTGAAGATGTGGAGGTTGCGGGCGGTGGATGCGGTTCGGATTCGGACAATGATGGTGAAGTGGAATACACCGGCTGTCTCAGTCCGGTAGAACGAACGGCACTGGGAATCGATCGCAACGATCAGGTGCATCTCGGTGTGGGCTTTGACGGCTTGTTGCCCTATGTATCTCCCATTCTCGAATGGCATCTCGAGATACCGGTAAATCGACAGGGCTTCACCTGTCCGCAGATTCCGGGCAGTTACGATTCATGCATGGCAGATGCAGGGGCCAAGGGAATGCGCCAGTGGCTGAATATCGGCGTGCGGGGGCTGCCTCCCGTGAAAGGTTTGGCTATAGATTTCGGTGTTGAGGTGGGACTTGCCGGCTACGCCCCTTCAGTCCACGAGCTGGCTGCTCAGGAACCGTATATGATTAAGTTTGGATTGAGCTATCAATTGAACCCATTCGAGAAGCCGCCAAAGTGTGAACCGGTTGAAAAGGTAGCAGCAGCAACGCCCCTGCCGGAAGAGGTGGTTCGCGGCGCACAGATAGTGGGAATGGTTCACGATGCTGAGTCAACCGAATCTCCCGTTGGAGATGCGGTGGTTGTGTACGATGGCCTGGAGCTGAATCCCCAGGTTACCAGTGCCGCCGGCCGTTTTAATTCCTATGAGTTGCCAGCGGGCGACGTGGCACTCGTTGTTTCGGCGCCCAACTACGAAGAACAACAGTTTGTGGTGACGGTTCCGGAATCCGGTTTTGTGGAGCAGCTATTCCCGCTGGTGCGCAAACCCATGAAAGGCGTTGTCACTGTGCGACTGGTCGACGATAAAGGGGAGCCTGTTCCGGAAATGGAAGTCTACGTCAGTGGCACCATGGAGGGAACGTTTACCAGCGATGCAGAAGGCCAGGTGATGCTGGAAGCGGATGCCGGGAACTTGACGTTCATTGTGAGCAACGAAGCATACATGCATAAACAGATTTCCGTGGAGTTGAAGCCGGATACCCACGAAAAGGCGACCATGGAGTTGAAAAAGAAAGGCAAGCAGGCCCTTGCGGAAGTGAAGAAAGATCGGATTCGGATTCGGAGAAAAATTCATTTCCGGACGAATTCCGATGTCATCAATGAAAATTCATTCTCCCTGCTGGATGAGGTGGCCGATATTCTGCTTAAGAACCCACAGATTCAGAAGGTAGAAATTCAGGGGCATACCGATGACCGCGGTAATCGCGATCACAATGTGAAGCTGAGTCAGAAGCGGGCCGAGTCGGTGCGCGAGTATCTGATTCGCGCCGGGGTCTCCGGCGATCGACTGGATGCAAAAGGGTTCGGCCCCAATCGTCCCATTGCACCCAATGTCATCGATACGGGACGTGCAAAAAACCGTCGCGTGGAATTCCACATTATTCAAGCCGAATAACAACAATCCGAACAGCCGCTTCCTTTTTCATTCGTGCCCGTTCACCAGCCTGGATGAAGCACAACACACGGAAATCAGCTGTTTTTAAATGGACAGCAATGTGATTCGTTGCTAGACCGAGTCGATGTTCAGTCGATCGCGCGACAAGACCATGTGTTGGGTCCTGAAATAAATGGGAGAGAAGAAAAATTATGTCTGAAGTAAGAGTACGATTTGCACCATCACCCACTGGCGTTCTGCACCTTGGCGGTGCCAGAACCGCATTGTTCAACTATCTGTTTGCCCGCCATGAAGGGGGCAAGTTTTTATTGCGTATAGAAGACACCGATAGAGAGCGTTCCACTGATGAATCCACGCAGGCGATTATTGATGCGATGGCATGGATGGGATTGCATCACGACGAAGAAATCGTTTTTCAATCAAAGCGAATCGACGCGCATTTTGAGGCGTTGGAAAAACTCATTTCGAAGAAGGCCGTTTACAGATGTTACTGCACTGCGGATGAGCGCAATGAGGCAAGGGCGCGGGCAGAAGCCGAAGGTAGTTCGTATATTCACCGTTGCCGTTGTCGGGATTCCGGAGAGGAAAAGGATTTGCCATTTGTCTGGCGGTTCCGCATGCCCCAGGACGGGGAAACGGTTTTTGATGACATCGTTCAGGGCACCATCGTTACGCGAAACAGCGAAATTGAAGACCTGGTGGTGGCCCGGCAGGATGGCTCCCCACTGTATAATTTTGTGGTGGTTGTTGATGACGCATTTCAGCGAGTCAGCCATGTGATTCGCGGCAAGGATCACCTGACCAATACTCCTAAACAGATTCAGATATACAAAGCACTGGATTTGCCGGTGCCAAAATTTGCGCATCTCCCGCTGATTCTGGGGCTGTCCAAACGGCTTCGCTCGGCCGGGGTGGAAAGTTATCGGGATGCCGGATATCTTTCGAGCGGTCTGAACAACTATATCTCCCGGCTGGGTTGGTCTTATGGAGATCAGGAGATTTTCACCTTTGAAGAAATTATTGAAAAATTCGATTTGACCACTGTGAATCGTTCTGAAGGTTCGCTGGATTTACAGAAAATGGAATGGGTCAACCAACAGCATATTCAGAATCTGGATGGCGCACGTCTTGCCGGTGAAGTGATTCCCTTCCTGAAGAACGAAGGTGTGGATGTATCTGCGGATGATGCCCGTTTGAGAGGTGGCGTGGAAACCATGCGTGCTCGGGCAAAGACGTTGATTGAATTGGCCCAGAACCTCAAGTTTTATTTTGTGGCAGATGAAGACCTGGCGTTTGACGAAAATGCGCGTGTAAAGTTTTTTACGGAATCCACTGTGCCGGTGCTTCATCAGATGGCCGATGCGCTGGCAACTGTAACCGACTGGACAGAAGAAAATATTTCGGCGTGCGCCAATGCGTTTATGGAAAAAAATGGCCTGAAAATGAAGGCTGTGGCGCAGCCGTCCCGGGTTGCACTTGTTGGTCGGGCAGCCGGCCCCGGATTGTGGGAAACCATGGCCGTGCTTGGGAAAGAGTCATCCTTTCGTCGGCTTAAACTGGCGAAGGTGGCGTAACCTTGAGTGACCTGCGGTTCAGAGATCTTCATCCCCGTCGCTTTTTCCTCGATACCTGGCGGTCCATTGATGACGATGCAGCAGCGTTTCGCGTCGCACATCAGGGGAAGAGCGACGCGTCCACCACTGCGTACGTTTACATTGTTGCCGCGATTTGCCTGACTTTATCGGATTTGAATTATTTTGGTGGAATGGAAGCGTCAACAGCTCTGATGATGTTTTTTGACAACCCGGCATCACCGGAAATCCATCCCACACTGTGGTCGTTGTTCGGATGGATGAAACCATCGGTGCCGATTTACCTGTCGAACTGGGTCAATTTCTGGCACCTCGCGTATTGGTCCGCGGCAAAGATTGTGGCCTATCTGATCATTCCTTCCATCGCTATCGCAATACATCCGCGACTTCGGTTTCGTGAAATCGGACTATCCACTACTGGTCTGCTTTCGCACTTATTGATATATGCGGTGCTCTTTATTCCGGTTCTCATTGCCGTTATCGCTGTCTCGTTCAGCAATGAGTTCACCACGTATTATCCGTTTTATGAAGAATCCATGCGTTCCGCATTCGACTTCTGGATATGGGAATCTTTATACTTCGTTCAGTTTTTTGCACTGGAGTTCTTTTTCAGGGGATTCATGCTGCAACCCACCCGGCGTTCAATGGGCTCGGCGGGGATTGTGGCCATGATGGTGCCGTACGTGATGATTCATTTTGGCAAGCCGCTTCCGGAATGCCTGGCCGCGGTGATTGCCGGTACTGTTCTGGGCACACTGGCGCTGAAGACCCGGTCGGTCTGGGCCGGATTTCTTTTGCATGTGAGTGTCGCGCTGAGTATGGATATTTCGTCCAACCTGCAAAAAGGCGGTCTGGATTGGCTGCGATCCATTTTTTGAACCATCTTCGATGGTTTGGATACAAACGGATTTTTTCACATTTTTCAAAAATATAGTTGACGTTTTTTTTCAATATGGTGAATGTTTTTTGTGATTTTTCGTGTCATCACCTTTTTCTCACCACAGAATTACACCGCTATGGTATGGTGAACGCACAATATTGGACCATTGTATGTGGTTCAAATAGAAGGATCTGGTGCGATTGATCGATTTAATTATTGTCTGCCGAATGAAATGATGTGGTTGGTTGAATTGATATCCTTAACTTTGGAGGTCTGAAAAAATGAAATATCTATTTGTATTATCTCTATTATCATTAATAGCGGCTTGCGGCACAGAGCCGACTGCAACGAAACCGATGAACTTCAACGACATGGACTCGGACAGCGATTCTGATAGCGATTCGGACTCGGATAGCGATTCCGATGGCGATTCAGATTCTGACAGCGACTCTGACAGTGATTCGGACACCGACAGTGACAGCGACACGGACAGCGATTCGGATTCAGACAGTGATACGGATAGCGATTCGGACAGTGATTCTGATACCGACAATACTCCCAACTCGGTTTGCGACAATGTTTCATACGAAGTGCTGGATGGGGGATATGTGTGTGCGGGTGCCATTCACGGGTACGCATGGCCGTCTTCCGGAGAAGTGGACGGCGCTGAGATAGATCCGGAAACTTTTGGGACCTTGGTAGCAGGAGATGAGCTTTGCATCAAGGGAAATACCGCGTCGGATTATTCTTCGGTAGGTATTATCGGGTTGAACGCCTGGCAGAATATCGGGGAGAAAAAACGGGGCGAATGGGAGCTGACGAGTGATAATGATGGTATCGATGTCACCATTAACAAAAATGGCTCATTTATCGTTCGGCTTCAGGTGAAAACGGCGGACGGAGATGAGTACTGCACCGTAATTGATGATGGTTCGAACAGCGTGAAATGGGATGATTTGACAGAGGCATGCTGGGAATCTGGTGGCGCCGAGTACAACGGACGCGATGCCCTTGACTCGGTTATGTTGATTGTTCCCGGCAACGAAGCTGGAGACATTGATTACGACTTCTGCCTCGAAGAACTGATCGCCACCGGTGGTGAAGAAGTGGTCGTAACCGATTCCGATTCCGACACCGACACGGACACCGACACCGACACGGACACCGACACCGACACGGACACCGACACCGATACTGATTCGGATGCGGATGGCGACTGGGATGAGACACTCGGTGGATACCATATGCACGGTGACTGGGCTGGATTTGCCTTTACATTTGCTACCGGAGATTCAACGATTAGTCCTGACGATTTCCTGGACATGGAAGACGATGGACCTTACTGCGTTAAAGGGTCACAAAAAGGCGATGCCGATTACATGAATATTGCTGCGGTCGGTTTCAACGTTAACCAGCCCAGAATTGAAGATGCTCCGACCTTGAAAGCTTCCACCTCTGGTGATGGCCTGATGCTGAACGTGGACAATCCCGGTGGTCAGGCGCTTCGCGTGCAGATTGAAGACGGTACAGACCCTGACGATCCGGATGCGGCAGAACATCGCTGGTGTGCGAATCTCGCTGACTATGGTGAGGACGTTGTTCTGAGCTGGGATGATTTTTCCAATTCCTGCTGGGAGACAACCGACGAGAAAAAAGGAAATACGTTTGACCCCAGCACAGATATTGCCAAAATCATCATTTTCGTTCCCAATAGCGGTACCGTGGGTGACGATGAATCATACGATTTCTGCGTGAACGATATTGGTCCCGATAATATTACGTACCGCGGCGAAGGCAGTCTTGTGGGCTCTTGTGGGGAAAGCATCAGTTGGCCAAACAGTAATTTGGGCGGAACAGATAGTATTTTAAGCAGCAATGGCGCATACGGCGCACAGGCGAATGGATGGAGTATGGATGGCGGAAGTATTTCCATCGGCTTGAAGAACTCCGTTGGATTCTCTGTGGATTCCCATAGTTGTGATAAGACGGACCCGGAAGGACCGCCATGTTCTTTCCCGTCAGTCTATCGGGGTGTTCGTTACGGTGGCACCAATACCACTTCGAGTGGCGGGTTCCCGAAGCAAGTTAGCGCGATCTCGAGTATTCCCACATGCCTTGGCTGGTCTGCAGGCTCGGGTAGTGGGTACAATGTGTCGTTTGACGTATGGTTTGCCAGCAGCTCTGGTGCCACCACGGCTGAGAAATTCCTGATGCTCTGGTTCAAAATGCCCGACAAGTGGAGTCCAGCTGGCGGTATCCCAGAAGCCAACAGTGTGCCCATTGGCAGTTATACATGGACGCGATTCTACGGGAAAAACACTGATAATCAGAATGTGACAACCTATTATCGATCTAATTTCGCCGAAGGCGATGCATACTCCTTTGATTTGAAGGATTTCATCGACGATGCGGTCGAAAATGGGTACATCAGTGAGAGCGATTACCTGATTTCCGTGATGGGTGGCCTTGAGATCTGGGCCGGCGGTGAAGGCGCCAGCATTGATAGCTTCAGCACAGAAGTGAAGTAGTTTCCCGCTGAGATTTCAATCTTCTACCTCTTTTCATTCCCCTTTTTCTCACAAACTTGAGTCATATATTGGTGCTGACCGAAGAGCCGTAGCCTCCTTGCAATTCTATATCTTTCCAGTCGGATAAATGGAGAGAATAAAGGGGGCACAAATAGCCTGCAGCTACTTATCGGGTTGGTCCGGAAGTCGCATTGGGACAGAATTACCTGGTATACTGCCGGAAATTGTCGCTCGGTCGGTGACCTGCCGCCATGCTCAGTTGGTCGCCGGGCATAGCGCCCAGCCCTACAATAGCTGTCTCGTGGCTGGATCTCATTCGCAATACGATCGTCAAATGCTGCAAACCCAAAATGAAACAGATAAATGTAGTTGCGGGGTTTATCCCCGCTTCCAAACCCTGGTGCAACAGTGCTAAGCGGGGATAAACCCCGCAGCTAGTGCGCCGGGCATGGCGTGCAGCGCCGGAGATTGGCGCTGGATAACCGGGGAGCGAAAGCGAACCGGAAAGTGACTTGGAGGTGAAAGTCCTCTGGAGGTTTAGATGACGGGATCTCTTAGCCGAACAGCAACTGCGTAC
>JBNKCR010000045.1:0-79232 GCA_050287845.1 Polyangia bacterium
CTTGGCCTTTGGGGGCGAGGGCGCCGATGTATTCGTCTGTTCTGTCGGAGGTGAACAGCTCGCCGAAGGCGATGAGGGCAACGGTGATGGTGCTGAAGACGGAGCCGATGGGGAGCCAGTCGCCGAAGGTCATCTCGCGCACGCCCCCGGACATGAAGATCGGGACGATGTTGATGAGCATGGACAGGCCGATGATGATGATGCCGACGATGATGGATTTTATGGGCTTGAGTTTACCGAATATGAAGGTGATCAAGAGCTGAAAGACAACGATGGTTACCGGGTTCGCCGCCGTGATGAGGTCCACCGCTGGATCGGTCTCAACGACCTTCTTCAGGTACAGCGGCAATACGTTGTAGACCTGGGAGTAAATGAAGAAGAACCCCGATGAGACAACGAGGAAAAGGACAAACCGGATGTTCTTTAGGACAAGGCCCATGTCCGCGAGCTTCCGGGCCACCGACTTTTGGGGCTTGTCGTCTTTGACGAACCCCACTTCGGTCTCCGGATCCCAGTAAAGGATCAGCACGGCGAAGAAAGCGAGGATCGAGCACCCCATGGAGACGCCGAAGATATAGGAGAGGTCAAACTCCTTGCGCATGAAGAAGCTGATGATTCGGCCGAAGATCGAGCCGATGTTGATGACCATGTAGAAGATGCCGAAGCCCAGCGTTGCCCGCCCGACCGCACCGGCGGTCTTCTGGACCGTCCCGGAGATGCACGGCTTGATAACGGAACCCCCCAGTCCGATGAGGACCATTCCGGAGATGATTGGGAGCCAGATGTTCATTCCGGCGGTTATCTCGCTGCTTATCTCCTTCGAGAGCTTGGCGTCACCGAACCACACCGGGTATCCCATCAGGAAGTAGCCGATGGACAGGAGCACGAAGGCCACGAGGAGCGCTTTCCTGAAACCCACGATGTCAGCGATGGTTCCCGAGAGGATGGGGAGGAAGTAGACCAAGGTCCACAGGAAGCCGTTCAGGTTGCTCGGCCAGTAGTCGCCCATGCCCAGCTGGCCCAGGTAGAGGACCACGAAGCTGGCCATGGCGTAATAGGCGCCGCGCTCGAACAGCTCGGTGACGTTGGCGGTCCAGAAGCTCCTGGGGAAGGGCTTCTTTGGCTCAACGGGGGTTTTGACTTCCGCTTCGGCTATTACGTCTTTCGACATTAGTCGCTCCTTGTCGGTTGGAGCGGGAAGTTAGCATGGTACAGGGAGGTCTGTCTCGGCACAAAATCCTGCGAAGCTCCGTAGGAGCGAAGCGGGATAGCATGGTACGGTTAGGAATGTCTCGGTTGAAAGTCCTGTGACGTTTGTCCTGCTTCGCTCCTTTGGAGCTTCGCAGGATGGAATGACTTCGAGAGCTTAGAACTGGGTGGCGGAGTAGTCGCCGGGGGTGGTGGGGAGGTTGCGGGGGTCGTAGCAGAACTTGACCGGGTCGTGATCGTCGATGCACTCGTACTGGGCCGTGTCCCCGTGGACCGAGTCGGCTTCCGCTCCCCTACAGTCATTGTTGTCGTTGCAGGATTTGACGCAGATCTTGTTGTCGACGGTTGCGTTGAGGGTTCCGCCCAGGGCCTCCACGTCCTCGGAGGTCTCTATCATGACCGTGCCCGTCGGGCAGGCGTTCATGGCGGCGTAGTCTCCGAAGGTGGCGTTATTGCAGATCAACTGGGACGCCGTGTTGTCCGGGGTGCAGTTGGTGGCCATGAGAGCGCAGTAGCCGTTGGCGAAGTAGGTGTTAGTGGCCTGGGTACCGCTGTAGCTCCTAAGGCAGGCCAGATCCGCGTTGGCCTGGGCGGGAACCCCGTCACAGCCGACGATGGTGGTTCCGACGGGCTTGGGAACGCCCATCTGGGTGCAGTCGGAGCTGGTGCAGTCGCAGGCCGAGCCCAGGGTGTCGTCGGAATCGGAATCGGTATCGGTATCAGTGTCGGAGTCCGTGTCCGTGTCGGTATCCGAGTCCGTATCCGAGTCCGTATCCGAGTCCGCATCCGTATCCACATCCGTATCGGTGTCTGTGTCCGTGTCCGTGTCCCCTGAATCCAAAGGCAATCCACACTCAGAATTGTCATCCCCGGAACCGCAGGCCGCAATTAAAGCCACACTGGCTACCATTAAAAATGCCAAAAAATATTTCATCCATCACCTCTATCGCAATTGTTCAAGTCAGCAATCGTCCAGACCGTACCACAAATGGAGATGACTGGAACAACGGATTTAGCGGATGCGGCTGTGTAAAAACGATATGGAACAGACAAAAGAAAAAAAATGAACACCTTCACCGATGAGTTGCGGCATGAAAGTCGTTTCCCATCCGCGATACGATCAGTGTTGTGTTGCTCACCAGATGCAAATCCTCAGCCACGACGTTTCTGATACCCGCCACCATCTCTGCATGGGCGCCACTGGCGCTCACCATATTGCTGTGCACTTTCGCGCTGTAGCTTTCAATGGTAATCTGCACGTGGTCCAATCCTGCATCCACCAGTTCGCGGACATAGGCTGAATTGGCCAGCTTCCCGCCATTGGCAAGCAGTCCGGTGACCAACCCGATGTCTTCCGCCTTTTTTATCAGGTGCGTCAAATCATTAAACAGGATTGCCTCACCCCCGATGAAACATACATGGGAAACCCCTGCCGCCCACAGCTTTTCCAACACGTCTTCCCATTGGGAAAGCGATAGGGCATTGCCGTTCTGGCGTGTCTGATTGTAGCAATGATGGCAATCGTTGTTGCACTGACACGTCAGCGCAACGGAGTTTGACTCTCAGTCATGGGGTTCCGTGGTGAAGGCGGATGCCGGCAATCCGTCCCGGTTATACAGACTGAATACCGGGTTGTCTCCCCAGGCGTAACGGACCGCTGTGGGATTGGATATGCCGTTGGCTGACACCACAACCGTGTCATCGCGTATTTCCGCCTGGCCCCATTTCCACATTCCGGAGGAATCGGTAATCGCAAAACCGGTGAGCGCGCCACCATCCACCGATTTCAACCCGTCCCCCACATGGTCAAAGTAGAGTGTCACTTCGTTGCCGCTGATGACGCTGCTTCGATACAGCGGGCCGGAGTACACCATTTCCGATTCACCATATACCAGAGCCCGCGCCGGCAGAGAAAGTCGTCTTCCCGCTTCCGGTTTATCGGGAAAATGCCAATTGCTGGCTGTCCCGATATCCATGTTCACACTCATGGCCGTGTCGGGTAGAGCCAACGCCAGCCGCTGTCCTTCACGAACCATCGCAACGTAACTCGCGTTATTCGGATCATTTTGCAGATCATGAATATTGGAAAGTTGTCCAAAATAAAAAGGGAAATCCCCCTGGCCCCAGATATTGCGCCATCCTGTGATGAGAAGCTGAAAAATATCTCCGTATCCCGGCGCGTCCGTGGCATTGCAATTCTGCTCTCCCTGTATCCAGATGGTCCCGCGAATGCCATATCCCACCACCGGCGATACCCACTCATTCCACATGGTCCCGATGTCGTCGGTGACAATTTCCCGATTCCCCGCGATGGTGGCCGGATCCAACCATGACGCAATTGTAGTTCCCCCCACCGCAGTGACCACAAGGCCAATGGCCACGTCGGTCGATTCCAGAATTTCTTTCCCGAAAAAGTATGCCGTCGCTGAGAGGTCCCCTGCGGTTGCCGGTGACACCACCTCCCATGTGGTCGGTGGATTTCCCGGTTGCCGCACGGTGAAATATCGCATCAGTGGATGGTTTGCCGCAGCAATCGTGTCCAAAAGATTATCGTAAAAACTGAGTCGGGTATCCATGTTGGATTGACCTGCTGCCTGCCATACCTCGCCCACATACACATCTTCCAACTCCACCGTATTGGTCCCCTCTATGCGCATCGAATACGGACCGCCCGCATCCATCGGTTCGAGTTCCACCCGCCATTTTCCGTTTCCAACAGCCATTCCATCCCTGGTTTGCCCCCCAATTGTCACCGTCACTTTACCCTCGCCGGAGGCTGTACCCCAGACTGGAATGGTCTGATTCCGTTGCAACACCATGTGAGAGGCAAAAGGCGGTTCTACCGTGATGTCCCTTGCGGGATCAGCCACACAGATACCCGCGACAATCCCCGCCCCCCTCACTGTCAGATTGTCAATGTTGGCCAGCCCTTCGTCGCTCGACGCTGCCAGACGGACAGCATTGCTTCCGGCTGACAATGTTACCGCCGCAGTCATCTCTGACCATGTGGCCCAGTCACCGGACGATGGAAAAGTCAACACACGCGCTTTATCATCATTTATAGACAGCGTTGCCGGTCGATCCGATGTACTTGCATAGCGCCAATGCAGATTCACATCCACCCTGGACGCTGCATCAATCTGCCACACAATACCGCTTCCCTCTGAATTATCAGAATTGGCATACCCGCTTCCATTAAAACCACCGTTATTGATCTCCACCGCACCATCCAAACGACAGAACCCATCTCCAAACTCTTCAATGGTCAGCGAATCGTCGGTCTCATCCGAGGCCGTATCTTCGTCGGAATCCGTTGAGGGCCGGGTATCCGAATCAATATCCGTATCCGTATCCGTATCCGTATCCGTATCTGTGTCTGAATCCGTATCAGAATCGCTATCGGTATCGGTGTCAGCGTCCGAATCTGCATCCGTATCCCCATCAGAATCGCTATCGGTATCGGTGTCAGCATCCGAATCGGTATCTGTATCCCCATCCGTATCGGAGTCAGCGTCTGAATCTGCATCTGTATCCGCATCGGAGTCCATCGTATTGTTTTCAGTTGAAGAATCGGTTCCGGAACATGCTGCGCCGAGCAACAAAAAAGAAATGACCAAATAAATATGCAGGTTTGTCACAGGGAGCCTCTCTGATCTCTGAATAAAAATCGCCGTTCAGCGAAGGGCGATTTGCCATGCGTTCATCATGCCCTCAACCAACCGAAAGTGCAGTACACCACAATGGTCGATTCGTGGCAGCTTCCCCCTCCCCATCGTAACGCAAAATCGAAAAATTTTAATCCTTTTCAAAAACGGGGGTGGGCGGATTCTGTCCCAGGCGGGTCACGGGCACAGTTTGCAATGCATACTTTCACATATGGAAAATATTTATGGCCCACCAGGAATAATCTCGTCCATCCGACAGGAAAACCCTTTCAGTCCCGGGATTTGTAGTCATCGCAGATATTGGCACAGGACATGCTTATAAACCCTGGTAACTTCATTGTCGTGATTCCAGACTTCGCCTCCTTCCTGAATTCTGGGGTCCGGCGTTCAATACCAGCCCTCCCCTCCGACCCTTTTATTCAGCTTATTTTTGATGTACTACAAAGGGGTCCGGCTCATTTTGCGAATGACGGTTACCAGTCGATGTTGGAATTGCAGAACCGTTGAGATACGCAGAAGGGAAATGGTCTTTATCGTCCCTTGCAGTTCATGCAGGCAATCACTTTGCCGGAGGGATTTTTGGTGAGATTATACGGATGCACCATTTTGCCGCATTGAGGGCATTCTCTGGCAGCATCTTCCGACCCGGAAGCGCTCACTTTCCTTACCGGAACTTTCCGTTTGGGGGTGGTTGGCGACCCCTTGGGCTCCTCCGGATCCGGCGGAAGGTTGTACGGGGAGGTGGCTTCACCAAACTGAATAATATTTTCCTTCTGCGAATTGGGGCCACAGCGCAGCAATCGCTGTTCATCTGAAAACATGACAATCATTTTACTGGAGGGAAGCACGGACAGAACGTAACCGTCTCCAAAAGTTTTGTGATGAAAAAAATCTCCCGTCGTATAATCATTCGAATACGCATATGGGGGACATTTCTTTTTCTGTTTTTCCATCACTGCAGCGTGATCCATCAGCGCAACAATTTTCCCCATCCCTTCTTCGTCCTCAGGTTTGTCCTCGGACGTCCCAATGGAGAAGGGATTGACAGTGTGGCATTCCGGGCAGCGCAGATGTGCGATGCCGCGTTTGGAAAACAGAATCTGATGAGGTTCTTTTTTTTTACAATCCGGACAAGTAACTTTTGAGGTGGATTTACTTTTCATAAAGTGAGTTCTTTTTACTTTCCAGCACAATACCCCACCCGTCACATACAGCAACGACAGGTGGTAATTGCGCCAAGGAGGTATGGACTGACCGCAAACTCGAAAGAGATTTTAAAGAAGTGCATCTAACGATCGATTCAGATGAATTGAATACTGTATTGACCCGAAAGTCAAGAACGTACACGGCCATACGCCCCCCCGGGACTCGAATTCCGCCAGATGAAGCGCGATACGAATTGACCTTTTCTCCCCGCTCTGGATATTCAGAAGAACATGAGCAGGATACCCCGAATGGATTTACCACAATTTGAACGGTACATCGGAATTGACTACTCCGGTGCAAAGACAGCCACCTCCAGTCTGAGAGGGTTGCGTGTTTATATGGCTCAAAAAACGTCGCTCCCCGTCGAGGTATTGCCGCCGCACCGTCTGAAGAAATACTGGACGCGACGTGGCATTGCAGAATGGCTGGTGAGTGTTTTTACAGAAAATATTCCGACAATTACGGGAATTGACCATTCTTTTTCTTTTCCAGAAAAATACTTTGAAACCCATCACATCCCACCGGATTGGGACATTTTTTTAGACGACTTTCACTCGCACTGGCCAACCGACGATGATCATATTACCGTTGATGCTGTTCGTGATGGTTTACGTGGCAACGGCAATGCACGTTTGGGGAATTCCCGCTGGCGCCGCGTCGCCGAAGTACGCTCCGGCGCCAAATCGGTTTTTCATTTTGATGTGCCCGGGTCGGTCGCCAAATCAACCCATTCCGGTTTGCCCTGGCTGCGCCATATCCGCCGCAAAGTGGGGAGCAGTGTTCATTTCTGGCCTTTCGATGGATGGGAGATTCCAGCGAAAAAATCGGCCCTTGCCGAGATTTATCCGTCATTGTGGCGCAAGCGCTTTGTGCAGGATGACCTCACCGCGGACCAACAGGACGCCTATGCCGGGGCAGCCTGGCTCCGTAACGCGGATCAGAGTGGAGAACTGACCCGCTATTTTCATCCACAGCCCGGGCCGCAAAACCTTGCCATTGCTTCGAATATTGAAGGTTGGATACTGGGGGTCCTGTAAATCCACAAAAGAACGTTCTGTTTTTTCTGTCGACCGACAAATCAGGGCAAAGACGAGGTTCGTCGCGACATGGAATTTAATTTCACATATCGGCGAAGCCGGATACATGCCGAGCGAGCAGTCCGGGAAGCAACTATCCGTTGGCGGTATTTCACTGTTTCAGACGGTATTAATCAAAACTCGGAAAATCTTTGGCGAAACGACGAATCCATTCCATCGCAGCCTGTTCACCGCTCAGCTTCCGCCCCTCGGTTTTCAGCACCTCTTTTTTAAAATGCTCAATATGGCAGACCTGCTCCACCATGCGCATTCGAAATTTAGTCTCCGCATCTTTAAACTGGACTCCCACATCAAATGTGCCGTCTTCTTTATCGGTGCACCATACGACAATACCGCGAATGTGCATTTCCGGATTTCGTATCGGAATCGCAATATCGATGTCTGCACCCACGGTCAGTCTGGTTTGCGATAAAAACGCAAGACCACCCATGGAAATATTGCGCAGATATTCCGTATCACGCACCACCACATCCCCAAGTGTCCACGACAGAGGAATATCTGCAGGATGACGTATGGACTCACGTCTCTGTACTACTTCAGTCATAACACCCTCCTTAAAACGCCCTGAATCAGAGCTCAACTCATACCCGCTTCAGGACTATCACCCTGCAAAGCGGCACAGGGCCTGCGGCGCCTCCCATCCGGAATGACACTGCGATTCCTTCATTTGCATCGCCTTGTCCCGGCAACAACGGTTAACAGAAAAGATAACCACCATCAGTCAAAGATAAATTCCAGTATACTGCAGCATTTGCCCTGTTCACCTCTCTGCAGAAGAAATCCTGAGAACAAATGGGCACCCGATTGAATTGAGGCGCAGTGAAGCCCGTGTCTATATCGGAAAATCCAGTGGCACACCCGAATTCGCGGTGGCATCAATTCGCAGATGGTGGAGCGCATGGGCAGGCTCGCCCGAACGGGCATTCCTTCTGCATTTCCAGCACACGCTGGCGGCACAGAGGACTACCGGTCCCTGGCATGGAAAGGCGAGCGTCAAAATTTACCGACGACATTCACCGCCAAAAGGATCTGACTGATTTGATCATCCGATAATGTTAAACCCCGACGTGTGCAGGTGGCAGATAAACAGACAGATAGCATTGTCCGTTTCAGTATTTATTGATTTTTCGACCGTCTCTGACTTTCGGTTGAACGCGGATGTTTTCCCCAAAGGGAACCATGTGAGAGAAATTGGTTCGATTCAGAAAAATCGACGAAACTGAAAAAGCGTCCCCGGCTGTAATATCTGCATATCCCCAATGAATCGCTCCAACAAAACGGCTTTTTCCGAATTGCTGTTTTGATTAAAATAAATTCTTGTTTATACTTGTTTTGGATTATTTTCAGAAAGTTTGTCGGAACAGACCTTTGGGAATGTTGAATGAAAAACAGGATAGATCTGATATTTCGCAACTCAGACCAAGTGCAAGGAGGATAAGAATGACCAGGTATACAATCCAACATACGCGTTTCGCATGTGCGATATTCGTTTTTGTGTTCGCGGCGTTATGGGGAGTTTCCAAGGTAAATGCCGGAGTGCTGAGAGTGGTGTCGACACCGCCGAATGCCACGATTTATGTGGATGACAAAGCGGACGGGATTAAAGGGTACACCCCCAGTAATCTGCGCCTCAGAAGAGGAAACCATAAAATTATTCTGGAAATGGATGGCTACAAGCCGTTGGAACATTTCATGACAATTAAGCCCCGTCGCCAGACCATACGCCTGTCGCTGGAGAAGATTCCAGATACCGCCCAGATTCACTTTATATCCGACGCCAGCATTGCGGACGCGGAAGTATCTGTGGACGGCGAGGCGAAAGGAACAATAAAAAACGAACTCGAAATTCCTTCTGGGCGCCATCTTATTGAAATAAACAAGGATGGATTTCAAAAATGGTCCAGGTGGTTCGAGCTTCAACAGGCTGAAAAACGCGATGTGAAGGTTGAACTCGAAGAGGATATGGGGGACGTCAATGTAGCCGCCCGGCCCACTGTTAAAGATTCGTTCGTGTATATCAACAAAGAAAATAAAGGCCCTGTCCCCTGGTCAGGCAAACTTCCTCCGGGGCAGTATACAGTCAATGTGAAAGCGCCCGGCTATACGGGAACTGCTCAGACCATTTTAGTAGAGACAAGTAAAAAGTCCGATGTGACAATTACGCTGAACGATGATACGAAAACCGGTAAGCTTTCCGTTGCAGCAGAACCTGCCGTAGAAAATGCACAGGTGTTTATCGACGATGTGGCCAAAGGCCCCTCCCCCTGGAGCGGTGTCGTCACTTCGGGACATCATAAGATTGAGGTAAAGGCACCGGACTACACGTGCGATACAGAGACCATCTTTGTTGAAGGAAATAAGCAGAATGTTGTGACTGTAAAACTTTACGCCATTGCCAAACTTGATGTGACGGTAAATGAAGGGAAGGCCGAGGTCTTCATTGATGAATCCAGTATCGGATTTACCCCGCTCACTGATGTGGACATCCCTGTCAAACGTTCAACCATCTATGTCCGCAGAGACGGATACTCAGAATATAAAGAGGTCGTCTTTCCCCAAAAAGGCGAGAAGATCAGCATCAATGCTGTGCTTGAGTATGCCGAAGTCGAGGGTATGAAGAACTACGCCACATTGAAGGCTACCTTTGGTATGTTCGGACCATCCAAACTGACCAGTTCCGAAATCAGTGGCATCGACAACAAAGCCACAAACTATAAAGCTTCCGACACCAAAATGAGTATTGCCTTGGGGCTGACCCATCTTTTTGCGCCCTATGTCGGTCTCGGTGTGCACGCCAGCTTCACGTACAAGGGACTTGGCGGCGACCTGTCGCTGGATCTCGATCCGATGCTTCGATTCCAGGTGCCAATCAAGTCGAAAGGTCGTCGAATCCTCGACTTATATTTTGGGGGCGGCGCAGGGCTGACCACCTACATTAACAGAAAAGATCCCCGCAGAGATGATTTGTATGAGCTGGGTGTGAACCAGGAGAAGTTGGTAGGTAAGCGCCAGAAATGGGGCGACTTCGGTTGGAACTTGATTTCTCTTCTCGGATTACAGTTCAACGTTACGGACGCCATAGGGCTATTCCTCGAAGGCGGCTGGACGATGCACAAAGTTTACGGCAAAAACACTGACTCCGACAAATTCGAATTCATGTGGATGGAGCTGTATGCCGGTGCAGGTATTGCTCTGATTTTCTGAAAAAGAGCGCATCGGTACAGACCACTTCCCCATAAACGCTCCAGTCAAAATGCGTCATGTTAATGTGTTTTTCAAGTTGAACCCGTATATTGATAGTCTACGCATACTAAAATTCCCACAAAACGAATAAGAATTGGCAACAATTACATTGTACACGCTTCCGATGCCGACCCCAAAACTGTCGGCAACTTCCCGTGCGCTCACTTTTGCAGCATCCGCCGCTTGATAAATGGTAGATGCATCCGACAATACGGATAGACCGCACACCCGCGTGGCCATAGGATCCATGCGATACTCTCCGCTTGCGAAAACCGAGCAGAATATGAACCACCAGCACACAAAGAATATTGCCCAAACCGAAAAATCCTCTATGCGTTGATATGCCGAAAACAGTGCTTCAGGCGCTTCCTGAACGCAAGTCTGCGAAACAGCGGCAAAAAACCACCAGACCGCCGTATGATGTCAACCAGCGGTTCTCTGCGAATTTTACCTGAAAAATTTTGTGGAATTTTTTTCTGATTTCTGTTTTTCTGGGCTCCATTTGCGGTGGCCTCCTGGAACCGGGATTTTTGTTTTACGTAATTCAGGAATACCCAATGTCCATGCGTCCCCGCAAGATTCTCCTTTCACTTTTACTATTTGTTTTATGCAACCTGGGAGTGAAGTTGAACACGATTTTGCACTATGGAGGATACAAATATGAAGATTCTGATTTTAACTGGAGTATTGTCGGTTGCACTGATGATGGGTATTGCCTGCGACAGTGGCGGAGGAAGCGATAATGCCGATACGACTGACGACCTGAGCGAAAAACTACCCAACTGCTCTTCCTGTCATAGTCTTCCACCATCGACCGGTCGACACAGAGCCCACGTGAACGGCGAAGGGATTCATTGTACCCGATGTCACAACGAAACCATCGCCGCGAACGGCACACTGATTCCGGGCGGACCACACGACAATGGCACGAAGGACGTTGTATTCCGCGACGGTGGTACGTTTGACGGAACCACCTGCAACCCGTCCTGCCACGGTAGAAAAAACTGGTAATGCAAGAATCCTCATAAGGCAGTCAATTGCTCAAGAGGCCGATGGGAGAACCTTTGGTCGTCTGAAAAACCAGTGTGATTCCTCTGAGAATGCAAATTACTGGGACAAGCGTTCATTGCATCACGATTCAATGTAAGATAACGAAACGAAAATTAATAACTTTTTATAATTCAATTGGTTACAGATGATAAGGATAATCGTTTCGTGAAATGACGAATGTATTTGGTGTTTGTCTGGAATGGTAAAATCTATACCACTGACAATTTCGTTTTGAGGTCGTTCATAGAGGTAATGGCAATAAGTTTTTCGTGCTGTAATCGCCCAACAACAATTCCGGGGTGAATGCCCAGTTCCTTTGCAATGGCTTTTACTTTCGATGGCGATTTTGGAGGATTTTCCCTCAGTTTTGTCATGATATCAGGCGGAATAAGGTAGTCGGCGGAAAAATCGTTTGCCTCGTCTTCTTCAGCACCTTCAAGGTGTCCATCTTCCAGAAACACCTCATCTTTGGGATGTAGAAGTACATGAGCGGCTTCATGAAAGAAGGTGAACCAGAATCGGTCATTATATTTGCTATAAAAACTGAATTGCATGAGCGGCCGCGCGGGTGACAGCCACCGTGTGACGCCGCTGACCCTGGCACCTTTCACCGATGGAACAAAAACGACAGCCACACCCGCAGAGTTACAAAGCGCAACGATCTGGTCGATAAAAACATCTTCTGAATGAACCGTTAAATTCCGGATTTCCCGAAGGACCTGTTTAAACTTTCTTTTATTATATTTTTCGCGACACTGTGATTCCGCCTTTATTTCCCCGGCCCTAAGCCACGTGGCGATGGCTCCTCTACCGTTCTGCGCTTCCCACGGCGAAACGCTCGGGGTGATTTTTCAGAGGATTTTTCAGGAGTTAAAAAATGCCGCACTGCATATTGGAGATATCGGGAGTATTGGGATAAGGTCCAGCCTGACCGAGCCAGATGGTGGCGCTGCTGAAGCCGACTGGATTGATACCCGGGTATGAAATATCTCTGTCAATATATTTTGAAGTTGCGTCCAGGCGCTGCTCACTGCCGGGTGTTTTTACAAGCAGGGGGTGGGGCGATACCCGGTTTGGCTATGTTGAGTACTGCAATTGAATCAGGTTCCTGTACTTGCCATCCGGAATTTGCATCAGGATTTCATGGGTTCCCTGTTCCACAATTTCCCCCTCGTGCAATACCACAATATCATCCGCGTTTCGGATAGTGGAGAGGCGATGGGCAATGACAATGGAGGTCCTGCCTTTCATCAGTTCTTCAAGGGCCTGTTGCACCAGCTGTTCTGATTCCGAGTCCAAAGCAGATGTTGCCTCGTCGAGGATCAGAATTTTCGGGTCTTTCAAAACGGCGCGGGCAATGGCGATTCTTTGTCGCTGGCCGCCGGATAACTGGGTGCCGCGTTCCCCGACAATCGTCTCAAATTTATCGGGGAACTTTTCGATAAATTCCAATGCATTTGCCTTTCGCGAAGCGTCAAGGATCTCCTCGGCGGTGGCATCGGGTTTTCCATAGGCAATATTCTCCCGAATACTGCCACCAAACAAAAAGATATCCTGCGGAACCAGTGCGATTTGATGCCGCAACGCCGACAGAGGAAATTCGTGACAATCGGTGTTGTCAAAAAAAAGTGTGTTCCTGGGCGGTCGGTGCAGCATGAGCAGGAGTGCTGCCAGCGTGCTTTTTCCCGCGCCGCTCGAACCAACGAGAGCTATCATTTTGTTGCTGCTGATTTCCAGATTCAAATTTTTAAGAACGGGCTGATCCCTTCTGGACGGATATGCGAAGAACAGTCTGTTTGTGCGGATGGCACCGCCCAGTAGATATTCAGGGTCAATTTTCCCGACCTCCTGAATGTCCTCAGGCGCTTCGTCGTAAATCCTGAACAAATCTTCTGTGGCGCCGATGAATTTTTGAATATTGGCATACACAGTGGTCAGACCGCTGATGGTACCTCCCACAAAAACCGAGTAGATGACAAACGAAAACAGATTTCCGGCCGTTATATCACCTGCCTGTAACAGGTGCGCCCCACGCCATACGACTGCCGCAATGGCCCCAAAGAAACCCAGCACAATAAATGACGAGAAAGCGCCACGATACTTTCCGCTGGTCATGCCCAGCTCAGCCACTTCCCATGTTTCATTTCTGTAGCGGGCAATTTCCACAAACTCGTTGGTAAACGCCTTTACACTTTGTATGCCCTGCAAGGTTTCTTCAACAATTGTGTTGGAATCGGCCAGTTTCGCCTGAACGTCTTTAGACAATTTTCGAATGAATTTCCCAAAGAATCGCGCAAACACCATGGTGGGAGGTAATATGAGCAACATAAATCCGGTGAGCTCAAGGGATATAATCCCCAGGAGAGTGATTCCCCCCAAGATGATAATCACTTGCCGAATCAATTCTGCCAGCGTGGTGGTCATGGTTTCCTGCAACATCGCCACATCTGCCGATATACGACTGTTCAGCTCACCCACTCTTCTCGTTTCAAAAAAACGCAATGGAAGTTTTATCAGATGCTGGTAACTGGCCACCCGCAGTGCAGCAAGGGAACGCTCGGTAACGTTCACAAACAACACGATACGAAAATAAGCAAAAGTGGCCTGGACCACCAATATTCCCGCCAACAGCAGTGCCGTCTGATTGAGACTCTGGCCCAGCGTTGTCTCATTTCTGGTGTTAACCAGGTCCCCCAGTAGTTTCGGGAAAGCGAGGCTCGCCAAACTGGATCCCAGCAAAAAGAACATTCCCAATATGTATTGGCCCCGGTACGGTTTAATGTATTCATAGAGCCGAAACGCGCTGGAAATTCCGCGCCTGTTCATTTTTCCTTTGGGTACATTTGAGGTATCAATTTTTTCCATTGGGCATTTGTAATCATTAACAGTGCCAGAGTATCATCCTGCTCGAAAATTCTGATTTCAGATGGGGGCGAGGGACCCAATTCGAAGTATCTGTAATCATTGGGAAAGTTGTTAACGCCGAATGGGACCCGTCCGAGTTTGGCCGGTACGGAAAAAAACCGGGGACAAAAACCGGGGACGGAGCACCTCACGGCGGAACGCTCAGAGTCCCATGGCGTACCGCCCCATGGCGTACCGCATGGCGTACCGCTCGGAGTGATTTTTGGCTGGTGATTATTTACTCTGATTTGAATCCCAGAGGTCACAGGCGGGGGGTGCGTTTGGACAGTAGTCGGCGCATATAGTGCAATATTCACAGACAAACAATTTTCTGAATGCGGCAACCGCGTTGGCGGAATACCCGGATTCCAGTTGGGCAACGCACTCCAGCCATAATGTTGAACCGGGGGATTGAATGGCGCATTCGCTGTCAACATCCGAAAGCAAAAAACGACAGCTGTCTGTATTCATACAATTCTCGTCAACGTATGTGCACTCATTATAACGGACATGAGCCGTACAGCTTTCGCAGAGGTCTTCGGTATCCGCATAGTCAGTATCAAAGGAGTGAATCGCCTTGTCCTCAAAGGGGGAATCTTCCATACAGGGACACTGACAATACGGCGAATAGTCGGGGGACTCCGGGTCACACCAGAGGAGCACCTCATCGGAACGATTGCTCTCTGCATATGTGAGCGCCAGCCACGTTTCGCCATCCACTTCCCGGGCGTACAGAACCTGCTGCGGAATTACCCGGTCGCCGCAAAGTACCAGTGGCTCATATATCCACTCGGATTCCAGACCGCCATACTCATATTCACAGCGACCGACGGTTTCGCCGAACTCACAGGTTCCATTTCCGTTGATAGATGCCTCGGTATATGACATCCATACGCATCCATGTCCAAAGTCCGCCCAATCCGGGTCAGGCAGACTCCTTCCCATACAGGCATCTGCCGTTGTTTCGTTTTCACATTTCTCCCGGCAAATATCTTCGTTGATATTATTCCCGTCCACGCACTTGCTCTCTTTGCATCCACTGTTCATCAGGAATACCGAAAGATAAACGCAAGCCAATAATCCGATTCTGTTTTTCATCATAAGCATAAGTTTCACTCCGAGCCGTGATAGTGTCACGCCGTGATGGCCAACACCGGGTGCAATTTAATTCCATTCACCTATTGTATCACGTCGTGATTTTCTTCGGAAAAATGTTCTTCCGCAGAGAATCTTTTTCTCTGGCTCGTTTTCACTGGCTTGTCGTGCAAAGTATCCGAACGTCACCTGTTTTGGCCACAGGAGATGGTGGAGGCCAGGATTCGGCCGCCGGTGTCCGCGTTTTCGGCGTATACCAGGATGGCATCATCACCGCGGCTGGCAATACCTGCGCGTACAAAATCGCACTTGTCGGCATACACCTGAAACTCACCGCCGGCCTTTGTACCGGCGGAGTCCATTCGATTGAACCCCACAAGGAAGTTGCTATTGTACGAACGCACGGCGGCGCTGAACAGGGAGCGGGTGCCGGCCACCAGCTTCGGCCCCTGGGGGCCATCCGCCCGGGAGATTCGCCGGACCGGCTGAATGCGCTTACCGCTGCGGTCCAGTCTGGTAAAATAAAACTCCTCGGTACTGTCCCCATCCCGATTGTCCCGAAAGAGCACGGCAAATCCCTCCCCATGGGGAATGATGTCCGTCGATGCATCAAACAGTTTCAGCGAATCGATGGACTGGGCGGTTCCCTTTCCCATCGAATCGAGGGAAAGCGGGGCGCTCCGCAATGTGGCGCTGTGTCCTGTTTCATCCACCGCTGACCATACCGCGATAGCCCCATTGCCTTTGCGGGCGAGGGTCGGTCCGTATAGCGGTGCGTCGGTGTCCATCACGGCACGCCTGACAATATCGCCCTCTTTTCTGTTGACTGCCGCCAGTACAATGGACTGCGGGTCGCTGCGGGTATCCTGCCAGCCCACCACCAGCACCTCGTTAACCATGGTCATGGAAACACTTCTGGCAAAGGGGCCAGTTTTCCCGATTTCCGTCATCCATCGCACCCGGTGCCCGCTGACATCCAGCAACGCAGTCATCACGGTGGCATTGTTTTTTCCCTGGTGACACAGCATGGCCAACGCCACCCGATTTTCGGACACCAGCACCGGACTGAGGGAAACCGCATCCAGTACCGGCTCGCTCACGTTGGCCCAATAGGTTTTGGGTGCATCCACCATTTCTCTGTGTTTCTGGAGGGAATACACCTTCGAAACCGGCATGCCATCATTGTTGACAAGCGCGTAAAACACGCCCCGGTCCGCACTCCAGAACACGGCCAGATGTTCCCCATCCAACCGCAGGATTTCCAGAGACCTCGGTTCTCCGCCCACTTTCGCCACTACATACTCATTGGCCATGCGACAACGCTGCTGTTCCCGGCGATCACAGCCGGAACCCACGACCCCCATCAGCAGAAAAACAATAGCAATGTGAATGATACTTTCGCTGCGCATATCTGATTTCCAAAGTCCAGTCATTCCCTCAGTCGCCGCAGCACTGTAGCAGAAAAATCCGATGGAATGAAAGGAAAGAACCTTTTCCCGGCGTGATAACCGTCATCATGAAAATGAAGAATTTGTGATTGCCCGGCGGCAAAAGCGAATTGGAAGGTGGAACCGGAGTTTATTCCCTGTACTCGAAATTCAACGTGTACTGACCGTCCACAAATACCCCCGGCGCGTCCTCGATACGAATCCTGTCGGCCGCTTTGGATACGCATTTCATCATTTCGGGATCATTGATGTCCGATTTGGCCACCGCTGCCTCTTTGGGGCGTTTGGATTTGGGCTCAAACTTCAGTTTCAATTCCACATCGCCCTTCTGATTGCGGTTCGTCTTCAGTGCATCCTCGTAGCACTTCTGAAATTCTTCCTTCTGCGCTTCCAGAGCAGAATATATCTGGCCTTCTGTTTTGGGATTCAGACTGCCGCACCCCATTGCGCCCGCCACTATCATCAGACAACCTGTCGCCAGTATCAAATATTTCAATCCATTCATGATGTTCCTCCTATTCCTTCTGCTCGAGAATATTGAATTCAACCCGGCGATTCTTTTCCTTGCCCTCGGGGCTGTCATTGGGCGCAATGGGTTTCTCCTCACCGAAACCAACCGCTTCCATACGCGACTCTTCCACGCCGGCGTCCACCAGGAATTTCATCACGGCATCGGCCCGATCCTGCGACAGTGTCTTGTTGTACTCATCAGAGCCATCCGAATCGGTGTGGCCCTCAATGCGAATCTTTGTGATGCCCGGATTCTGTTGGAGCACCGTTGCCACGTCATTGAGAAGATCATTGGACACTTCCTGAATCTCCGCTTTGTTGTACTCAAACATCACCTTTTCTGTAATCTCTATTTTCTTTCCGACCACCTTTGCCTTCTTCGGCGGTGGTGGGGGTTTCGGCGCATCCGGCCGGTCCGCTTCCACCTGAATTTTGTCTTTTCCTTTCAGAACATGCGTGTTGCCCACATTCATGGAAAAACTGCAACCCGCGGAAACGAGTCCCAGCAGCAGACTCAACACACCCACCCATAATGCAACGGACGATTTCATAGCAACCTCCTTCACAGACGAACCGCGAGCGGTTCGCAGGAATCATTGACTCCAGAAAAACCAGGAGTTCAAAATATACTCGTATGGGCGGAATGTACCGTCTTTCAATTCAATTTGTCAATTTCCGTATTTATTTGAAATAAATTTCAAACTATAACCCCGCCATGTTCGATTTCTTCATTTTCCATCCTTCAGACACATCCTCCGGAGGATAAAGAGGCAGGTGGTCCGCAAATGAAACTGGGTGCCCACCAATCCATTGCCGGTGGCCTGCATATGGCGCCACAGCGTGCCCTGGCCATTGGGCTGGACTGCTTTCAGATGTTTACCAAAGCCCCCCAGAGCTGGCACGAGCCCGACCTCACAGGCGTTCAAATCGAAAAATTCAAAACCGCCTGTATCCGGGGAAATTACCTTCATGGCCATGTGGCGGTTCACGCATCATATCTGGTCAATGTGTGTTCCGCCAATGAACTCACACGACACAGAGCCATCGATGCTCTGGTTCGCGATGCCCGCCGCTGTGATGCCCTGGAAGTGGCCTACCTGGTCTTTCATCCCGGTTCTCCCGGGAAAATGGGCGCAGATACCGGCATCTCGCTGGTGGCCACTGCCATCGCCGAAGTACTGCGACGGACACAGAAGGTTACCATTCTCATCGAAAACACCGCCGGAACCGGACAGAGCATCGGTCATACGTTTGAACAGATTGCCGACATCATTCACCGGGCGGGGAATCACCACCGGATTGGGGTCTGTTTCGATACCGCCCACGCATTGGCCGCCGGCTACTCCATCTCCACCCCGGCGGACGCGCAATCTGTCTTCGACGATTTTAACCGCGTCATCGGTATGGCGCGGTTGCAATGGATTCACCTGAACGACTCCCGAACCGGCAGGGGTTCCCGGGTGGACCGCCACGAAACCATCGGAAAAGGAAAAATCGGCACACCGTTTTTCAAATGGCTCGTCAATGCACCGTTTGTAAAAAATATTTCCGCCACCCTGGAAACCCCCCTCGAAAAAAACTGCACCTATGAAAAAGATGTGAACGCATTGCGAAAAATGCAGTCCCGCGCCAGTGGATTCCAATCAGAGCGAAAATAATGCAAACAGAGAGGGACTGATGTGGCGCGCGTCGCCCGGCAATTGACAGCCACAGGAATCAGAAATCGATACCGTAGGCTTTATCCCGTTCGGAGGCAATTTTTTCAATTTCTTCCCGGGTGTACAGGCGTCCCCGGTTTACCCCGGGGCAGCATTCCTGCACTTCGCCGTTCCAGGTCTCTTCGTTCAGGTTTTCCGACCAGAAAGGCCATGCCCGGCACTGATCCGGTCGAACCGCATACGCCACACACCGGTTATCCTTCAGAAAATTGCAATTCCCTTCAATCATGGTGAGGTGTACATTGCCATATTCATCATTGGCACAATGGTGGTTCAGAAAATCAATATGGGTCTTCCCCAGATGGGTGCTGATTTCTTCAATGTTCCGGTGGGTCAGATACACATAGGCATAATCGCCATGGGTCGTGCAACAGTTTCCGCATCCGGTACACTCAAACCGCAATCCATTTTTATAAAATTCAATATTTTTTTCGTCGGTCACGGCGGGCTCACAAAAAGGTTATTTTTTATTTTTCAACCAGGGAATATAAGCACGGGCCTCCGGGGCTTCCTTCGCGGCGGTGGCAAATACTCTGGCGCCCAGTTTCAGCAGGTCCTTTGTGCTCTTCACCCGTCCAATGGGCGCATCTCCCACTTCAGAAAATCCCTGTTCATCGGGGGTCAACCGCTCCCAGTTGTGGAACAGTCGACCCCAGTGGCTCTGCAACACTTCATACACCTGGTCATTTCCATTGTGTGGATACCAGTACAAATCATGGTAGGCCACCGATGCGAGATAGGCCCAGGGCGCCATCCAGGTTTTCAGTGACCACTCCACTGCGTTCTTCAACTTTCCCCAGTAAATCTGATGCTGCATTTTTGAAGCGAATGTCAGTTCCTCAGTGGGATCCGTGAAGTTCCATCGTTCCCTGGCCGCATCCAGGTCTCCCACGATTTCAATTTCATCCGGATTCCCCACGCCCAACCCCAGCTCATGGGCCGTGCGAATAAATTTGAGATCCATGGGATTGTATCCCATCAATCTGGCTGCCACCGCATCAATGGCCACCTGATCTGCAGACGCCAGCAACACATCCTTGACCACCGGCCGCATGCACCTTGGCCCGGGACCGTCGCCGGCAAATGTGCCATCCATCACGGCAAATACGCCGGGGTGTATCTTTTTCTGAATCATCAACAAATCCACCAGGGTTTCGTGAATCACCGGATGGGTCCAGTGCCGGTGTTCGTTCAGCAGACCGCCAAACGCGTTTTTCATGGCGCCGGTGGTGGTGGTGAACACATGATTTTTCACCGTGGGCAGATGAATAATATTTTCGCCGATGAACCGTTTGGGAATATTGAAACCATCGGGATATACGTCGTTCAATACCAGAAATTTGTCCGCCAAATCCCCCACGGCTTCCCGCACCGGAATCCACGGTTCCCCTTCGTACAGGTGAACATTGCGCAGTCCATACTGCTCAATCACATTGAGCTGCTTGTTTTCCCGCTCGCCCAGATGCGCGTCAATCACCACGGTTCGATTGTGACAGCCGTGAATCCGCGACGCATCGTAACCATCCTTCAACATGGCGTTGATAACCCCATCGAGCTGCCACGGCGTTGTGGACGCCGCCGGATAAAAGAAATGCCAGCTGATGTTAATCTTCAGCGCGGTATCCGCGTCTCTGGAAATCACATCCTGATACCCGGCCAGGTTCATTAACTCATGATAATCCGCCCGCACCGTTTTCGGCGTGGTTCGCAATATGGCTACTTTTGATTTTGTCATGGCTTCCTCATCGATTGCGACTGAACGCTGGTGATAATGCTTTAATGGTCGAGGAGAATACGCACCTCGCGATGAAATCGATATATCACAACTTGAAGGCGTGTAACGTAATTATTTGAAGGAGACTCAATCCTTCAATTCGAGGGCAATGGGCTCATCGCCCATTTTTTCGACCACGTAATTGCAGAACGTTTTCAATTCTTCTTTGCAGCAGTTGATATCCTGTGCGTCATCTATCCGCGACAGCAACTCCGCAACAAACTCTGATATTGGCATTTCTTTTTTCATTTTTCATTCCCTTTCCGGGGGAACCGCATTCACGGTTTTTTTTTGACGCAAATGGCATGTTGATTCCCCAAAACACTTTTTATCCATTCATGTGCAATTCTCCTTATGGTTAGCACTCCGGCATCAATGTGCAAACGATATGCAACGGAAATTCGCGGCAGAAATGCAGGACAGACGATTTGGATTCACTGCCGGCCCTTGGGGGATTCTCCCGGGCCATCGGTGGTGGGGGCATCGGTGGCGTCTGCCGGCAATGGAATGAGAGCCGTGCCCGTCATGTTTTTCAGCATCGCCTCCAGATTGGCCTTCTGCTGAATCTGCGCCAATTTTTCATAGGCCTCTTTTTCCCGGGACAATTCCACATAGGTTCGCGTGTTCTTGACCGCCTTGTCAAAATTGAGCGCATTGTCATGACATAACCCCAGATAATAATAAATATCGGGATGTCGCTCCACGTAGGGCGCATATTCCCTGGCCAGCTGGGTCAACACGGTAATGGCATCCTCGCACTCGGTGCTGTCGGTGGGGCTGGCGTTGCGAAAATGCAGATACCCTTTCAGATGCAGCATGGCCGGTCCGGCCAGACGCCACTGTTTTTCCGGCAGCAGCAGAAACTGTCCCAGGGCAAACTGGTACGCCTTTTTTTTAAGGGAATCGTGAATGGCATCCACCTGACGGTCCAGTTCGGCAATCTCCGAATCCGACATGCCGGCGGCCGGTTGCAGCGGCTCAAACACAGGGTCCTCCGCCGCGGCCCGTCCCTGCAACAGCAACAGGATTCGCGCCGCCAAATCCACGTCATCAAGGGTCCGATCGATTTTCAATGCTTTTTTCACAAACGCTCCCGCTTCAGACTTGCGTCCATTCATCAGCAGTGACATGGCCATTCGCGCGTAGTTTTCTGCCTTGTCTGCGCCATCGCCAAGTCCGGTGATTGCCCCATGCAGCTTACCGAACTTCCAGCTGCTGGTGTAAATCGTGGCCAGATATCCCGCAAATTTCCGGAAAGAAATCAAATCCCGGGGCGCCGCGAACTCAATGTGCGCATTATCATCGGTATTGATGGGAAGATCTGCCCACTTTTCTTTATCCGGCCCATTGGTATATGCCAACACTTCATCCCGATTGGCCAGCAGAATCCGGGCGAACACATCGGTGGCGCTGAAAATGTATGCGCGGTTCAACTCCTTCTGCACCCGCTTCTGACGCAGGATGCCGTCAATGCGTTCCAGGTTGAACGCCAGTGGCTCAAACGACCCCAGCAGCACCGTGTCGGACGACAGATCTTCCGCACTGAACAGCATCACGTGGGGATACACGCTGGCAAACGTTCGAAAAATGGTGCGGATATTTTCCGGGGACATCTCATACAGCTGCACCCACTGGGCAAAAATGCCATCCTCCCGGAGCGCTTTTGAAGAGGACCGGAAGGCATCGGCAGTGAACATGTTGGAAACCCCGGTAATCCACGGATTGGAAGGCTCCGAAATAATCACATCGTACCTGCCGGGGGACGCTGCCAGAAAATTGCGGCCGTCATTGGCAAACACCGACAATCGGTCATTTATCACAAACGTATCGGGATCGCTCCAGTCAAACGCCGGGGAGTCCTGATTGCGATACACCAGATGATTCACGTCGAATTCCGGTTGGACCGGCGCCCCTTCCATCCCGCCAAACACCGAAGACGCCTCAATTACCGCGCTTTCCAGTTCCACACAATCCACATGGCGAACGGGAAATGCCAGGGCGGACCCCACAGTGACCCCCGAACCGAATCCCACAATGGCCACATCCAGGTCTTCGGGGCCGCTGGGATGAAACAGCAGCGGATACGCCGACACCATTACCTGAGTGGGCATGTCATCGCCGTTTGACGCATCGACCTTGCCGTTGTTCTTGAGCGCGATATGCCTCCCCCACATCTCAATGGACACAGTGGTGGTGACGCCATCGAAGTAATACTTGATGTCCGGTGCGCCCCACGACTCCTCATCGAGGGCGTCCTCCATCAGGGAAATGCGAAACACGCCGATGGTCAGCTTGGCCGGGTCCCAGCCCGGCACTCCCAGCAGAAACATTCCGGTCAGCAGCACCGCCGGTACCGCCATCACAATCCGCTTCAGCCGGTGAACACCGGGCATCACCAGCAACAGACTCACCCCGATGGCGGCATAGATGCCCACCGAAAGAAAATACGAACTCTGCATGCCGGCGCCGTCGAACGTGCGGGAGAAAAGGGGCACAAACACAAACGCCGAAAGAAATGACCCGCAGATGGCGCCCAGGGTATTGAGGGCGTACACACTACCCACATCCTTGCCCACACTCCCCAGGGAGCTGGTCACCGCCTTGATGGTCAACGGAAATGTGGCGCCCATGCCGAAGGTCACCGGCACCACCGGCAACGACGCCACAATGAACATAATGAACTGCACCAGTCCCACGTGTTCTTCGTAGTCGTGAATATTGGCCGTTACCATTCTGGCAAACAGATGGGGCAGGTCATCCATGTAGAAATAACTCACCATGGCCGTTCCCGCGATGGCCAGTTCCACCAGGGCCAGCACGAAAACCGGATTCTTCATCCGTCTGGACAATCTGGAAAACACGGCAGAGCCGGATGCCAGTCCCATCAGAAACGCTATGAGCACAATGGCAAACGAATACACCGAAGCGCCGATAATCATGGCCATGGCCCGGTTCCAGACCACCTGCAGATTCATGGAGGCCAGCCCCGACAGAAAAAAGGCGAACACCACAAACCACCTGGCCAGTCGGGAAACCGGAACCATCTCCACCGTTTTCACTCCCAACACGTCTGCCTCGTCGGCCTCGGCGTCATCCTCTTCTGTGGCTTTTTCGTCTTCAGCGGGGGAATTCAAACGATTGCGATAAATCACAATGACCATACACAGCACGATATTGATGGCCCCGGCGGTCACATTCGTCGCCCACAGTCCGATGGTTTTGAGCAGAATGAAAGTGGCGGCAAACACACCGAGAACCGCGCCGATGGTGTTTAATGTATACAAAAGACCAATGCGCTGCCCCGCGCGCTTCATATGGGTTGCACTCCGCATGAAATGTCTGGAGAGCAGGGGCAGCGTCGCCCCCATACAGGTAGCGGGAATAATGAGCACCAACGCCACCGCTACAAACCGAACCACGGAAAACAGCAGAAAATTGTTTCCCAGATGCCGGGTCATCATCGCATTCACATGGGGATAGACATAATGAATGATCAGGGGAATGATGAACGCGCATACCCCCACAACTCCCTCGGCAATGGCGTAGGCCACCACCGGCTGTCGGATGCGATCGGCGTATTTGCCAAAAAGCCATGAGCCCAGGGCCAGTCCTCCCATGAAACAGGTGAGCACCGTGGACACCGCAAGGGTTGTGGCGCCGAATACGTGTTCCAGATAGCGAATCCAGATGGTTTCAAGGGTCAGACTGGAAAATCCAGAAAGTATGAATGCGATAAGTACGAGTGGGTGCACTGGGTGTCCTTAATGAATAATAAAGGGGGACAAGCCGCTACGCCGCCCCGCTGCGATCTGCCGACCATTGGCCCGGATCAACCTGCCATGTGGCGATAATCTCTTTCTGCTCCGCATTCAGCGTGCCCAGCTCCTGGGCCACATCCATCAGGGCTTCGAAGGTGGTCAATGTATCAAACGGTATCTTCGCGTCCGCAAACTGCTGAACCGCCTTCTGCAGTCCATAGGTGAAAATGGCCGCAACCCCCAGTAAATCCCCCCCCGCATCCACCACACCATTGGCGGCGTCAATGGAACTTTTACCGGTGGAAATCAAATCCTCAATCATTACCACCTTCTGCCCCGGCTTGAGGGTGCCTTCAATGCGATTTTCTTTCCCGTGTCCCTTGGCGCTTCCCCGGACATACACCATGGGCAGGTTCATCATGTCCGCCACCCAGGCCGCATGGGGAATTCCCGCTGTGGCGGTGCCGGCAATCACATCCGGTTGCCACCCATTCCGCTCCATCAGCGCCACAAACTCCGACGCCACCTTCTTTCGATCGTTCGGGCTGGAAATGATGAGACGGTTGTCACAATAGATAGGTGATTTCCGTCCCGACGCCCAGGTGAACGGTGGGTCCAGTCGAAGCGCCACCGCGTTCAAATCAAGCAGTATTTTCGCAATTTCCTGTTTCATCTTATCTCCATTTTCATCTTGCAGTTGTCATTTTTCGGCTTTCGGATAACTGAAGCTGACCAGACTGAATACAATATCTTCGCGACCGCCGCGGCCTTCATAGATGACCCGGCGCCGGACCATCCCGATGCCCGGCGCAAACCACGCGGTTTCCCGTCGGAACGGTTCCGTGGTCATCTCTGCCAGCACTTTGCGTCCCGCCTTGCCCGCCCGGATTTCCATCCGACTCAACCACGAAACGAGCCAGGCATCAAACACCCCGGCGGGTACAACGACCTTTTCCTTCTGTTTCACCTGTGCCCGGTCGGTCTGGATCATCACGGCATCTTCCACAATAATCTCCCGATTCCTTCCCCGGGACCGGTACTCTATATTCCGTTTCGCAGCGGATTGCCAGACCGCGTCTGCAATCATATACTTCATCGCAGGCAGCCATTTCCCTTCGTGCTGATACGGGGGACTGTCCAGATACTGCAATGGTGCAACGAAAGGCAAGTCCGAAATCTGCAGGTCCTCCCCCTGCATCCGCAGTGACACTTCCCGAACATTGTCACCGAACCCCATCTCAACGGTTCCCGGCAAATCCGGTGTCGGCGCCGCAGTGATTTCAATGTGCCAACGATCAGATGGCGCCCGGTCCCCCCGACCGGTGACCACATACACCCACCGTGCCCCTTTCACCAGGGGAAACAGAGGATGCGGCCTGCCCACAATGGGCGCCACCGGATCCGTGCCTGAATGGGTGGCGACGGATTCCACTGATGACGAAGGGGATGTTTTCATCGATGATTCCGTACCGGAATCCCCCGGCGAGGTCGATGGCTGTGGCCACAACACCGCAACCAGCAAACCTGCCGCAATCAGTATTAATATCACATCCCGAAGCCATCCCATGGCACGGAAGTGTAATTGAAATTCTGTCAATTGCCAGCAAAAATGCCATCGGCAACGTCCCAGTTCAGATTTGTACGCCAACAATCCCAAAGATAATCAGAGGACCACCGGATAGAAGAGGAGCCCGCTCAGGGGCAGGTGAGATATTCGCAAACATCCACGTTTTCGTATATCCGATTATTGGAAGTGGACTCCGCCGCCTCCACCCGAACAGTATACGACATCCCCGCCAGATAATCGGCGCAGGACATTCGTGCATTCAACCCCATATCGCAGGTTGCCGGAAAGGCCGCATCATCCTTGCAGAACGCGTAACAGATATTTTGCAGACAAGGAGTCCAGCCCCCCATGGGACCACAATAGGGTTGAACGGCAAATGTGAATTCCGGCGTTTCCACATCTTTATTTCCCTGGGTGTGACCCAGAAACCGGACCACGGAATAGATGGTGTCGGGGATTAAATCGTCACGCGATGATGACTGTATCAGAGCGTCTATTGTCGTCTGATTTGCATTCACCCCCTGGGTTACCCAGTCTGGAATATCTGGAGTGGTTGGCGCCTCATAATATGCCCTCAGTCCACTGAAGAAGACCGCGTCTCCAACATTCACCGATGACAAATCTGTGCAGCCATAAGCCGCTCTAAGCTCATTGACAGCACCCGAGGAGATCATCGTCGCGTGCAGCAGCTCCGATGACTCCGGTGGCAAATAGTGGTTATAGTTGAAATATTCCGTTCCATTCACACTCCCTTCATTCGGATCCAACGTATAAACTTCGTATCCATCCACCATAATCCCATTGGATTCGGCTCTCAGATTTCCGTAGTCCTCCCGGCTGATCAGGGCGTTGGTTCCGAGATAAAAAAGACTCGGGGCATCGGCCAGGGACAGATCCAGAGACACCGCAGGGGCCACAGCATCTCCTACGGATACCGTACATTCCGGTGGATCCGGGGGCGCCTTGGCATGCTCAATATAAAAAGACTGCTCGTTATCCACGCAGCCGATGGCCACTGTGAATACGAAGAAACTTAAAGCCAATCCAACTCGCACCATGGAAAGCCTCCCTGTCGTGACCCCGAAGGCGTCGCTGCTTTTAGTATTATACTTCTTTTTCACCATCGTATCACCTTCAGTTACTGCCCGATACTTTCGGCCCGGTTGACGATTGTTGGCGTAATGAATATCAGCATCTCCGAACGCCGGTCGGAATCCGATCTGGATTTAAACAGCCAACCGAGAATCGGTATATCTCCAAAGAACGGTACCTTCTTATAACTGCGACCATGGTTACGCGTGAAAATACCGCCAATCACCGCTGTGTGACCATCATTCACGAGCAACTCGGTCTTGGCTTCCCGTTTCAGAATGGTGGGATCCCCCCGGGCGCCTTTGTTGTTGAAGTCCGGTTCATCGCGGGTCATGTTGATATCGAGCAACACGGACCCGTCGGCGGTCACATGGGGCGTTACTGTCAGATTCAATTTGGCTTCCTTGAATGATGTCTGCACACCACTGGCGGAAACACGGCTGTATGGAATCATCGTCCCCTGCTCAATATGGGCCTGCCGATTATCCAGGGTGAGAATTTTCGGCGAACTGAGAATTCTCAGGGTGCCTTCCTCCTCCATGGCGCTGAGCCGCAGGTTGAGATTTGCATTGTTCGAAATCGACCCCAGCGAAATTCCCAGCGCACCACCGGATCCGGTACCCGTCGCCGCCGGCAGATTCACTGCAAAATTCGGATTCGGCTGGCCGCCGGCCACCGGCGTCAGACCGGCGAGGGGGGCGTTGCTGTCCGTCGCGCCGCCCGCAACCCCCACCGAACTCGGGAAACCCAGTCCAGTCGGATTACCGGTAGCAGAACTGGCGGCAAAATCACCGCCCCACTGAATACCGATTTCCCTGGCAAAAGTGCTGGTGGCCTCCACAATCCGGCCTTCAATGAGCACCTGCGGGGTCTGGGTATCCAGATTTCGAATGAGTGCTTCCACCTGGTCCAGTGTTTCGGCCACATCCCGTGCAATAATCACATTCGTGCGGGAATCCACTGACAATTTTCCACGGTCCGTCAGCAAATCCTGCGCCCGGGGCATCAGCTCACCTGCTGTCGCATAAGAAACTGGAATCAAACGGGTTTCAAGAGGCTTAAGTTCCTTATTCATCTTGATGCGCTCAATGGCCTTCTCGTATTCTGCCTCCAGCACCGCCAACGGAGCTACCCGGATCAGATTACCCTGTTTCACCTTGCCCAGCCCCTTGGTCTGCAGTATCACATCCAGCGCCTGATCCCACGGCACCTCCCGCATGCGGATGGTCACCGACCCCTTCACATCCTCAGATGTGATGATATTGACCTGCCCCACATCCGCCAGCAGCCGAAGAATGTTGTGAATATCCGCATTCTTGAAATCCAGATCAATTCTACGGCCGGTGTATTTTTCCTTTCGTTGCGACAAATCCGCCAGCGTCACCGAGTAGGCCGCCGTTCGTTCGGTCGGATATGCGTATGCGTCATTCTTCTCCCGATGCACCACCCGGGATGCACTGCCCAGCGGCGCTGCCGAGTCTTTACCGGTCGCGCCATTGTCCGTGAACAGCCATTCGATGGATCCATCCCGCACATCCACCCGATTTGCGGCATGGCGACCCAGTTTCACCTCCACCCGTACCTTGTTGTCCTGACGGTACGAACTGATGGAATCAATGACGCCGCCGAAATCGCGTACATCCAGCGTCCGCTCCAGCATGGGCAGCAACCGGGCATCTGAAAACTCCATCACCATCACCCGGTTATTCTTTTCGGATTTTGAATATCGGAATTCGCCACTGCCGTTAATCACCACTTTCTGGCTGGCGCCCTTATTCACAAACTTAATATCCTGAATGGCATTGGCTGCCGCCGCCGCCGTTGCTTTCCGTTCAGCTGAAAGCGATTTTTTGGGCGATTTTTTTGACTTCACCTTCTGGGCCGCTCTGGACTGTTCGGGGACGTCAGCGTACTTCTGCTGCAACTCCGCAAGGCGCTGCAGGCGAAGCTCCTCCTGGGTCACTTTTTTATTCCCGCTTTCGTCGGCGTCGCTTTTTTCAACGGCACTGTTCTTCGCCGCTGGCTCACTGACAGTATTTTTCGCCTGAACAATCGGTACAGTCGAAGCATATGGCGCTGAATTCGCCTTTGATTTCGCGGCTTCAAGACGCGCCTTCTGTTCCGCGGCAATAGCTTCCTCCGCCTTTTTCCGCAATTGCGCCACATTCAACTCAGCCTGTTTCTTCTCGGCCAGGGCTGCTTTTTTCACCTCTTCTGCCCGCTTCAGTGCACGCGTCAGCGCTACCTCTGCCTTCTTCGCCTCAGCCGATGCTTTCTCGGACTGTTTCTCCAGCTCTGCGATCCGCTTCTTCTGATCCACAATCGTCCGGTTGGCATCGTCCAGTCGCGCCGTCACTGCATTGATTCTGGCCACCACGCCATCGGTTTTTGACTGGGCATCCCGGGTTGCCGCCTCGGCCTCCTTTACCCGATCCTGCGCAGCTCTGAGTCTCGACGCAGCCGTGTCCTTCCATTTTTGAGATTCCTTGAGAATCCGCGCTCTCTCGGCCTCATGGGCAACAATTACCCGTTCCTTTTCCTCTCTTGCCGCGCGGGCATCAGCTTCTGCCGCAGCGACGGCATCTCCCAGTTTGGCCAACTTCTTCTCATAAGAATTTCTCTGGGTTGCGATTTTGGCTTCCGCTTCCTGTCTGGCCGTTTCTGCCCGCTCACTTTTTCGCTCCGCAATTTTCAATGCCCGAAGGGTTTCATCCAGCTTCGAGTCAATCTCCTGATGGCGGGTTTCGGCTGCCACATACCGCTTCCTGGCCGAAACCGTCTCCTGCTGACGCTGCTGCAACTTTCGATACAGATAATCCCGATCCTTCTTATTGGCCGCACGGTATGCCTTTTCAGCCTCTTTCTGGGCCAATCGAGCGCGCTCCGCCTGCTTCCGGGCAGTTTCCTTCTCCATGAATGCCGACTTCACGCTGACCTTCATGTCCTCCACCGCCTGCATCGCTTTGCGTTTTTCCCGGGTGGCCTCGGCCGCTTCCGCCTTCACGCTATCCAGCTGCGCTGTCAGGGAGACCAGACGTGTTTCCAGAGACGCTCTCTGTTTTCGCTCCTTTTCGGCAACTTTCCTGGCTTCCTCAACTTTGCGGGACAGATCTGCGACCCGACTGGCCGCATTTTTCTCGGCAACAACAATTTTTTCGTCGCTGCGTCTGGCCTTTGTGGCCTGTTCTTTCTGCAATGTATCCAGATGCGCCTGGGCCAGTTCGGTTTCTTTTTGCGCCTGCTTCAATTTTTTATCGTAATGTGCCTGACTGGCTTTCAGCTTGCTGATTTCTGCACGGGCGGTTCGCCACCGGCCCTCGGCATCAGATGCCACCGATTGCGCCGCGCTCACCTCTTTTTGCGCTGAAGCGATTCTGGCCTTTGCAGTGGCTGCTTCCTGCCTGGCGTCTGCCGCCTCGGTCCTTGCACGGGCAACTTCATTCTGTGCCTTTTTTATTGCTTCCTGAATTTCCTTTTCCGCTGCCTTCTGCGCCATTGCCACGCGAGCATCCGCTTCCCGTTTCGCATCCCGCACCTGGGCGTCTGCCTCGCGCTGTGCCTGCCTGACCCGCTCATCAGCCGATTTCTGCGCCTGTTCAATCCGCTTCTCCGCGTTCGCCAGGGAAATCACCTGTTCCTTAGATGCAGATGCCGGCGTCACAGCTGCCGCTGTCTTCTGAGGTCCCCCGCTCAGGGTCACAATCAGCGTATTCCCTTTTACTTTCACCCGATATGATGCTTCCTTTCTGAAGTTCACCATCACCCGGCTGACCTTTACTTTTCCGGTGGTAAATTCGGATACCGCCACGCCACCGACGAGTTCAGTGGATTTTTCCAGCAATGACGGGACACCCTTCACTGAACTGTTGGCTAAATCCAGCACCAGACGCCGTGGGGTCGACAGCTTGAACGCCGTATACATCGGTCGGGAGGTACCTTTAACAGATATAATCGTCTGCCCTCCCCGTTGAACCACATCCACCGCGTGAATCTGATTCATCTGATCCGGTGCAGCGGCCATTGTAGTGCCTGCGCAAACGGCAACCACAAACGCCACGAACAACGCTTTTGTAAACCTGTTTAATGTGATTCGGGACCTGTTCATTGTCCACTCCTTTTATCCACCGAGAGCTGCGATTATGCACACGCAGATACATGTACACCTATGTGTAATTTTATCCTACACTGTCACACAGCGTGTTTCAAAATTTTTGACCGTTTTTTTTAATTTTTTTTAGGAGAGAAAAATGATGCCGAATGAATCAATCCTGGGGATACAGCGGCATAAACCGTTTCACGTCGTCAGGGGTCGGCGTCAATGGATCGTCTCGAACCAGATAAACACCCCGCTCCTCTTTTTTGCCGGAGCCATGAATCCGCGCCACTTTCCAGTTGATCTGAATTCTATCCGCGCCATTTCCCGGATCAATGAAATCGGGTTTTCCCACGTAGTCACCCCGACGCAAGATAAATCCCTCGTTGTTCGGAGGTACCACCATGGCTCTGGGATCACCCACATTGGTAATAATGGCAATAAGACGTAGCTGTTCAATATCGTATTCTTCCAGCTTGATTTCCCGTTCAACGTTTTCCCGAACTTCCGGTTTGGGAACAATTACTTCTATAAACGGCCGGAACGGATCCCGTCGTTTAATGCTCTCGATAAAATCGGTCTCCGCAATTTTAGGAGCACGAATCGAGGCATTCACTTTTTCTTCGTTTTCTTTCAGCACCGCTCCGGCGCTACCCTTTTTCAGTTCCGCACGGGCTTCGGGGGAAGGTGTGCCAATCGGGGCACTTCTTTGCGGTGGACGATAATCTGAATTCGGATCTTCTTCGCACGCGAAAATACCGATACACATCGCCAAAAGAAAAACGAGCAAACTGTTATATTTCACTGCTTTTTGCATGTTTCCCTCTTCTAATTGGCATTATCCAGAGACCGGAATGTCACTGCCATCACATTCGCTGTCAGCTCTGCACCGTTTTCAGTCACACTCGGATTTGACAAATCGATATTTCCTACGTTGATGATTCGATCCAGTTTACCCACCTGAAAGAAAAATTTGGACAATTGCAGAAAACTGCCTTTCAGCTCCAGCTTCACCGGAATGGTCGCATAGTATTTTTCAGGGGCTTCCGCAAGGGGGGTCACCGACAGAATTTCGAGACCGGTCAGTTCCGCCACAGAATTCAGGTTGTTTAAAAAGGATGCCATCTCGCTTTCAACCGGCAACATCTGACGCTGTTTCACGGACGCGATTTTCAGATCTTCCATCCGCTGAACGTCTTCATCGTAGGTTTTCTTTCGCTTCTCCACTTCTTTCAATTTTTTCTCAAGCGTCTCATGTTGCGACTGCGCGCTCGTAAGGTCATCCTGAAGTGGCGAATAATACATCTGCCAGAAAATCAGTGCGATAAGCACCACCAGGACCCCGAGCATCAGCAGCTTCCTGGAAATTGGCATTTTCAAAAACTGGTCAAGCATAATGATACACTCCGTTATCTGTACCGGATATCGCCGACGACTGTAAAGGAGACCACTTCCACTTTTCCATTTGCCCCCAGAGAGCGCGTATCAATGCTGGGCCCACTCAATTGTGTGGATACCAGCTCACTCGAAACAAAAAAGGACGACAGATTTATCCGTCTGAGAAACTCTGCCACGTCTTCGTGGCTCATTCCCTGACCCTTGATTGTCACGCGTTTATCCTTTTCGGAAAACGATAATAACCATACGCGCCTGAAATCCCAATTTTCGTCATATCCCCTGGAGGGGTTCTTTTTTATGATCTCCTGATATTTTTCATCAGAAACAGTCGGCTTTCCATTTTTTGACAAAATTCGCGACAGTTCAAGCATCACCTGAACCGGGCCGGTTCGTGCAGCCTGCAATTCATCGATGGCGTTCTGGCGCTGCTCATATTCATGAATCTCAGCGCGAATTTTGTCATGTCCCGCAATGGTATTGTTGATTCGACTGATATTCGCCTGCAATGAGTTGTTCTGATTCTGCTGCTCGGCGATTTCGCTATCCAAATCGATACTCAACACCACCGCCACCACCAGTTCGAGGAAAATCACGAGAACACCGATCAGCAGATGGTTGCGTCCCGCTTCTTTTCGGCGGTCCTGCTTGATCGGCAAAAGGTTGATTCTGATCATTCAGATTCGCTCCTTTTGCTTCCGAAGCGCCAACCCGAGGCAAATGGATGCCTGAGGTGCCTGAGTCTTCAGTACTTGCGGATTAAATTTTCGTTCGTCGTACAATACGCGCCTGAAAGGGTCGAGCAACTCAACGGGAACTCTGGAGCGTCGTTCGATTGAATTGCGAAGGTGCAGAATATTCGCTGTTCCCCCGGTGACAAAAATTTTATGAACATCACCTTTATTTGATGTCGCCATATAAAAGTCAAGAGAACGCTGAATTTCGCCGGCCAGAGAATCCACAACGCTCGATACAATTTCATCCACTTCCCGGGGAATGACCGAATGCGCGCTGGCGTCTCCACCGGACTTGTACGTCTCAGCTTCTTCATAACTCACCTGAAGCTGCTTCTGAATCTCTTCGGTAATGGCGTTGCCACCATTGCTGATATCACGGGTAAACTGGGACACGCCATCGGAAACAATATTGATTGTCGTCACCTCAGCGCCCACATTCAGCAGTGCCAGGATCTCATTGGGAGTATATCCGTAGTTCAGTTCGTACACATTCTGAATGGCGAACGCATCAATATCCACCACCATGGGCTTCAGTCGCGCCTCTTTCACCACTTCGAGCAAATCCTGAATCTCATCTTTTTTGGCAGCCACCAGAAGCACATCCATCTGACCCGCTTCGGCATTCTGCGACAGAATATTGTAATCCAGCTCCACTTCCGAAATATCAAAGGGAATATGCTGCTCCGCTTCCCACTGTATCTGTTCTTCCAACTCATCCGGTTTCATTTGCGGCAGGTTGAGTTTCTTGATGATGACTGAATTTCCCGAAATGGAAAGCGCCACTTCCCGCTGAGCAATCTTGTGATCGTGAAACAGTTTCCGAAGACTATCAACTACCACACCATGATTCATCACATGACCATCCACAATAGACTGGGGAGGCAGCTTTTCAATACCATGCTTCAGCAGATGGTATCCCTTGCCAGACTTTCGAAGCTGAAGAACCTTGATAGAGGACGTGCCAATATCAACGCCTACTAAATGCTTTCCTTCAAATAACATTTAATCATCCTCAAAAACTTTTCGGCGGTCAGCGACTTTAAGCCCCAACGCCTTCAATATTTTGCGTTTTGTATCCATCCTGCAACCGAAGCCGTTTTCAATTCGAGTAATTGTGAGCACCGAAAGCCCGGCCTTCCTCGCCAACTCTGCCTTGCTCATCATGTTCTCAATTCGAAATTCCCGAAGATTGTTTTTTGGCTTGGCAGCTGCGGGATCGCCCGCTTCTTCTCTGCCAGGCTGCTTTCCATCCTCGGTAATGACTCTGGCGTCTTTCCCCGAATCTTCTATCATTACTGGCCTCCACCTACTGAAGGTATCATCTGTTTTTAAGGCCGCATACCTTTATGGCATGCGAGCGCACTCGTCCTGACCACTCAACCGAATTCATTTTTAACCGTCTCAAGTTTTCCCCAATCTTTTTTAAGTTTTAAGATAATTACGTATAATTCACATATAAATTAATATTGAGTTATAGCAAATTAGTTAAGTACTTCGTGTTCAACACATTGTCACCCGAATCCCGAGGCGGGTCAAATTTTTTGCACATCGATGAACTGGACCACCGAAAATGGTCGGGGTCTACCCGTACACCGGTGTCAAACAAGACCCACCGGAGAAGGTGGGTGGAAAAATGCCGCAATATACCATTTTTCACCTATGTTAATTATGACTGCTCGATCATTTCCCGAACCCACTGATGGGTATAATGTGACCCCACCATTAACCACCTCACTCCTTAACCCCCTATAAATACAACACTTTTTTTTAGGCATACCCTTTGCTTTAATGCTGGGCCAACGCAACTCCCGCAAAAGGACACAAACAATGGCATCTCAAGCAAATAAGCAACAAAAGGGTACAATGAAACCCGCCATAGATGAAACGTTGATAAAAAAACATATGCCACTGGTTCAGAAACTGGCCAGACGCATGGCATCCAGGGCCCCCGCCAGTATCGCCACCGATGACCTGTTCAGCGCAGGTTCACTTGGACTGGTTGATTCTGTATTGCGAAACCGGGGTGGCGATGGCGCATCTTTTGCCTGTTATGTCCGGATGCGAATCCGCGGCGCCATTTATGATGAACTTCGCGCCAATGACTGGCTCCCCAGACGCAGCCGTTCAAAGGATAAAGAAGAGCAGACGAGTGGCCCGGCCAGACCGGTAGCCGTCATTCGGTTTGACGATTTGCCCGTTGGCCCGGAAAGTAATCCCGAAAATAAAGAAAAGAGAACCAATCCGTTTGACGCGCTGACCGCCAAACGCACCTTTGAGAATTTGCAGGAAGCATTGAATGCAATGCCCAAAAGAGATCGTCTGGTATTGCACCTGCATTACTTTAAAGGAATGCAAATTCGCGAAATCGGTCGGCTTCTTGGCGTTTCAGAAGCCAGAATATCACAAATTCATCACCGGGCCCTCTCCAGAATCCGTCCCCTGGTGAAATCCGCCGCCTGAGTCTACGAAATCAATATTTCATATTACGCTGTATTGCCATTGCTACATCGGAATATCTGATCGGATAATTGTTCAGCGAGACTATTTCATATAGCCGAGCTGTCGAAGCTGCTCTTTCAGCTCCTCCGGAATGTTTTCATTCTTCTCTTCCCGGGCTTCCGGTTTTACCACCACATCCGCCTTGATCTGTCCATCAAACCATCGGAATTTATCAGGAGAACCGATAAATTGGCCCAATGCAATCCGCATTGCGCGTCTGGCAAGGGGATATCGTTCGTCCACATCCACTTTTTCTTCCGGGTCGTCCTTCAGATTGAACAGATAAGTAATCGCCGGGCCCTTCATCTTGAGTTTCCAATCCCCTTTTCGAACGGCCCACTGCAGATTCCGCTCATCCGCCTCTGAATAGAAGCTTGAAAATGACGCATTAAACGGATGCCCGATGTCCCCATTGGCTTCCTGCAACAGCGACCTTCCCTCCACCGAAGCCCCCTGCTCGTTCCCCGTGGCATCAAGTACCGTTGGAACAATGTCGCTCAGAGACGCCTTGGACCGAACGCGGGTATTCTGAGGAACCAACCCCGGGGCACGAATAAGAAGCGGCACGTGAAGCAATTCCTGATACAGCGTATGCCCGTGTCCAACGGACTCATGCTCAAAAAACTCTTCGCCGTGGTCCGCACAGAGAACAAACACGGTATCATTCAGCACCCCCTTCTTTTTCAGCGCGGCGATAAACTGGCCAAACTGCCGATCATGATACGTGACCTCCCCATCGTACAGCGCTTCCAGGCGTCGTTTATCCCGACTGTTGAGCTCAACCTGCTTTCGTTTGTACTCCTCCAGCAGATTTCCAGTGGACCGGGGACTGACGGGTCCTTCGTAGGATCGTGCATCGTACAGCTTCAAATCCTCTTCTGGCGGATCGTAGGGAACATGGGGATCGATGGTTTGAATATACGTAAAAAATGGCTTATCATTTGAATCTGAGATGAACTTTAGCGCATCGCGAAACACATTTTCCGCATCGCTGTTCTTGTTTTCCCGGATGTAATTCACATATTTATTCCAACCCCGATCAAATCCGAATTCCGATGCGAGATATCCGTTGGCTACAAACGCAGCGGTCTGAAATCCCTTTTCGCGAAACATTTCCGAAACCATCTTGATGGATTTATTCAACTTCGAAGAATGCCCCCGGGCCTTATGAGAATCCGGATGCAATCCGGTGAGCACCGAGGCACACGACGGTTTCGTCCAGTTGGAATTGGACTGACACTGTTCAAACAACGTCGATTCTGCCACAAATGCATCCACGGCATTGGTTTTCACCCGTTTGTTGCCATAGGATTTCAGCTTGTCCGCCCGCAATGTATCCACCAGAAGAACCACCACATTTTTCTTCCGCTTCCCTTCGGCCGGAGGCGCGGATTTCACGCGAATGGCAGGAATTCCAGCTGCAAAACGCGCATTTTCGGCCCCCCGGGTCTCGAGGTCGATACGAATCAGCCTGTCCGCGTAATCTGATAAATCCACCACCACTTCCTGCCATTCATCCTTATCGAACTGTCTGGAAAATACGCTCTTCCGCTCGGTCTGGTCCACCGGCGTGATGTGGACACTCAGATTTACCGGCAACACTTTTGATTTCGCATCCAGCGTTGGCGTTCCCATAATGCAGAGGGATGCCTTGTCCGGTACCTCCACGTAGTACGACAGCTGCATCGGACAGGACATCATCAGGGATGTGTATTCCTTTTTCTTGCTGGTGTACTGCTGGACCATCTTGGGCGTATGGGGCGGATTGAACTGACTGGGAACCGGTGTGCCTTTGGGAATGATTCGGATATAATCCACAGCAAACGAGGACGGCACCCCCGCAATTTCCTTTTCGGAAGTGGAGTATATCAACTTGAAATAATTTTCACCTGAAACCGACTGGTCTGCCGTTGCGCTGACCGTATATGTTGCAAATCCATCACCATTCATGGTCACACGACGAAGTGGATTGTCATTGAGATACACCGAAAACGAATCGGTACCCCCCTTTTGAACCCGAAACTCAAAGTCCACATCCATCTGTTTTTCCAGATTAAAATACAGTCGCGAAGGGGATTGGGTCGCCCAGGTATAGGCTACCCCGTTCATCGAGCTGTCATTGTCCCAACCGCTCATCCATCCCCCGTTGGAATACTTGAATCTGGATGCACTGCCAAAATCAATGAACTCGCCAAAATGAGTCACGTCCGCCAGGTGAAGCATCTCCGTTAAATCAAACACACTCCTGGTCCCCGCCCACGATGTCCCCTTTGCCGCGGCATCCACTCTCGGCGCCGGCTTTTCGCTGGTGGAATCACCACCGCCACATCCCAACGGTAAAGCGGTGCCAAGAGCCACAGCCGAGCCGGCAATTAAAAAATCCCGTCGAGTCCATTCTTTTTGCGCCATATCCACTCCCATCGTTTATGAATTCTTCAGACTCATGCAATGCTCACGTATTCTTGCCTGAGCGCATCATCCCGCCGAATCAAATACCGCCAGCGATCCCGTTGTACCCGGGATTTGCCGCTGACCCGGTCAATTCAAACCACTGGTATCAAAGAAACACATCTGTCAGAACAGACGTTGAGGTATGCATACCAGATAATCATTTTCATCAAAACAAAACGCGCCAACTTTTTCCCAAATTTCACACGGCCTGAAAACAGACCATTTTCACAGGGAACCGTTTTTCATGCAAACTGACGCAACAATCACTCAATGGAGCAACTTTTTTATTGTGAATATCGTGAGGATAAAGAACGGCCTGAAACAGCAGAATCCGTAGCGATGAGTACGAATGTGGAACAACAAAAAGGATCAGTTGGTGATCTTGCTCAGAATTTCATCAAGGTTTTTCAGCGATCCAACAAAGCTTTCCTGCTCGGCTGAACTCAGGCGTCCAAACAGTCCCTGATATCCTTCACGTACCCGTGTACGACGGCGACGCATCAGTTGGCGACCCTGGTCAGTCAGCTCTACCACAACAACACGGCCGTCGTACGGACCACGAACTTTGGTCACCAGACCTGCTTTGGTCAATCTGGCAATCATTTCTGACGTTGTGCTCTGTGCGGAACCCACCAGTCGGCCAAGGTTCCCAACAGAAATGGGTCCATGATTGTGGATAACAGAAATGACTTTGTACTGACCGTAAGAAATTTCATCCTGCACTTTACTTCCGCTCAGCAAGTCCAGTCTTCTCATCAGTTCCTGCGCCATTTCTTCCACAGTTTCAATGACATTATTGGTGTTGTCGATATTTTCGTTCATAGTTCATGCCCTCTTCAATTAATTATCATGGAAAAAATTCCATCAGCAATTTCGACCCCATGCCGAAAGACTGCAAATTTGGCCATTAACATAACACGTATTTTCCTTTGTTCAAGACCCTATATTATCAAATCCGGTTTTTTTATCAGTTACATAAATACTACAATCATTGTTTCACAAATGAAAAATCGACAGTGTTTTCCTTTTTATCCATATATTGTAAAGACATAGGCGATCCCGATTCTGAGAAGAAGTATCGGTGAATTCGATTGGCGGAGAAATGAACGAGTCTATTGACCGGCTGATGAACTCCACGTATCTTTGGCCACCATGGATGTGCTCAACGAATACACTCATCTTCAGAAAACGCAAGTGGCAGCGGGAACAGTGGTGACCATCGGAAATTTTGACGGCGTCCACCGGGGACATCAGGCCATTCTGCGGAACTCCAGTTCCATCGCTCATGAAAAGCAGCTGCGGTTTGTTGTCTGCACATTTGAACCGCATCCGGCCGCCCTTTTTGCCAGAGGAAATGTTCCCGCGCGCCTGACATTTCCCGCCCGTAAAGCAGCGCTCCTCGCAGAAGTCTCCCCCGACCTGCTTCTGATTCAGAACTTCACCAGAGAGTTTGCCGGTATGGATCCCGCTCTCTTTGTTCATTCGGCACTGGTTTCCGCAATGAACGCCAGGGTTGTCGTGGTGGGAAAAAACTTCCGGTTCGGAAAAGATCGCGCGGGGGATCTCGCCCTTCTTCAGGAAATGGGGCGGGAAAATGGGTTCGATGTCCTTGCGGAAAATCTATTGAGCACCACCGATGAAGTCATCTCCTCCACTCGAATCCGGGAACTCCTCTTTGCCGGAGACGTTGCCCTGGCGGCGGACCTGCTTGGCCGACATCACGAACTTCCGGGCATGGTGGTCCATGGTAAAAAGATGGGGGCTGTACTTGGATTTCCCACGCTCAATATTGCGCCCGAGGATGTCCTTATCCCGGCCGATGGCATCTACGCGGCAACGGTTGACGTGGGCGCCGACCGCGATATTCCGGCCGCCGTTTATATTGGAGATCGCCCCACCCTGCACCACGGATATTCCATAGAGGCGCATCTGCTCGATTTCAATCGCAATGTGTACAACGAACACGCAACCCTTCATTTTGTAAAAAGAATCAGGGAAAACCGGCAATTTGATGATATCAAAGCGCTGCAATCACAGATCGTTAATGATATAGATATCATAAGAGAAATATTGGAGATATGAATCCATGAGTGAACACGATTCATCGGATGTTCCCTTTACGACAGTCGCCATGGCAGAAATTCTGATGATACAGGATTTGCTGAAAGAGGCAGCTGAAGTGATTGAACGACTGGAATTGCTGCATCCTGACGATGAAAGAGTCAAAGCACTTCGCCAGCGAATGAGTCAGAAAATGGGGTTGGGACTGAAGTCTCAGACACCTGTTCCCCCGCAGAACAGCGACCGGATAGCACTCCAATTCATTGATGATCTGCTGCAGATTGAATGGGAGCTGACACCGGAAGGGTTGGACCTTGCCAAACGAACCGTCCGATATTCCGGCCACAGTATTGTTCGCCTGTTTTCTGCTGCGCCCGGGCCGCGAGGGGTGCGAACCTCAGTTCGGGATCTCTTTCTGGAGCTGGAGGTGGGCCGACAGGAAGTCTGCGGTACCGTCAGAGGAGCAGTGCACACGGCAGCAGTGGGATTCCTCGGGCGAAATGGCGCATTCATCCCCATGGCACGGGCACTGCCCATTTCAGGATCCTGAATGACGAAACCTGAGAATACTTCGTGGAAAACCAGACTCCGCATGCCGACTCCGGAGCGCACAAACATTGTCCTGGTCAATCCGGAAATTCCCCAGAACACCGGAAACATCGCACGGTTGTGTGCGGCGACCGCATCTGATTTGCATCTGGTAGGAAACATCGGCTTCTCCCTCGACGAAAAAGCGGTACGGCGGGCTGGGCTCGATTACTGGCACCTGGTCAATGTCCGGACCCACGCCACTTTTTCGGACTGCCTCGACGCCATTGGCGGGCCGGCACCAGTGCTTTTTTCCTCCCGGGCTACCCGGACTTACCTTCAGGCACCGTACGAAAAAGGCAACATTCTCGTTTTTGGCGCTGAAAGTGTCGGACTTCCGGAGGACATCCTCCATTCGTGGCCCGAACACCAATATGGGATTCCCACCATTTCACAATCCGTCCGGTCCCTCAATCTTGCCAACAGTGTGGCCATCGCACTTTATAAATCCCTGGAGATGACCGGCGCTCTCGAACAATATATACTGGCACCATGAACAGAATTGGATTACTGGTGTTCATCACACTTATTTCCGGATACGGCTGTCATCCGTCCGGGTCCCAACCGCCGCGGACCCTCGTAGAGACGCCGTCGAGCCATTCAGATGCTTCCCCGGTTCGCAGTGGTCCGGTGCAAGGTACAGTGGCGTCGCTGGATACCGACCTTGCGGATACGGCCAACAATCTGGAACTTCTCGTGCAAAAAGATGCGCATACCGCCAGGGATATTCTGATTGCGGCCCTGCATTCCCGGATTCCCTCTGTGGCATCATGGGCGGCCGTTTATGTGCGACTGCTCCGCGTAGATGCCCCGGCCCCGGAGATTCGCAACGGTCTTATGACCGGCGCCCGAAGCGACGAATTGCTGCTGCAGGCGTTGTGCCTCCGATGGCTGGTTCTCGATTCAGAAACGCTGCCCAACATCAAAAACGAACTGACAGACCCGGTGCATCAGCTGTTCTTTGCGCTGGGACAGCTGGCACACCACCTGGCCGTGCCGGGAGAGCGCATCACCGAAGCCTTGACGGTTGGCAAAGCGGTGCAGTTTTACGGTGAAAAAGTGCCATTGAACACCCTTCTCCTACAGACCGCCCCCTTCGACGATGGTCCCCTGGCCCTGGCGATTGCATTTGTCAATGCGAGACGCATGGAAATTGCCACCAGCGTTGAAGGCGTTCAGGTACCGCTCAGTGCCCACTACAGACAACTCCTGCTGGAAAAGTATCATCTGAAACTCCAGGAAAATGGTATGACCGGGCCGGACAGTCCACAAAATGAATTTACCTTTTCGGGCACCCGCCTTCACACTCTCCTCGAGAATCCGCTGTACGGACAACCATTGAATGTGCTGCGCAATGCCATCCTGTCCGGAAAGCATACTCTGGGCATCGACGCCCTTCGAGGTCTGGCAGCGACGGCGCTGCAGCCTGAAGTTGCTGATTTTGCCGCCACCGCCACTGCACTTCAGAGCGATGACGCGCAGACTCGCGTGGAGGCCGCCCGAACCTATCTGCTGCTGGTTGCCAGAGCAACGAGAAAGGATTGAAGCATGCCCCGCATAGCACCACAGGTTCAATTCAAATGGCCCACCTGTCTGCTATTCTTTATCATTGGCGCGGTTCTGTTTTCCGGTTGTCATCGGACCATCCGCGCACTTGATCCGCATTCATTCCGAAGTGAAATTCACCTGCAACCATTCCGGATGACCGCGGGAAATCCGTACGCCTACGAAAATAAAATCCGCGGAGACATTCTGTTGGCGCGTGGGCAAACCCGGGAAGCCGTAGCGGCATTTCAGGCCGCCGCCGCCGCTGATCCATCCGATCCCTGGCTTCAGGTTCAATACGGGGAAGCACTCCTGGCTCAGAATGATTTGGAACGGGCCCGCATTCACCTGGCCAAGGCCATCCAGTTCGGGCCCGCCAATGGAAGAGCCTGGACCGCAGTCGCCCGACTGCATCATCGCCTCGGCGAGAATCAGAGTGCTGTTGCCGCTGCGTCTTTCGGCGCGCAGATTGACCGGCACGATACATCGTCACTCTTTTGGCTGGGCAACTATTTTGCCGCTGAACCCGGCGAGCCATCGCATAAAAAAGCGCTACTGTACTATCAACGCGCCCTGGTTCGAAATCCAACCGATTCGGAACTGTATCTGGCGGCCGGCAAAATATCTTTGCGATTGCAACATATCGATCTGGCGGAACGGTACCTTGGCAAGTATCTGGAGCGTAACGGAAAAGAAGTGGACCCCATCTTGAATGCGGCAGAGCAGTTTGCCCAAAAGGGGTATCCCCGGAAAGCCATTGAAATTCTCCAACAGGTGCAGCGTCGCAATCCGCTTTCGGACGATATTCGCAGACAACTTGTTACACTTTATCTGCAGACCCATCAGTACCCCGAAGCGGTCGTCACCATTCTGGCCTTTTTCGAGGAACCCGACACGCCGGAGCTGATTGAGGAAAGAATAAATTGGTTGCTGGAGGCGCTCGCCCCGTGGGAAGCGCGGAACCTTCTGGTGGAACATTTCAGTCCGTTTCCCACCCACCCGTTGATTCGCTACCATCTGGCGCGAATCGAAGCTATCCTCCTGCGAAACGAAATCGCGCTGGCATTATTGGACTTTAAAAGCGAGGTTCCCGAGCCGCTGGCCCAAAAAGCAAAAGAGTTGAAGGAAAAACTGAAGGTGCAAAAATAGATTGAATCAATGATCAAGTGGCGGAAAGGCGAAACTGTTGCTGTCCCTTCGATGCGGCTTACAGGGGAACCGCTGTCCACATCATTGTGGTGGACACACATGCGTCAGAACAGAACCCAAGCTGCAACAGCAATAATTGATGGGCTTCATCTGCGTATACCTCCCGAATCATTGGTCTGGTGATACATGTTTTGTCTCCAGCGGGAAGCCATTTCTGCCCATCCACCACAACCGAGGCCGCTTCTTCAGTGGCGGCAACCGTCAGGCGGGTGCCGGCATAGGTAAGCATACGGTCCAGCACTGAGAACTGTTGCGCCTTTTCACAACGGGCCAATTTTTTTTTCGTCTCCACCGCCACCTTCTTCGCCGGTTCCCACTTACCGACCACCAATGTCTGATGAATATATTTAATGCGTTTATCCAGAAGTCTCGCGGCTTCGCGATAGTTCATTTTTCCCGATATAATCCGTTCGCCCTCCGGCCGAAACAGAATGCGTTTGGCACTCAGACGCTCCCCCGTGTTCGCATCCAGAGTCTGTAACGTCGCACTGGTAATTCGGCCACCTTTATCTTTTCCCAGGCTGGCGGCAATCACCCGGGTGCCATCAGCGGATACTGCCGGCAACCCCTGAAAGGTGAGTTCTACCCGTTGCTTTTTCAGCGCATCTTTGTCGTACCCGACCCAGTTTGCTGCAGCCATCGCCTTTTCCATTCGCGCTGCCGGGCCATCCACCAAATCGGCGAATGCGGGGTTGGAACCGAATATGCGGAAGGCTTCATTCCGGCTGGCCCTTGCCAGAAAAGAAAAACAGCCCGGACAATTCCCGGCATCTCCAAATTGCTTTAAAATGGCAAGCGCCTCGCCCCCTCGCTTTCTCTGAGCCAATGTGACTGCCAATTGATACCTTGATTCCAAATTTCCTGCATCGTCCACCACTGCGGCAATCAGCTCGGCAAGGGCCTCGTCGGGTTTGCCATCACTGCGCAGCTCGATTCCTTTATAATAGTGCTTGAGTGCACTCAACCGCTTCTTTTCTGTTACGTCCAACGTCGTCGTCAGCTTTGGAATTCTCTCAGGAACTTTTTTGGTTTTTTTTTCAACCGCGGCCTTCGGGGATTCTTTCGCAATCGCATCCGATGGTGTACTGCCCTGATTTTCCTTCCGAGATTTACAGCAAACCATTGAAACTGCCAGGATGACAGGCAGAAGCAGAATCACTGATTTTTTCATTTCCAGTACCTCTTATTCCTTTCCAGTCTCACTGCCCGGTCTATCCTGGATGCATGTTTTCTTCCAGATGAACCCGCTGCATCAATGCGCCACGGGGTGCAACCGGAAGACCAACAGATGTCAGGAGTATACAAAAGAAAAGCAGCGATGACTACAGGACTATTTTCGTCCGCGATTTCTCACGCGACCAACGAAGGCCTCCAGATCGCGGGCGCGATCCTTGTATGTGGATTGACGCGCGAAATCGGCGTACACTTCCTTGATTTTTGCCACGAGTTTGTCACCACCTTCCGGAGCGAGTAAATCGAGTGCGCGAATGGAGGCGGACAGCGCCACCTTGGAAGGATTGTTCAGATTGTCGACAAGTACATCCACAATTTTCTGACGCGCTCCCGAATTATCCCGTCCCAGTCTGAATGCGCTCAGTATCGCGCGTTCAATATTTTTATTGGTATGGTCGCCAACGGTTTTCAGGTAGCAGTCAACATTCTCACCGCACTCCTCACCGTACTTAATGCGATCCTTATATCCCTCGATGCGCGTTTTCATCACTTCACATTCGTTGCGCACCTGTTTTTCCTCCTCCGGAGAACCCTCGCCCTGCAACCGCTCTTTTACAATTTTATCGCAATCAATTTTGCTGATGGCTTTATCCATCGGCTTGAAAAACTGTTTGCCGCACATGAGAGATGCATTGTAAAACAACTTGTCCCGCAAAGAATCGTCGACTCCGTTGACGGCCTTCAGCATCAGTGGACAGGCCTTGGCGGGAATCAACAACAAGCCCATGGCCCTGAAATATCCAACGGCTTCTTCGAGCGGAATTTCAATTTTTCCGCGCTTCAAGTCGATTCGATTTACCAGTTCGTCCATAATCTGAGTCTGGTCAAGTTCTCCCAGCGCCACCGCTGCCCAGTTGCGACGCATCTGCGCCCACCCTTCGGCATTCTCCATCTGAACCTGCAGTTCAAGCGACATGGCCTTGTTGTCGAGGGCATCCGGTTCCTTATGATTGAACTCGCTCATCAGGAAATTCACCGCCTCCGGCGAAGCATACATCAGCTGCCCCAGAAATGTTATCGCCTGCTGAATGAACCACAGGGGATTTTTCATCAATGGATCGGACTGGAGCTCCGCGGCGTAGGCTTTATTGAATGCCTGATCCTGCCCCTTTGCAAACGCAAGGATAGCCTTTACAACGGCGTCCCGATTGTGAATCTGCTGCAAGGAGGCAAATGCGATGGTTCCCAGACCGATGGGCTGACGAACACCTTTTTGGGCAATACCTCGAATCAGAACAGGGATCGCCTTTTCATCCCCGATTCGCCCCAGGGCTTTCATTGCCTTCATGTTCAGGCGAAGTTCCTGCATGGTATCCGGTGTGTCCGTAATCATTATCAGTGCGTCCACCACCTGCCCCTCCTGAGCAGCGTCCGGATGCTCCACAATAATTGCGGCAGCCGCTGAAATGAATGACTGAACGATTTCGTTCTCCGGTGCCGTAAATGGTGCCCCCTGCCGAGAATCCCGGGCGGACTTGACCTTGTTCCATGCGGCGAGAAGCGCCGGAAGCGCCTCCGTCACTTTTTGACGCTGTACGGCATTGGCTGCAACGGTGAACATAGCGGAGTCAGAGGTGTTTTCAAGTGTCAAACCAGCGATAAAAACGCTATTGGCCGCCGGATCCCGCATCTGTGCCAGCAGTTCCACAATGATCTTCCGGTTCGCCGGGTCACGGTCAAACGCGTTGAACGCCTCAATCAGCCCCGGAACGAAGACATTGGTCACTTCCTTCACCTTGGCGTTCTGCAGGTCATTGCCGTTTTCCTGCATGGTTTTGCTGAATATATCCTGAATGTTTTTCAGGGCTTTCTCCCGCCAGGGGCGGTCATAGAGTAAATCGATGTTATACTGCGGATCTTCTTCATCCCGACAGCCGATAACGAACAGCGATGCGACCGTTACAATAAGTAACAAAAGAAAGGGGATGCGCTTCATGAAAACACCTTTGTCTTTCTGCGCGAAAAATGCGCGACTTGTTTTCGCTACCTTTTTATAAATAGTAAATTATCTAAAAAAAACAGTCGTTTGTATAAAAATAACGAAGCAGCAGTATAAGTTGAAGCGTTTTGAGTGTCAAGGAACCACCTGATGGAGTTTCAATTATAATGTATTTAAGTACACAACGCGATATAAACAGCACTTGTAAATGGTCACAGTTCCGGCGTAAGATAAGGTGGAATACATGAAGGTGCCACACCCACATGGCTACCAATGAAAGGACATTCGTGGAACCCAAACAACTCGCACTTGAAATAGCCAAGGCCGCACTCGACAAACATGCGGATGCACTGGAAATCATCAACGTCACCGGAAAATCATCTTACGCGGATTTTATTGTCATCTGCTCCGGACGCTCGACCCGTCAGGTGGAGGCCATCGTTGATGGTGTTCACAGCGAACTGAAAAAGAAAGGCGTTCATCCGCTGGGCTTCGAGGGAAGGCAGTACTGTCAATGGGTGCTTGTTGACTTCGGCGATGTGGTCTTTCATGCTTTTGAAGACACCAAACGCGGGTTTTATGATTTGGAGGGTCTCTGGATTGACGCCGAAAGACTTCCCACCTCTTTGCTTTCCCGTATGGAATCTTCCAACTGAACCGTGCAGTTTCATATTCTCAGTGAAGGACGGGAAAATGCGGATCCGACCGCGCCCCTGGTGGCAGACTACATCGCGCGGATTGGCAAATTTTTCCCGATTACCGATTCCGTCGTTCGCCCCGGCAGCAAGAATGGTCTGATTTCGAAAAGCCGGCAACTCATATCCAGGGGAATGCTCCCTGTTGCCCTGGATGAACGGGGCCGGGAATACACGTCCGCACAGTTTTCGACCCAATTGACCGACTGGATTTCCGTTTCTCCCGGTGGCATCGTTTTCATCATCGGTGGCGCAGAAGGGCTTCCTGCTTCACTGCTGCAACTGGCACGTTCTTCCATTGCACTTTCCCGGATGACACTGCCTCACCGGATGGCCCGCCTGTTTCTCGCTGAACAGATTTACCGCGGTCTGTGTATCCAACGGAATATTCCCTACCACAAGTGAATGCCCCGGAACTCCGAATGCATTTGCCGCAATGGGTCCGCCATCCCATCGCACAGACAGGGCTTCTGATTATCGAAAAAATCCTTGGAAAAGATAAATAAATGGTGCCATAATTAAGCACTATGGACATAGAAAAACGCACATGGATGATTCGCTCAAACAATGGAGAAACCCAGGGCCCATTCAATGAGAATGAGTTCCAGGAGAAACTGCGTGCCGGAGAAATTCCGTTTTATTATCACCTGAAAAGCAATCACATGAACGAATGGAAACCACTTCTGGATGTGGTGAGCACTGATGAAACCTTTCGTCGCCCGTCTACCCTGCCTCCCACTGATCCGGAAAAACTGAACTGACAACCCCGGTTTCGTAAAGTACCAGATGCTGCTGCGAATATTTACGCTCTGTGATAATGTGGCCACGTTCGGATACACTGCAGAATGGGGGCTCGCCGTCCTGGTGGATACCGGAAGTTTCCGATTTCTTCTGGATACGGGAATGACCGATATTGCCGCACGGAACGCGGTTCTGTCCCACACGAATTTGACCACTGTCGATGCCATCATCCTCAGCCACGGTCATTGCGACCATACGGGCGGACTGAAACACATTCTGCCACTTTGTGGCAGCAAACCGGTCTATGCCCATCCTGATATTTTTCGCCACAGGTTCACGTTGCGGCACCCACCCCGAAAACTCGATATTTCTCTCCCGGACGCCAGGGAGAAACTGGAAGCACTGGGGGCTCGATTCGAGCTGATTCCCGCGTTCATGGAAATCGCCAAAGGCATCTTCATCAGTAGCGAAGTCCCCATGTCCAGCCACTTCGAGAAGATTGACGAAGGCCTTGTGACTCCCGATAGCTCCGGCGAGCTGGTTCCCGATCCGTTGCGGGACGATCTGTCTGTCGCCGTATCAACCCCCCGAGGCCTGTTTGTCTTTTCCGGTTGTGCGCACCGGGGCATCATCAATATCGTGCGGCATTTTCAGAACATGACCGGAGAATCCCGGATATACGGTATCCTTGGCGGACTTCATCTGAGCAGAGCGGATGACGAACACATCTCTGAAGTCGAGAGGTTTCTGAGGGATACCGATGTGCGAAAAGTGGCGTGTTCCCATTGTACCGGTGTACGTGCGTCCTGCAAACTCCACAAAGCATTTCCGGATAGATTCATTTTCAATACTTCCGGAAAAAAACTGGTTTTCAATATCGATTGAATGACCAGCGAAGGCATCGCAAACCACTTAAAATTGCAACTATCCGATATTACAAAATAATTCGTCAAATTTTACAATTCAAATAAACAAAAAACCTCGGAATACTGTTTATTTTAAATCATCGCATTCCCATTTTTAGAGTTGAAGTATATAAGCAAGTACCTATTATCGCGACGATTATCGCCACGAAAGGAGCGTGACATGCGTTTTGGTAGATTTGATGATGAGAGAAAAGAATACGTAATAGAGCGACCGGATACCCCCAGGCCCTGGAGCAACTACATTGGAAACACCGTGTACGGGGGAATCGTTACCAACAACGCTGCCGGATATTCCTTTTACCGATCAGCCGGGCAGGGGCGGCACACCCGCTTTCTGTTTGCTGCACTGCAGGGCAATTATGCGGGTAAATATGTTTATCTTTCCGACGCGGAAAGTGGAGACTTCTGGTCCAATTCCTGGCACCCCGTGGGCAAGCCCCTCGATCAATATAAAGGGGAATGTCGCCATGGAGCCGGATATTCAACGATCAGCGGCGAATACAAGGGCATCGCGTCGAGCGTCACTTACTTTGCACCGTTGGGCGCCACCTACGAAGTCTGGAAGATCAGAGTGGCCAATACCGGAGAAAACGCCCGCAGGATTCGGGTGTTTCCCCTGGTGGAATTCGGTTGCAACTGGAACGCCCTTGATGATCAGGCCAATCTTCAATACACCCAGTATATTGTGAAGGCCAGAGTCGAGGGCAACATCATTGATATGGGCAGCAACATCAACATGCCCGAGGATCCCGACCACTTTGAAAACAAGGATCAGGCACGACACACGTTCATGGCCCTGGCCGGCGCAGATGCAACCGCATACGATACACAGCTCGAAGAGTTTTTTGGTCCGTACGGCACCTACGCCAATCCTGCTGCAGTGGTGAATGGGGCGTGTAAAAACTCCATTGCCACTGGTGATATGCCCTGTGGCGCTTTCCAGATCGATATGGACCTCGCTCCCGGTGAAAACAGAGAATTCGCGGTCATGATGGGAATCGGCAAAGGAGAAGTGGAAGGTAAGGCCGCTGTGGAAGCCATGAACACCATTGCCAGAGTGGATGACGCAATCGAAAAGGTGAAAGAATACAATCACGCTTGTCTGGACAACTTCACGGTGTCCAGCCCGGATGGTATTTTCAACAGCATGATGAACATGTGGAGCCCATACAACTGCATGATGACATTCTACTGGTCCCGTACCGCCAGCATGATTTACGCCGGTGAAAGGGACGGTCTTGGGTTTCGGGACTCACTTCAGGATATGCTGGGTGCCATGGCACTCGATACGAAAGAAGCCGGACGCAGAATTGAGTTGCTGCTGACAGGCCAGCTGGCCAACGGCGGTGCAATGCCGGTGGTGAAACCCTATGCTCATCGCCCTGGCCATGAAAAAGAACCGCCCCATTATCGGGCAGACGACTGCATGTGGTTCTTCAACGCTATTCCCCAGTACGTGAAAGAGACCGGGGACATCGACTTCTACAAAAAGATACTCCCCTTTGCGGACAAAGGCGAAACCACCGTGCTGGGCCATCTGCGAAGAGCCATCCAGTTCAACCTCGATCGGCTGGGCGCCCATGGGCTTCCGTGTGGACTGCATGCGGACTGGAATGACTGTCTGCGCCTCGGTGAAAAAGGCGAGACCTCTTTTGTAGCGTTCCAGCTGCGCTATGCATTTAAAGAATATATTGCCATTTCCGAGATGCTGGGGGAGACCGCCGAGGCGGACTGGGCCAGACCACTGCTCGAAGAATACGATAAAACCCTCGACAAACACGTCTGGGACGGTGAATGGTACCTGCGCGCCTATCGCGATGACGGTCTGAAATTCGGTTCGAGAGAAAACGACGAAGGGTCCATCTTTATGAATCCTCAGGCATGGGCGGTAATCAGTGAACATGCCAAAGGTGAAAAAGCCACCAGGTGTATCGAGTCTCTCGATAAACAGCTGGCAACGGAATATGGCGTGATGCTGTGCGCGCCACCGTTCGTGAACACAGACCCCAACGTGGTTCTGGCTGTTCTGTTCAATCCGGGCTCCAAGGAAAATGCGGCGATGTTTAATCATACGCAGGGCTGGGCGGTGATGAGTCAGGCAATACTCGGAAACAACGATAAAGCCTGGGCGTATCTGAAAGCAGCGTTGCCCGGGTTCTACAACGATATTGCCGAAATTCGCGAAACCGAGCCCTACGTGGTTGCCCAGACCACATGTTCCAAATTCAATCCCAAATTCGGTGCAAGCCGCGTCTCCTGGCTTTCCGGTGCTGCCACGTGGAATTATCATGCGGCAACCCAATATATTCTGGGGATACGCCCGGACTATGACGGTCTGCGTCTCGTCCCCTGCCTGCCAACCCATTGGCCGGAGGTCACTGTCAACCGCAAGTTCCGCGGCAGAAACTTTGCCATTAAGATTAAAAACGGTGGCGGTAGCGGTACCGGGGTCACCCGGCTGGTCGTCAACGGCGAAACCATCAGTGGTAATCTGATTCCCGCGAATAAATTTAAAGACAGCAATACGGTGGAAGTCACCGTCGGTTGATTCGCGAAATCTCCTCTCCCCCTCCCATAAACAAACACCATTGGAAAAAAGAGTCCCGTCGCCAGAGCCCATAATTGCCAAAAATTTGTATCTGACCACAGAACCTCATAAAATGGATAATATCCACAATATTTGGTGGTACAGTAATATCTGTTCATTTGTTCCGTATAATTCGTTTGCCGATTTGAAACGCTTTGGCGTTTTTTTGCTCAAGGGGGAGTGATATGGCATTAAAAGAGTCTACTGCTCAGGATTTTTTGTCCAAGATCAAACAAATTCCCAGGTTCATCAAATCCAGACCCGCCAAGCCAGGGGATATTTCGCTGCTCGCCTTTGAATTCAGGCATCCCCGCAACGGTCCGACCGGGCAGCCCATCCAGACCCGGCGGGCCAGGACTGTTACCGCCTTTCGCCAGAAAAGTTCCGACGTGAAGCTTGATTTGGGACTCATTTCTGCGGACAGTGAACACAATTTCTATCGGGGATTTTCAGATAATGTTGAAAAAGGCGGCATTTTCGCCGCGACATACAACATCCACCCCGTGGGAACTCCCGTTTCCATTTCATTTGAACTGCCGGGCAATAAAAAGGTATTCACCCGTGGGGTCGTTCAATACACCAGGGAGATTTCGTCGAAACCCCCAACGGGTTGCATGTCAGGCATGGGGATCAGTTTCAGCTATCTTGAAAATGAAGATAAGACAGCCATCGAAAATTTCCAGGAAGTACATACACCCATTTTCTTTGAAGTCTGATTTCTGAACATCGGTTGTCATCTAATTTTCGTACCGCCGCGATCAGATCCGGGCACATTGCTGTGCACCCGTTCAGCGTTCACGATATTCTTTGGCTTAACTATGAATTCCGCCGATATTTCGTAAAAAAAGATGAGATCAAAAGATCTTTTTTTGATTAAAATACTTGCATTGCAAAGAAACCACTATTAAGGTGCAACCTCTCTTAACGGAGTAACAATTTAGATCTGTTTTACGGAGGATTTTAGAATGCACATGGATGAGGGTTTTGACGGCAAGAAAATGGACCATGATCTGGATGGTGATTTTGGACAGGATGACGATGAAAGAGATTATCGTGACGAGCGCCGTAATAAGCCGAGACGAAATACCGTTGGTGAAGCGGTTCTGTGTCGTCCTCTCGAAGTGACTGTACGTGACAACCGCGTTGAACAGGCCATCCGGCAACTGAAAAATCGTCTGGCGCGTGAAGGCATCCTGCGTGAACTGAAAAATCGCCGTCACTACTTCAAACCGAGCGAGCTGAAGAGAATCAAACGTCGTGAAGCTGCCCGTCGCAGAAGAAAACAGACCCGTCAGAGAATCAAATAACACACACCACTGAGCGATTGTTATTCCGATACTGTTTTCGGATACTTTCCGGATATCTATCTGATACACACGGTTCCGCTACCGTATATCTTTCATTTCATCCCCTTACAGTTGAAGCACTGATGCGACAGTCGCCATGCCCGTCTTGTTTCCTCTTTCCAATCTTTGCCGGACAACTGAACCATTTTCGGGCGAATACAGAATTCGAAATAGCGTCCGATTCAATATTGAATTGATCGCACTTCATCAGTAATGGAACATCGAAGCGGCGGAGCGACAAACGCAGGGTCAATCACGTAAGGTCCGAAACCGTCTGCTGTATCTTTTCAACCCGTCGTGGCCGGGGAGCGTCAGATTCACCCGGTTCAGACAGCAGGAATGACATAATAGCGTTTCTCCATTCGAATCTGCGCCTGGAATTGGAACCCGTTCTGAGAATTCGACATGGAAATAGAAATAGGACTACAGAAAGGTAAAGAATCAGACGACGCCGCGAATTTCTTCGAGTTTCTTACGGACGCCTTCCATTACTTTGGGGGTAAGATTCAGACGAATCAGGAAGGCAAAGGCAACGATGTAACCAATGATAGGAATGATCATCAGCCACAGTCTCATTTGAGTGAGTGATTCAACAGATTGAGCACCGCCCAATGCAACATCAAATCCGGTGGATTCCAGAACCACACCGGCTGCGCCGCCACCCAGGGCCATTCCCACTTTCATCATCCAGGAGCCACAGGCGTTAAAGGCACCTTCACGACGCTTGCCGGTTTCCATTTCGTCCCAGTCCACCACATCAGCCATCATGGAGCTGTAGAGCATCCAGAATCCGGCCTGGGTAAAGGCGATGCCGCCGGCAGCGAAAAACTGCAACCATTTAATATTTGGATTGTAGAGTACCCATGTAAGTAAAAACATCACCGTAGCCATAATCATCACAAGACCCATGGTTTTTTTCTTACCGATTTTTTTGGAAACTAATGCGTAGAACGGCACCCCCACAAATGGAAATACCATGTTCCCAATGCCCATAATGAAGTTCCACTGTGTCCCCACCGCCCAATCACCTTCACATACATAAAATACGGTGGTGAAAAATCCAAGGGTTCCCACCATACTCATACCAATACCGATGGCCACGGCCATGGCCAACTGAACGCGGAACGGTTTACATGATAGAACGGTAAATAACGTCTCGGTAATTTTTACCCGTTCCTGCTTCACCGCCACCTTGTCGTAATAGCGTTCCTTCACAACAGTGAAGACATAAATCCCCACAATAATCATAACAAAGGCAATCATCAGGATGTACACCCTGGCACCTTTGAGCATATCGGGTTTTTCCTTCATTGCTTCATTCAGCACAGAGGCGGTCTGCAGATTCTGTTCGAGGGCTTCAATGCGTTTGGTCAGCGCTGACTTTTTACTTTCTTCGGCAGCATCTTTTTCGGCAGGTATTGGCTTATTACCCAGGTTCCAGGGGGCTGGCGTTTCCTCATCTGCGGCATCGCGTACTTTGCCTTCAAAGTCTGCAACTTTCAAATTCACATCTTTGAGACCGGATTCAAGTTTTCCAACCTTCGCTTCAATGTCTTTCAATTTCGCGTCGGAATCTGAACCCTTTGATTTTTCTATTTCGGCAGTTGCGCTCTTCAGTTCATTCGCTTCTGCTCGCATGCCGGAAATCTGCTCATTAAGCGCTGCAACGTCATCCTGTGTCACACCGGGTACGCTATTATTAAAAATGGCAAGTGCGCAAAACATTGCCGCAAAGAACATTCCGCATTCGGGTATTTTCTGAATGATCGTTTTAAACGAGAAAACACTCGTTCTCTCGTTGTAATCGGGTGTCAATTCAGAACCGAGGGCCGCATAAGGCATGTTGTGACCACTGGCCAGCGTGATTAAAATACCCGATGTGATAATCATGTACCACACGTATTGCATCTCAGACCAGCCACTGCCTAAAGTAGGGCAAAGAAACAAAACAGGGAAGAAAAGCGCCGTAAGAATGGCGAACACCAAAATATATGGACGCCGACGTCCCCACCTGGTACGGGTGTTATCGGACAGCCATCCGAAAAACGGGTCGGAAACGGCGTCCACCAGTCGGTTGACCATCACCACAAGGCCCACCAGCGATGGCGATATCATCAAGAATCCGTTGAATACCGGCCAAATCATGGAAGGGAACAGCCAGTTACCCCATAATTCATTTGTGGAGCCGAAACCGTAAGCAATCTTCTGCTTCAGAGGCACCCGATCTTCCGGTGCAACCTTGTGGACTTCTTTTGAGTCCTGTTCAATTTTGTTTTCTGACATACTCTTTACCTTTGAAAATAAGAATTTACTTTTGCGATTGTGCGAATGGACAACAGGAGCTTAATCGTTTCGCGGGCCTCTGTCCATCCTGATTTTTACGCCGCTCCGGTCTCTCTGTCCGTCGGGAATCACTATGGTCATTGAATTATTCCATTTATCGGAGTGCTCTGGCGAACGTTGCAAACCAGGAATGCCACACCCCATCTGAAACTGCATCAACTGCAGATGGCAGGTCTTTTCCTCTGAAATCAGGGGAGCCGGGAAATGTAGAAACAGTGCGGTACGCCTGTTATCGGTGAACGATGCGGGGCTTAAAAAGAAACCGCCAGGCTGGCGCCGGGGGCAACGGTGCGATTCGTAGCCACCACTGGAGAAAAGCCAATAAAATGAAATGCTTTTTTCTCGCTCTTCCCGGTTGCAAGCAGTGGCTTAAGCGCCTTCATCGGTCCATTATTCCGTTTTATGATAATCGCCCCGGTAACCACTGAAGCAACCGTGGCAACCGTGCCAAAAGCAAGCAGGAAAATTCCCTTCCCCTTTTTATCTTCCGCATCCCGGCGCGATGGCACTTCACATTCATTGTCGGTATCATTCGACGGGAGACATTCGTCGCCAATGGCCTGCGCCAGAAACACCGTACCCAGGGCAGTCAGACCGCCGAACACCGGTGTGCCAATAGCAATCAGAAGAATGCCTCCACGCCTGGACTTGGCAAAGTTATTGTAACGATATTGCGCAAACGGGATGCTTCTGTCCCGCACGTCGAACTGATAATTCTTATAGGCCAGCTCCTGAGACTCGCCCAGCGCGGCAACCACTGCATCATATTCCGCTTTGAGTCTTTTTGCTTCTTCCGCACCGGGGTTGGTGGGATTGGTGAAAGTAATTTCATCGGAGAGCACCGGCGGCGGCTCCACCGGCACGTAAACCGGCACACATTCGACTTCGCCTTCTTCTCCCGCTTCGCCTGTTTCATCCCCTTCGCCCTCTTCCCCTTCCTTTTTTTCAACAGGCACACATTTTTGCACAACACCCTCGGCACCCGCCTCACCACTGGCGGTCTGCGCATCACCTGCTGCGCCCTCCGGCGAATCGGCGAGGACCTCATCATCCATCACCTGCTGTGATTCCGCTTCTTCCAGGTCCACCGCTTTCGGGTCGGTTTCTTTTGATTTCGCCTTCTGTGATTCCCCTTGCGCAACGCCAACCTGACAAATGAGCATCAACATACTGATAGCATATAAAGAAATTTTCATTACAGACATACGTCACTCTCCTTTGACATCCGCATACATTCCCTGTCAACTGACATCGTCAGATGTTTTACATCTCACTGAATACTGAGCCATGCAAAACGGGGCATCTGAATCTGGCAGCGCCAGTTGCGATGCATTTCCGCTACATTCATACTGCAATTTACCAGAGGAGTATACGAAAAGATTGATTTATTGAAATTTGAATTGACAAAAAAGTAACATATAAATCCTGCGTCGTCACCATCGCAGAATCAGACCGGAAGGGTGCGGGTATTCAATTCTGTTTCCATGCAAATGTTACTGTCTTAACAGAATAACTTACGGATTTATTTCTGTGTCCTTTATTGTGGATTGTTGTGGAATGTCCTGTTTATTGTGTACCTTCAAGTTTTCCGTCCCGTCGGCTGCCGCCTCAATGGCCGCTGCCTCCCTGTCCATGTCTGCCCACACGGCCCGCAACTGCCGATATTTTCCTTTTGCATTCCAGAAAATATATCCACTGGCCCCCCCATTCATCGCCGCATCAATCTGATTTTTCACGAAACTGTACCCCCAGTTTTCGGCGCGCCATCGAAACCCCTGCAACAGTGGTCGAACAAGGATATCTTTGCCCAGGCGCTCCCGAATTCGAATGCACGCGCCCTTTATCACCTGATGGGTCTTTTCCGGTTTGGGATTTTCCCAGTATGTCGACGGCCAATTGGCCAGGTAGACCATGGGAGAAATGGCATCAATATACGGCCCCAGATGTTCCAGATATTGGCCCAGCTTTTCACTTTCCTCGGGATGATACGCCGTCAGACCGAACACATCAATGGACAGAGGAATTGAAATGGCCGCATCCACCTGGCGCAGGAGCTCCGCAATCATTTCATATCGTTTCACATTACCCCGCTTTTCGGGATACCGGGCATTTCTGGCGCTGGTTTCAACGGGAAATCGAACGTAATCCAGCTGGATTTCATCAACTCCCAGCGCTTCGGATGCCTGGGCGACAGATACAATATGGTCGCGCATTTTCTGGGAATGGGGGTCCACCCATTTCTGATGATGCAAATCGTGCCACTTTCCGCCAGTTGATACATCCTTCACCGCAACACTGCTGAAGCGGGTGGCAAACCAGTTGTCCTTGAAGCATACCAGTCTGGCGATAACGTAGATGCCGTGGTTCTGCAGCTTTTTAATCATTTTTTTCATCCCGAACTGATACCCATGGGGGTATCCCCTTGCCAGGGGGAGTCGGTTGGTAAATGTTACGCGGCCAAAATCATCCTTCACATCAATCACCACCGCGTTGGCGCCAATGGTTCGCAGCTCATGCAACATCTCAATGGCGGACAGCGTTTTCACCCGTCCCACCGGCATGTACACCCCCCGCAGATTGTGGCCCCGGGCGGTCATCTCGCTGCCGGGAGGGTCCGGCGGAGATAAATCTGAAACCGATACTGCTCTGTTGTCCCCCTCGGCATCGGTGGAGGCGACGTCCCCCGCGTCATCGCTATCCTGAGCCTGAACGGTAAACGTCGCCAACGCCAGCACTGCCAGGATACAAAAATAATGATTTTTTATTTTCATATCCTACATTGTAGGTGTATAGAATACATAGGTCAAACAAATTCACTCTTTTTCTGGTCTCACGCAACGCTCCTTTAATCGACGCAGGTCCCCATTGTCCTGCCAAATCCCGGAACCACAACTGCCTCGCCGTATCATCAACTGAACATTGATTGATTCGACCTGCAATCAGAGCAAAGCTTCCAGACCTGCCGCGGCCTTCCCGAAGAGGGTCACGTCATGAGCAGTCAGATATGGTTTGGAAAAATGAAAAATCAGAACGTCAGAGGAAAAAAATGGTGGTCACGCCTACCGCCGCCACATATGGCGCAAAAAGCCAGAGTTTTCCGGCCCGAACCAGCCGAATCAGCAGGAGCAACGCGGCAATGCCGCAGATAAAAGATGCCAATACGCCGCCGGCGATAGCCCCCAGCGCGTCGCTCTGAAACAGTTGGTTCACGTCAATTTCAAGTATCGCTGCGCCCAGAATGGCCGGAATGGAAAGCAGAAACGAAAAGCGGGCGGCTGCTTCCCGATTGGTGCCGAGCAGCAGCGCCACAGCTATCGTGGTACCCGAACGGGAAATGCCCGGCATGACGGCAAAACCCTGCGCCAGGCCGATGAGCAGTGCATTTTTGAATGTAAGGATTTCGCCGTCTTTTTCGTGTCCGAACCGACTGGCAACGAGAATCCCCGCGCAGGTGAGAAATGATAGACCAAGAAAAAGGGGCGTGGTGGATACGGACTGTACGATACCGCTTTTTTCCATCAGGAGCCCCAGTATGGCAGTGGGGATGGTCGCCACTATCAGCAGCAGAAGCAAGCGCGCACCGGAATCCGTGCGAATGGTCTGCATGAAATTTCCTCTGAGCACCGATAGCGCGATTTCCTTTGCCCCCGAAAACAGACTGAGCACTTCCCTGCGGTACACGATAACCACCGCCACCAGTGTGGCCAGATGCAGCAGAATCTCCAGCAGCAGTGGTTGATTCTTCAGAGATTCCAACTCAAAAATAAGTTGGCCGACAGCCAGATGCCCGGATGAGGACACCGGTAAAAATTCTGTGGCCCCCTGAATAGCGCCGAGAATGGCAATATAAATGGCTTCCATTATTTTTTCATTACCTTCCGAATCTGTGCAGTCAGCTGTTCTTCCGGCCAGAATCCCTCATGAGAAGCGAGGATAGTGCCGTCGGGCCCGATAATAAAAAGCGTTGGCAATGATGACACACTGTACGCCTTTGCCGCAATTCCCCTTGTGTCCGATACTACCGGATACAGGATATTGCGCAGTTTTGTGAAATCCCTCAACCGGTCAAGGGACTCGCCCCCCACTTCCACTCCCACAACGGCCAGTTCAGGGAATTGGTGTTGAATCCGCAGCAACACCGTTATTTGCGACAGACATGGGGGACAGGTGGTGCTCCAGAAATCCACCAGCGCAATCTTCCCCCGGAACGAAGAGAGAGACAACATGCCTTCCCCTTCATTGACCAGTGGCAGATTCCAGACAGGTGCCTCATCGCCCTCCGCAAGCGCTTCCTCCTTCAGCAGGTAACTGCCGAGCATGAACAGAACGACGACGCCCACGACAATTACGATTTTCAGAATCTGAGTGTTTCCATTTTGCTTTGATTCCGTGTTTGTTTTATTCATAATCGCTTTACTTAAGTTTTTTCTGGTGAATATGCAACGGATGTTCCGCATTCTGTGGATACGAGTCGACGATTTCAGTCGGATTTTCAATGGCACATTCACAACAGATGCGTCAATTTCCACATCATTCAAATTCCGAGGGCTTCCCGATTTTTCGGAATTCAGTCCGTTCCGCCAACGGCTTCCAGGTCGCTGTTTCTTCTTCAACCGGTTTTTATATTTGATGTGACACGGGTATCGGGTAATATTTCAATATCTGGAGCGAATGAATGTTGTACAGCGGGGCACAGCGCGCCCCCTGACTTCGTTGGGTTGTGATAGAGTAAAATTCTCAGATGGAATCGACGCGGTGACTCCCCTGAGTCTACAGACGTAGCGATTCTCCGGTGAATCCTGCAGCAGGAAATGAGTTAGACAGATGCAACAATATACTCTTTTCATCTTTATGGTTTCCGTCCTCATCGCCCTATGTGTCGGGCTTCCCGCAGGCGCAGACGAAACCCAATCCGCCAGAGCCTCGTATGATGCAGGCGTGGCGGCATACAATCAGCAGCAGTACGACGTTGCGCTGGAACATTTCACGGAGGCATATAATCTGTCCGGGAAACCGGCAATTCTGTACAACATTGCAATCTGTGAAGAAAAGTTGGGAAATGCGGAACACGCCATCGCCTACTTCGAATTGTATCTCGAAGAATTGCCCCATGCGGAAGACGCGGAACTCGTGCGAAAGAAAGTGGCCTATCTGAAAAACCCCGAAGAAGTTCCGGACCCAACGGAGGAAATCGCTGAGGCGCCAACAGAACCGGATACAACAGCGGCGAATGTGACAACCGATACGTCGGTAAAGCTGTCAACAGATACGTCTGCCGGCCCCCTGAGGGTGGAGGCGCCCCCGGATCCCAATGCCCATCGCTACAATGTGATGCAGGGGTTGCTCATTGGCGGAGGAACGATTTTTCTGGTTACCGGTACCCTGACAGCGGTAACCGCTTACAAGAAGAACGACAACCTGAAATCGGTCTGCGCCCCCCAATGCAGCGATGCCGATGTGAAAACGGTAAAAAGCCTGGCCATCGCCACAGATATTCAACTGGGACTGGGTATCGCCGCATTGACCAGTGGTATTATCTGGAAACTGGTGTACCGGAAGCGCACCCGCGAGCGGGCATCTCAATCGTTGAGCGCTTTGTCTATCGGCCCCTTCGTCAATTCATCCGGAAATGGATTGGCCGTTACCGGGAGGTTTTAAAAAATGGCGAAAACCCTGACTGGCTGGGCCTTATTCCTGCTGTTTGCCCCCACAGCCTGCACGCTGGTTCTCGACACCGACGCCCTTCAGAACGGCAATGGCATCGATACCGGCACAGAAGATACCCCCACCGAATCCGAATCACAGCCACCGGAGTGCACCGAAAATGCGGATTGCAGCGATGCAATCCCATGCACCGTGGACGAATGCGGCAGCGACGGCAAATGCACCCGCACCCCGGATAACAATATCTGCCTGCAGTACGAAATGTGTGATCCCATACAGGGCTGTATCCGGGAAAGCGAAAAATGTGTCCGGAACTCGGACTGTGACGACAGCATTGATTGTACCATCGATATATGTTCAACCGGCGACTGTCATCATTCTCCGGATCATACCCGATGTGAAAACAGTGTGCCATTCTGCAGACATCCGGCATCCTGTATTCCAGACCGGGGCGGCTGCGTGGAAGGAGAACTCATCAGATGTGATCTTCCTGAAGGAGGCATCTGTCTGACCGCCAGTTGCAATGAAACGAACGGAGACTGTGAAACCCATCTTTCCGCCGGCGCGGACAATGATTCGGACAGTGCACTCGACATCCTGTGCGGCGGCGACGATTGTCAGGATACCGATGGGACAGTATATCCGGACGCAGTGGAAGTATGTGATGGCAAGGACAATAACTGTGACAGCATCACTGATGCCGTATTTCCCCTGACTTCCCCGGTAACCGTTGCTCAGGGAACGGACATTGCGGAGTGCCGTGTGGCAGCAGCCGATTCAGATACCGCCGTCATTTATTACATGGGCGGAATTCGCGTCTCAGTGGTGACTGCGGAGGGAGATGTTCTCGCCCTGGACATGAGCACCCTCTCCAGCGGAACCATCACCCACGCAGCCATCGCGGCGAACCCCCTTGAAAGCGGTGTGTTCTATCTGCTGTTTGTTGAATCGGTCGATAACAGCGCCGAGACATTACAGGTGGCGCGTCTGGAAAGAAACAGCACCGGCGATGCGGTGACCGGCGCTGTGGAATCGTCACTCGATCATCAGGTCACCACAACCATCACAGACCTGACCATTGTGTTTGACACACAACGAACCACCCCGGGATGGCTGGCCGTCTGGAGTGAAAACGACGATTCAGCCGGCTTTCTTCGCTTTCAGAGTCATGACATGACCGCTGCCATGAATATCGGTACCGACCTGAGGGAGGTGGGCCGAATTGATGTGGCTGTGTCGGGTGCGGCACAGTATGAGATTGTCTATTCGGCAACGGATACCGCGCTGGGGGGCGACAACAGCGAAATCTACAGCTCGCAAATTCAGTTTGACACTGCATTCACCACCAGCGAACCGCTGCTCATTTCACCGGCGGACAATGACAATCAGGGCGACAACGACAATGACCCATCCACATGGCCTGCCGTTGCCATCAATACCGGCGATGGCAGTCGTGCGACCGTCTTTCTCGACGACACGGGCTTCGGATCGAAAAACATTACACTGCAACAGGGCGATGCCACGGAGGTGGCTGCGATTCTGCCCACCGCAACCCTCGATACCCTCCATGGCCTGAACCTGTTCCACGACGGTGAAAAGCTCGTGCTCTTTTACAGTCGGCAGACCAGCACTCACTCCCGTATCATCATTGATCAGTTGCTGCCGGATCCGCTCCAGACCCAATCGCTGGAGCGTCTGGCCCAGACCAACCTGGTATCGGTGGGGTATCCCGCGCAGAATATCCGCAGTCTGGATGTTGCCGTCGACCCGACCGGACGATACGCCCTGTCATGGGTACTCAAAACGGATGCCGGATACAGCGTCCAACTGGCCACCGCTCAGAGCTGCGAGCGGCAGTGAAATAAATCAAACGCGAGATGAATCGCGAACTTAACAGCACTTCTGGAAGGGGGACGGAGGCGGCGGTTCGGTGTCGGTCTCTTCGACCGGTTCCGGCACTTCACACGAAAGCAGACGATACATTCCCACCCGCTCAAGGGCAATCAGCAGCGCTTCATTGATGGGAAATCGTCTGTCGAGAGAGGGCTCCAGTTCAGCAATCCGGTGAGCGGCATCGGTGAACCGGAGAATGGGCCCGCCATTGTCCACGTCGGTCTGGACAGCCTGTACCGCGTCGGGAATCATCTGTTTCATGAATTTGCAGGCAGCGAAAACTGCACGACCGTACTTGTTGCGAACTGCTGCGAACCCGAACAGTCTGCACATGGTGGGACGAAACGGATAAATGCTGCAGCGGCCATAACTGAACTGCAACTCGTCCGGGGTGAAGAACAGACACGCGTTGGAGGGGGATGCCGTTGCGAATCTGTCAAGGATTGTTTCGGCCCGGTCCGACTGCCACAGTTCCTCGGCAAGGGGAAGCATTTCCAGAATCGTTGCTTCCACATTCGGAGAGGCACAGCAGGTCCCGCAACCGGGAGGACAGTGCAGACCGAATTCAATGGGCAACCGCTCAATGCAGCGGTCAAATTCTTCGTACACGCGCATCACGCGCCGGGACAGTGATACAGTCACTGATGCCTCCATAACCTTACATATAAATAGGTCCGACTGACAGGCAAGTCAGTTTTCGCAGACCGGGACGGACATCCCGGCGGGACATCAGAAGATACAGGAGAATTGTGAATTCTGTCCATGCAAATTCGAATGCGCCATGATTCTCCGAATATTTGCCGCACCGTCCACACCACCGTCTACACATTTTTGTGTACATTATGGGGGATTAGCACATTTTTGTTATTCTTTATTTTTTGAATTTTTTTCCACTCCCCAAATAACCCATCAGAATCATTCAATTTTATTCATCCACAAAAAACAGGCACAAGATTTGAGTACAGGCAAGTCACGCTGTGTCTGCTTTTTGATTACAGACACGTACCTTAACTACGGAGGAAACAATGAATTTCAGAAAATCAACAATTCCAGCAGTGATACTGATCACCCTTTTATCGACCATTTCCGCCAACATCGCATTCGCTGAAGAAGAAGCCGCCGAAGCCAAAACGGTTGGCGTGAATGTGGACCTTGGTTTTGCCACCATTTACAATTTCCGCGGGGACAACGTGTTCGATGACGGGAAGCAGATGGATCAGAACGGTGCATTTTTCCCCAGCGTCACCTGGAATATCGGCGAGACCGGACTCTATGTCGGTTACTGGGGAGCATACCAGCTGTCCGGTGACAGCCTTTCGGTCAATGTGACCAAAGCCCTGGGTCACGAGCAGGACCTGTACCTCGGATGGGACAAGAGCTTCGGCCCGGATGATATGTTGACCTTCAGCGCTGCATTCACTTACTTCTTCTATCCATTTGCCACGATAGAACTTGAAGATGGAACCGTTGTGGACAATCCGTCCATTGTGGAACCACTCCTCGGATTCAGCATTTCCAGCGCCGTCGACCTTGGCATCACCGTTTCGTATTTCGCCGGGATTGACGATGCCACAAAGACCCTGAGTCATCTTTATGTCAAACCCAGCATCGGCAAAAGCTTCAGCTTCGGCGAAAGATTCGGCCTGGATATGTCCCTGGGCGCCGGTTTCAAGGTATGGACCGACGAAGATGGTCCTAAAGACAACACCGTAGATCTGGCATTTGATTTTGCGTTGCCCATCGCTCTGGAAGGCAGCCTTTATGCGGCGCCGTCCGTTTCTCTGGCCTGGACAAATCTGAATGGGGTATCCGCCGATAACGAGTACATGGTTTACGGCGGCCTGAATATCGGCGCAGATTTCTAAAGACCTTTAATGACCGACGCATTCGTGTTCGTCATTGTTTGAATCCAGATACGTGAAAAGGGTGAATGAACCGCGTCACCATACCAGTATCTCTTTTCCAACGGTTTTGCCCAACCTTCTTCACAGGACGCAATCGACTCTCGCCTGCAGCTGTATAATACATACAGGATGCACAGTCCTTCCCAATCCTGCGCCCCCGATTCCCTCACCTCTCATCCGACTGAATATCGTTTCGGACTAAATCTTTTTCAGATTCGGCCGTAACGAATCTGGCTATTTTATTTTGCCGAATGAAGAATCCGGGCGCGTACAGATAAGTAACACATGAATACCGAAGATAATCAGAATCGATTCTGGCAATCCACATCGCAGATGGAGATGGTACTTTCCAATCTGCATACCGGAATTTTTATTATCGACCGGGAAACACTGAAAATCCTCGAAATCAATGAAACCAGCGCCAGAATGATCGGCCTGCCGCGAAGCGAAATCGTTGGACATCGGTGCCGGGATATTCTGTGTACCGCCGAGGAAGACGCTTGTCCCACCCATAATGCCGACGAAAAAAACATCACCCGGGAATGCGCCATCCGGACCGCGGAGGGCGCGCTCATTCCGGTGATGAAATCCATCTCTGCGCTTTCGCTGAACGGTCATGACTGCGTCCTCGAAACCATCATGGACATCAGTGCCCAGAAGGCCGTTGAAAACCGACTGCGGGAAGAACGGAAACGGGTGGAACAGCTGGCTCGGGAGGCGGCGGAGGCAAGTCGTGCCAAATCTGAATTTCTGGCCAATATCAGCCATGAGCTGCGCACACCGCTCAACGGGATGGTGGGAATGGCCAGTCTCCTGCGGGAAACAGAGCTCACGTCAGATCAGGAATGCTATACAGATACCATGTTTGTCTGTGCCGAATCGTTGTGCAAGCTGGTCAATGGTGTCCTCGATTATTCAGATCTTGAAGCCGGGCAGATTGCACTGACCAGCAGACGCTTCAATCCGACCCATCTGCTTCGCAACGTTATGGAACTCATCAGAGAAACTGCCGAGAGGAAAAACCTGACCCTGAAAACGATCATTGACCCCAATGTCCCAGAGCAGATGATTGGTGATCCCGACCGACTGCAGCAGGCGCTGATGGTCATCACTGACAATGCCCTGAAATTCACCGACATCGGGTATATTCAGCTGATGATGAAGGCGGAATCAGCGTCTCCGGGCCATATCCGGCTTTTGTTTTCGGTGATGGATACCGGCATCGGCATCCCCGCGGAAAGTCGCGAAACTATTTTTGAAAGATTCACTCAGGTGGACAGTTCGAGTACCCGGAAATATGGCGGGACCGGTCTGGGGCTGGCGACGGCCAGGGAAATTGTTCGTTTGATGGACGGGACCATTGGTGTACGCGACAACCCCGAGGGCGGTTCGGAATTCTGGTTGGCAGTGCCCCTGCCATTATCCGACAACGCCCCCCAACCCGAACCGCCTGAGAAAAAATCTCTGAAAGGCCACATTCTGGTGGTGGATGACAGCCACACCAACCGGGAAATGATGTCCAATGTACTGAAAAAGCTGTCCTTCGAATGCACCACAGCGACCGGCGGCGAAGATGCAGTGGCCCTCTGCAGCACCACACGATTCGACCTGATATTCATGGACATACAGATGCCGAACATGAATGGTCTGGCCGCCACTAAAGCCATTCGCGCAGGGTTCGCCGGCCCCGACGCCGAAAATATTCCCATTGTGGCCCTGTCTGCCAACGAGCTTTTTGAAAATACCAACTGGCGCAAGGCAGGTGTGAACCACTGTATGACCAGGCCGGTCACCCCCGACCGTCTCGCCGAGTTTCTGGATGGCTGGTATGAAAAACGCGCGCTGGTCAAATCGGTTCCCCCGGCAAAGGCACCGGTGGCGCTGCCGGGAAACCCACCCATTTTCGACAGAGCCAAACTCCTGGAAAGGCTCATGGGAGACAGTCATATTCTCACCACGGTGCTGGACGGATTCATCGACGATATTCCCCGCCAAATCAACCAGCTGGCCACACTGATAGAAAATGGCCAGATGGACGACGCCCGCATCCGCGTTCACGGCATCAAAGGCGCCAGTGCAACAGTCTGCGCTGAACGGATGTCGGCCCAATGCGCGCAGATGGAACAGCTGGCGAAACAGGGCGATGAAACAGCCCTTGCTCTGGGAGTCATCGAACTGAGAACCCTGTTTTACGAGTTGAAAAACGAAACGGCACAAAAAAGTTAAATAGACCGAATGATGCCTCAGAAGCCGGTGGTAAGGACAGTGGTCGAAATAAAATTGCCAACATGGCATTTGCTGCGCCAGACTGGCAAGGCGCGAGAAGTGGAGCATACCGGGGTATGCGACCGACGAGCAACGCCGTCGGGCGGGATGCAGCGGAGGCAAGGTGGCAATTTAATAATGATCAGTGTCCTGAGGGTCAGGAGAGCGCTTTATCAAACGCAAGGTGAATCTGCTCTTCGATCTTTCCCTTCATCGCCCGAGCCAGCATTCCAAGGGTAATTTCCACCTTCACGGTGGTATCTCCCAATTCGACCATGCCCTTTTTCAGACCGGTGCCCGACAGGGTCGCCACATTTCCGCTCCAGCTGCTCTTGATGCCATACTTGCTCTTCAACTCAACCGCCAGGTGGTTCAACCGCTCTTTTGCGGTGTCCGCATCCAGATTATGATTTTTGGTAATGTTGATATCCGCCATTTTTAATACCTCATCCGTTGCAATTTTTACGGCGACCTTACACCTTTTTCACCATTGGGAAAAGTCATTATGTGAACCCGGAGTCGTTGCCGCGCAACCGTTGCATTCATTCCCTTCTGGTGGAAAAATCAATTCCGAACAGATTGTACAGCCTTATCCAGTGATATTGGCAGTGACCGTACACGCAGCGGGACGATTCCCGGACCGGTCAGATTCGAATCAATGACAATGCCTGACGCAGGGGCGTCACCCCCGCGTCTTTTGTTCCCCTGCGATTGCGAAACACAATCACTTCCTGCTCCAAATCCGGAGTCAGGTGATGTTCCACAGCATGGGGACAGGCCGCCAGCTTTCTGGCCGTTTCAGAACCCGGTGCCACTTTGAGCACGGCCACCTTGCGTATCCGATAATGGGTCTGCGTTTTCACGATTTCGGTGCCGATTTCCAGACTGTTCAACTCACCGGACATCAACTGCACCCGCAATCTGACTTCCAGAGGACCACTGTCATCCTCCCGCAACCAGTATTGCACCTTCGCGTCCGGAACCATTTTACTCACCAGCCGGGAAATTCCTTTTCGCCAGCGCTTCAGCACGTCAAAGCTCTCCACTGTGGGATCCACCGGGAGCTCACTTCGGAAGTAAAAAAACCAGATGGGCAACACCCATATCAGCGCGGAAATTGTCGACGCGAAAGCCACATCCGGCCAAATCGAATACAGCATCCAGATACCAGCGGCCGAAACAGACATCGCGGCAATGAATATAAGGGCGCCCCCGGGATGGGATACATCGAGCAACAGGGTTCGTCTGCGGCGATACACGCCATGCACCGCTTTAAGGGAATCGAGATCATCCCCGGTGATCAGGCGCCACTTTCCCCCGGCCGCCGGCGTCAATTCCCCATTCACCCGATTCATCAGCCACAGAGAGGCCGCTACCGCAAACGCCGGCACGGAAGCCGCAACGGAACCCGACATCTGAGCGGCAATGCCCAGCAGCACCGCAATCACCGAAAGCACAAGCCGCTGCAGGAACCCGGTATGACCCAGCAATCTGAACGACACTTTGAAGCCGACATCCCAATGTGCCCGTTGCACCCCCCTTACTTTCCACAGCAGAAGCAACAAGCCAAGAAGCGATACAAACAGGGGGATAAGACGGGCGGAAAACGGCGCCTTTTCGCCACCATGCATTGTTGCGGGCAGGCTTCGGTCGTCGCGTTTCTTCGCCACGGCTGTGTCCGTCCCGGCGGCTGCCGCACGGATTGTATTCTTCAGATGGACAAGGGAGCCGTCGAATTCCATCACTACCCGCATGGGATACCACTTTACGGTCCGGTATTTCTTGAATGTCACTTCGTCGGCAGTTCGCGCCTCCACATCGTAGTCTCTCATGGCTTCGTTTTCAAAATCGATGAACGGGCTCTGCCCCGGCAGTTTGATCGATACGCTCATGGCGTCTGTGCCGTGGTCCCAGATAATCGGCGTCCAATCCAATCTGACCCGATCCCTGTATTTCGCAAGGGAGCCCGTCTTTTCGAGGGACGTCCGGTGAACCAGCGTAAAAACCACCGCCCCCTCATGCACGGAATCCCGATTCGCCAGCAGTACCCGTTGCCGGCCATCGAACAGTTTTTTTATTTTCACATGGGTGCGAAGGCCCCCTTCAATCCGGGCATAGCATTTCTCCGGCACCAGCTCGCTGTCACTCTGGGGGGCCAGGTCAAACCCATGAAAATATCCCGCGGACACTTCAAATCGCGCAGAAGTTTCGTATTCCGACTCTCCCGACGGGCTGATTTGCAGCACCACATCCACGTCGGTCAGCCGCGCCCGGGTCCACGCGGCGGCATCCAGCGGATACATCAGCCCGGCCCCCACCACCGCGCAGCAGGCAAAAAGTTTCATCATCCTGTTCATCTTTTCCAACATAGAGCCATGTTATTATTATAAAATTTTGAAAGTCAAATTTTGTGCCCGTGAACACGGGAGGCGGATGGGAACCCAACGAATAGCGCGGTACAACGCTACGGGGCTGTGCGTTCCAGGGTCTCCATAAGCCAGGTGAATGCCGGCCTCGGTTCGTCATCCACAAGAAGTCCACTGTAGGGCGCATCTTCCGGTGTTTCGCCATAAATCCATCCGTGAATTGTCACACCGGCAATAAATTCCGTCTCCAGAAAAAATGACATCTGCGCCTGATACGTTTCCAGCTGTTCGTTGTCATCCTCTGTGCTGATGCCATATTCTGAAATGTACACCGGCAGCCCAACATCGAGGCTGAGTTTGGTTAAGAATGCCTTTACAAAATCGGTGTTAGATGCATTGAACCCCCGCGCCGATACCCCCACCGCGTCAATGGGCGCATCGGCAAAACGGAGGGTCTGAACGATGTTGGTAAAATGCCCGGCGTGCGCCGCATCCTCTACATTGTTATAATCATTCAGAATCAATACAGATTCCGGGCATGCATCCCGGGCCCACTTGAAGGCGTTAATCACCCACGTCCATTCCCCATCCGTGCCACCGCCAATATTGTCGGCAAACGCAGGCTCCGTATGAGGGGGCGGTTCGTTGACCACTTCAATCAGCGCGGTGTGGGCGTACCGGTCGCAGAAATCGGTCATCCAGTTTTTCACATCAGCCTCCTGAATATCCGATGCACCTTCAGGACTGTGCCCCCCCCATAGGAAAGCGTGTTGTTTGAAAAAAATCTTCTCGTCCTCGGCATAGGCATAAATCTGATCGAGCACGTCCCACTGCCGTTCGTCCCCCAGTTGTGCCTCAACCACGCCCCACTTTCCCGCGTGTTCCGGTGTAATCTGATCCCAGTAATCCGCGAACTTCCGTTCCTCCCAATCCACCTTGCCACTCGGGGATGTGGTGAAATTGCCGACAAACTTTTTCAATTCCGGCATGTCCCCGTCGCTGTCGGTATCTGTATCCGTATCTGTATCGGAATCCGAATCCGAATCACTATCGCTGTCTGTATTCGACGCTGTGCCACTATCATCTCCACAGGCAACGAATACCAAACCAACAACTGTCAATGTGAAAATCCAAACCAGAATCCAAAGAAGATGCTTCATCGAAAAAAAACTCCCTACTACTGAAGACCCGAACCGAAAATGAAACCACTTTACACTTCCCGTGACAACCGGGTTTTGACATTAACAGTAGACATAACAACACGTTCCGGGTGAAGAATTCAGCAAGAACAGTAATCGAAATTAAATTGCCAGGTTTGTATTCGCTGCGCCGGACAAACTGCGTTACTCGCCGGTTGGACAGAACCCCGTTGTTCCCTCCAACCCGATTTTCGAATTTCCTGCAGGCAGCGCTGGACAATATCTGTTCCGCCTGCACATTTATTCATCAAGTCAACGAATCTGCCATGCATTGAGGTGTTGTGTTTTTCAGACGCGCCAGAAAATCGATCAATCCCCGGAAACAGGAAGCCGTCGTGCTGATGTTCTTCATGGTCTCGTTTTTAATCTACGGCGCGATGAGCCTCTGGTATTTCGCCCACCCACAGACCGATCCGCTGGTTCCGCATGCCCGGAATTCATCCGCCGCCACAACAGCGCTGGTCATCGGGTTTCTGCTGTACGGACTGGTACTCCTTTTTTTGCGGCGCCGCCTTGCGGGAAAAATTCTGGGAGGCACCATTTTCGCTGAATCCGCGGTTGTTCTTGTCCGAAATCTGTTGTTGCAGGACGTGGCCATTCAGACCCTTCGCCTCTCCGGCGCCATTGAAGGTCTGGTCTGTTTCGCCATTTTCGCCGGTTTGCTGGCAGCGGTGGGAAAGGGCGCATCTATCTGGCAATAACTCAGCGTCCCTGAAGCTTTGCCATGAGGCCATACGTGATTCTACCAGTGGCCCCCCAGATCACCCTGTTGCCGAACCGAAACTGACGGTCCTGGAATACGACGCCCCGGTATTCACGAGCTTCCAGATGCCAGTTGTTCAGACAGCGCAGTTCCGTTAGCGGGACGTCAAAAACCTCGGCTACCTCGGCTTCCTGAATCATATATTCAACCGGCGAAGTCACTATGCCCACCACCGGTGTAATCCAGAAGTCCGTAACGGTTCTCAGGCCATCCAGATACCCGATAATTTCCACATTTCGCGGGGGCAGACCGATTTCTTCATGCGCTTCACGCAGGGCCGTCTCATCGGCGTTGCCGTCCCCGGCTTCCACCATTCCCCCGGGAAACGAAATCTGCCCCTTGTGGGTGGCCACGGTCATAGTCCGCCGGGTAAAAATAATATGCGGCATTCCGTTCTTCTCCACAAACGCCAGAAGCACCGCGGCCGGAACAAGGGACGAATCCACCGGTTGTGGCTGCGGATGAAGACACTTTTCAAGAAGACGTCGAACTGAACTCTGCATTATTGAATCATCCATGGGGTAAATCCTCGGAGACTCCAAAATACACGAATCGCTTTGCTTGTTGCAACCCACCGGAGTGCTATATTTCATTTTCGGGAGTTGATTGACTGGAATACGTGGTTCTTTGATTTGGAGGAGATGACCGTGGTAGAGAAAAGACGATTTTCCAGAGTGCCATTTCGAAAGCTGGCTGCTGTCCGTTCAACGGATGGCACCCTCGAAATGGAAGGCGAGATCTCCAACATCAGTCTGGCGGGAATGCTCCTGGATTGCGACAACCGGATTCCGGTGGGAACAGAGGTGGATGTGGAAATCATTCTGGTGGACGGAAACCCCGAACTGGAAATCACCGTGAAAGGCAAAGTGGTGCGTGTCTCCGATGGGGGCACGGCAGTGCAATTCATGCTCAAGGGCATCCCGTTCGAATCCCTGACACACCTCCGCTATGTGGTCAGCTATAACCTTGGCGACGACGACACCGTGATGGACGAATACTTCAAACACATCGACTCCAAAGTCCCTCCCTCCGATATCAACTGAGTATTTCTCCCATGTGGCAAATCACATGGCGCATCCCATGTCGTCACCGGTGCATTCCGAACAATAGTAATTCTCTTCGCCACAGGCATCCGCCGGGATGATTTCGAAGTTATCCTGCCCACAGGCATACGAGACATCGGTTTTGGCGCAATTATCCAGCGTAATCAGCTCCGCTTCGCAGTTCGGATGTTTTTCGTATCTGGCGATGCAATTCTCTTCGCAGTATGCTTTGTAATCCGCGATGGCAATGCCATCAAAGCAATCCAGATCCGCGCGAAGCTGACAATGTTCATCGCAGAACGCCAGCTGAGATTCGGGAACCGAATAGGATTCTTCATCCTCTTTGCATCCCGAAAGAATCAGGACCTGGCCCAGGGACAAACACATCCACCAGAATACGAATTTTCTCATTTTTTTTGAATCCTTTCATTCAATCGCAGAATAAATTTCCCGCAGAGTATAAAAATAACAAATACGAATCAATGTTTTATCGACGTGTGACCAGTCATTACAACAAATCTGTAATTTAACACTTTTTCGCGAATAAATCAGAAAACAATTAAAAAAACTCGGGCTGAACTAATGCCGAACCCGTATCGATACATCGGTTTGTTTGTTTTTTAATTTTTCAACCGAAACAGATTAATATTCCAGAATGAGGAGACGTTCCAGATGAATTACATCCCCCACCGAAGCAACAGAACCCCCTTCGTCGGCGTTGTGGTGTTGGCTTTAAGCCTGATGTGGTCAGCATGTACTGACCAAACCAGAACTGCCGCGATGGCGTCAACCAAAAAAGACCTGACTGCAGGCACCCAATCCATTTTAGACTTCGAAAACGCACTGAATGATTGGACCACCCCCAACCTGAACGTTGTATTGTCTGAAAATTACAATGCGACCTCCGGCGTATATTCGCTGGCGGTAACCCCCAACGGATGGACCGAACTCCACAGTGCGCAGTTCAACACTCTTGGAAGCGTGAAAAACACAGTTTCTCTGGATGTGCTGGTTCCTGAGGCAACGAACTGGGGCGATATTAAAATTGTGGTTCAGATTCCATCCAAAAACATCTGGTGGAGTGAACTGGAGACAAAATCGCTGGCGGAATTGCCGGTGAATCAGTTTGCCACACTTGAATTTCCAATCCCCGCAGATACGCTTACAGCATTGTTGGATGTGTATGAAGACGCCCGTCTGATTGTGATTCTCAACGCGCCTGTGCTCTCTGCACCGTATTTACTGGACAATATCATTCTCACCAATGATACGGTTCCAACTCCCACGCCCACGCCCACACCGGGAGAAGTCGTTGAGTTTTCGTTGAACGGACCAAGTACAGTGCCACTCCTTTCCATTGCGCTGAATTCACACACCACCATGAAAATTGGCGCCAACGTACAGGTTGAGTCTCCTGAGCTGGATCAATCCATTATTTCTTCGCTCGGAGAAACGCCATTTCAAATGGTGGAACCCGACGCAACGCTGGGCACGGTAATTTCAGCCGGCAACGCCGCCCTTGGGGACCGGGTGCATTTGCAGGGGTCGCTCATCGCGCCATCATCCACCCTGGGGCAGAATGTGCTGATTGACGGCGACACGGTCACCGATGCGATACTGGAACCCTACACCGAAATCCCCTTTAAAATTGAGTTTCCAACCACCATTACAGAAACCGTCTGGCTGGAACCCACCCAGACTGCGGTACTCACGCCTGGCGGTTACGGCATGGTTAGAGTGGGCCCCAACGCAACACTCGCTCTGGAATCAGGCACATACTACATCAACACCTTGAACCTGGAAGACTCGGCAACCCTGGAACCACCTCCCAAATTAGTATTGCGACAAACAGATGGTCCGGTAATTGTTTATGCCAAAGAAATCGCCGGATTCCACGGCACCATCCACACCCAGAACGGTGAAGATCCCAACTGGGTGCTGGTATATACCGGACAGCAGGACCTGCACCTGGACAGAAACTTCAACGGCGCCGTCGTCGCCCCCAACGCTCTGCTGTCACTCCACGCCCGCACCCACAAAGGCGCCTTCTACGCCAACGCCATCAACGTGGAAGCTGGCGCCCATGTGATTCATCAGGTGGCTCATGAAATCCTGACTGGTTCAGTGGTTGATATTGGCAATTGTACACAACAAATCGTGGTAGCTTCAAATCTTCAAGGGAAGGAACGGGAGGTTGCGTTTCAAAAAGCAATCATCGACTATTGCATTAAAGGCGACATCGACGGGTGCTATAAGACACTTGTCGCCAGAGCAAATGTTGATCGAGCGACTGCTGCACTCCAATTTGTAAATGAGGAGATAACCGGGGGACAGTATCTGGGTCTGGCACGGGATCGATCCAGTAAGTTGCGACGTGCGAGACACGACGCCGCATACGCTGCTACTTTATGTAACGGTGTGGATGTGGATGGTGATTGGGTGACCGAACCGGGAGACAATTGCCTGTCGACTCAGGATCTGATGCCGGTAGATGAATTCGGCTGTGATGCAACATTTCCACAGACGCCAGATGATGACGTGGTAAGAGACGGGCTTGCGGAAATAAATCTCGTGTTCAATGCGGCCTGCGCGGACGCAGAGGTTCCGGGCCTTGCCGTTCCAGGTGGATTCTTCTGGTCCAATAATCAGGCCAAAGTCTTCCTGGTAATGTCTGAAATCACCAATCAACCGCCCGGATGTGGGTTGTATTACGAATTTGAACTGCAAGGTGAAACACTGGATGGCCAGCCTGCACATCTGTTGATGTCATTTACTACAGCAGAAAGAACAGAAAATCTGGTCGATTTGGGCAGACCCGTTCCCAGGGGATTGATTCAGTTTGTCGTAACTGATGCGGACGATGGCGATAAAGGAAAAATGGCCACCGACATTAAACCATATAAGGGCATGTTCCGGGTTCGGGCATTTAACTATTCGGGAATCAGAAGTCCATGGAGTCAATGGAAAACCATGAGTCAGAGAGATTGTCTCTCCCTCGGATTCAGATGCGCGAACCTCTAACATCATGTGGAGAAAAATCATGAATTTTGTAAAAACTATAAAAAAAAACATGCGAATATATTCGGCTACCCTGTTGCTTGGAAGCATCCTTTTTTCTGTTCCTTCTTTCGCATTGAACTATGGGAACAATTACAACGAAGATGACACGGGTGGTCACAATGATATGATACGAAATATTCTTCAGTTGGTAAAAGAGTACGAGGGCGAACTCATTGTGGAAGAAGGAGACGACGAATCCTGGATAGAATTTGTCAACGTATTTAACCAAACCAGAGAAAAACTGGCTGGTCTGACGGTCGACATGGGCAACCCGTATTTCGACGAATATCACAAGCAAACCCTATGCTTTACCCCAGCCGAAGAAAATATTCAGTTGCCGTTGCTGGAAGCGCAAATTAACGACGAGGAATATCGCGTCGCGAACATTGAATACTCACATACGATACCGGGTTCGATGGGTACTGAAACAAAAAAATGCTATACTGTCTATTTCAATCCGGCACAGCACTGTGCATATGATCCGGCTGACAATATGAAAGCATTTCACAATAAATTAATCAGTGAAATTCCGCAGTACATCAATTTTGAGCGCAAATGGACATCAGGGTCATGCTTTATGGGGATCACAAATAGTATAGAGGATCGCTATCAGGCACTCGGATATGTATTGGGTCGCTGGGCAGCAAAAGTTGATGATCTGGGGAGCGATCGAACCATGTGGTTCAAGGTATCGAATACCATTGGCGGTAAAATTTTAACAGAAATTGAAACACAAACCATTCAGACATCGTGGACACTGGCCAATCCTTTTGTCGCCCTCGTTGCCGGTTTCAGATGTCTCGGCAGATTATTTTCAGGAAAGTCCTGCGACTTCAACCATTATACCCAAAGGCCACCGATTGAAGAACTCAAGGCGTCTGTCAACGGGGTTGGTTCTCATAAAATGAGTAAATACACAGGTATGTGGCATATGATGAATGTCGACCGTGAGGGCTATGGGGAGTACAATGATATACCAGGCACTGACTTGGAGTGGGCTGGTCCGGGAGGCAACCCGGGGGCACTGGATATGGTTGTAATGGCAGCGGTCGATCTCACGGGTCTCACAATACACGCCGCAGAGAACACTGGCGTAAAAAATTATGGTCCTTACGATGACACCCCGCGTGTCGAAAACTGGCAATGGCAAATTGAAAACATGGGGCATATCGAATTTGCATCACTTTCCAGTCTTGGCGAATACGGGTGGGCGGAATTCAAGAAAGATCCTTCCGGTTCGAAAAATCTGGGTTGGCCGCTTCATGCGCTGGGCGATACCAGTGTTCCCCATCACCTCGTAGGCACCATGTCATATGGCCATGGCGCGTATGAGAATGCCATGAGCACTGCCTGGCATAAACTGTTCTGGGAACCGCGTGGGCTTACAAAATATGATGTGATTCAAAATGCCTATCGGTGGTGGAAAGAATTCTGTTGGGACAGCGCCCTTCAAGAAAAGAAAGACCTGGCCAGCGCCAAAAAGCTGATTGAAGCTGTTGCCGTGGACAACAAACAGTTTTTGGGAAACTGGGCATGGGATGACAGCGCTACGAGTAAAGATAAAAAGGAAAACCGATATCTCCTGGATCCCGCGTTCGCAGCGAATGCATCGCAATTGGTTTCCAATTCCAGTGGCGCCACCCTGGCATTGTTGATGTCCGCATCGGATATGGTGGTATCCAAAGGACACGATCCGGCTACTGATTGTCCAGACGGATATGGCTACTGCGCCACATGGCAGTGTGATTTCCAGTGCACCGAAGGATTCGCCGGCTATGACCCGACAACGATGGAACCGGTGGATGGATTCAATGTGGGCGTTTTAAACTCAGGAGATTGCGCAATTCAAGCCTGTGTTGACCATGAAGACTGCGAGAATCTTGGTGAAGATGAAAATGGCCGATATTGGTGTTCAACGACTGGTTGTTGCATTCAAATCTATGTCGAATAAATGCGATTTGCGCCGTCAAAAAAGACGTGAACACACAGCAAAGGAAATGAATATGTACAAGTCAATCACAATCAGCGCCATAGCACTCTGCTTCTATATACTTTCCGGCTGCTCTGAGGCGAAATGCTGGAATAAAATCGCACCTGAAGATCGTACATGTGATTATTATAGCGGTGCTATGCTTTCTCGATGCCATTCTTCTGATGGACGATTCTATCTGCCTAACTGCCATATCGTGGAGCACTGCACCGACTATCCAGCAATTGACAGCGGTATGTCTGCAGAAACCGATTCTATGGACGATACCGATACTGAGCTGTCGACAGATTCAGATTCTGAAACTAGCACACCCACCGACATTGTGTGTGAATACAAGTGTGAGGGAGAACTGATTTCTTGTGATGACATCACCAGTGAGAGCAAATGCAACAGTGCAGACCATTGCGAATGGTACGACGATTCGATTGACTGACAATCCTTTCCTTTCTTGAATCCCGCGAGAATCTCGGCGAAGATGAAAACGGCCGCTACTGGTGTTCAGCCACAGGGTGTTGTATTCAAATCTATGTGGAGTAAAAGCGATTCGCGTCTGACAAAAAGCGTGAACACACAAACAAAGGAAATAAATATGTACAAGTCTATCGCAATCGCCTTCTATATCAGCGTATTTTCGGGTTGTTCGGATGCAAAATGCTGGAATAAGTTCAGCCCGGAAGAACGAAAATGCGAAAGATACAACGTCATGCTTGGTCGGTGTCATTCAGACAGTAAACTGTTGCCATATGTTCCGAATTGTGATCTGGTTGAATACTGCACGGATTACTCCGCCATTCAACGTGACACTTCCATAATTATTGATTCCTCAGATAGTTCTGATGCTATGACCGACAGCGATTCTCTTGTCGATACAAACTCGGATACGGATACAGATACGAATTCTGAATCAGATTCAGATTCAGATTCAGATTCTACTACTCCCACTGGCATTGTGTGTGAATACGTGTGTGAAGGTAAAATGATTGACTGTGATGATATTACCGATGAAAATCAATGCACTATCGCAGACCAGTGCGAATGGTACGACGATTCGATCGACTAACACTCTTTTCCTTTCTTGATCTCCGACAAGCAAATCTATAAAATCAAAAGTTGAAATATTCAGAATGTGCACCCAGGGAATATGATGCTCACGAGATTGCCATTGGTATGACGATTCAGGTGTTCCCTATGATCCCGGCGCTTAGGACAGTGATCATTGTAAAATTGGCACCTTGCCTCCGCTGCATCCCGCCCGACTTCGTTGCTCGTCGGTCGCATACCCCGGTATGTTCCGCTCCTCGCGCCTTGCCGGTCCGGCGCAGCAAATGCCATGTTGGCAATTTTATTTCGACCACTGTCCT
>JBNKCR010000046.1:0-9071 GCA_050287845.1 Polyangia bacterium
GCATATACTTTGTCTGCCTGAATCCATCTGGGGTGCATGCCCATGTTGCGGTCTCCTTCGCGGTGTGGGTTGCGTCACGCCGACGTACTCGGAGTGCGCCAGCCACCACTGCTCGGACATGCTGAAATTCTGGTGCAAAAATTCGTGAAATTTGAGTGAAATAATCACTGTCAGCGAAACGGAAGCGAAACGGAAAGGACTTTTGACGCAGCTGCTGATGAATGCACGCGAAATGGGTAGATCCATAGGTCGGGTACCAGGGTGCCCGGTTGACACAGGTAGAGACCATAAGTAGCGGATCATAGGTGGGGACCAAAGATAGGCCGGTGCAGACGGGATGCGTGGGGGAATTACTGTGCCGACCGGGCGCGCCGTACTGACGATGAGGTGCCGGTTGACGGAGCGGGTGGTACCTCATCGGGAGCCGGCCCGAAGATGCGGCTGGTAATTTTTACATACCATGCACCGGCTTGCACCTGAATGATGTAGGCCAGGGCGATAATCAGCGCAATTTCAGAACCGCTTTTGCCAAATACCGTCATGGCGATGGCAAGGGCGATGGAGAGATTTCGCATCACACTGCCATACACAAGGGCGATGGCGTCTCCTCGGGAAAAGAAAGTTCGACCCACCAGTGTGCTGACCAGAAAATTGACCGCATACAGCAACGCCAGCGGAACCAGGTACTGCAGCAGCACCAGCGGTTCAGCCAGAATCGTTTTCGATTTTAACGCCATGGCGATAAATACAATGCTGAGAACACCCAGAGTTGAAAACGGCGGAAATAGGGGCTTCATGTCCTTTTGATACCGGTCCATTCCGTATTTTCGAATGAGCAGCTGCTGGGTGGCGAATCCAAGCCCCAGGGGCAAAAACACGACAATAATAATCTGTTGAAACACCTTGAGCAGCGGTATATCCACACTGGCCCCAACCATGAACTGCAGGTACAGCGGAGTGAGCATTGAACCCAGGATTAATCCGAACACAGTCATCTTTACCGCTGCAGGCATGTTGCCTTTGGCAAATCCGGTCCACGAAATCGTCATCCCCGAAGTCGGCAACAACGCTGTAAGCAGAAGTCCAAGAACAACCAGGGGCCTGTCGGCAAAAAACAATTTGCCCAGCGAAAGCCCCAGAAACGGAATCAGTGCAAAGTTTAATAGCTGAGTAACAATTTGGAGTCTGACCCCGCCACGGGAAAAAACCTTTCGAATATTCAAATTTACCATCATTGGATAAACCATCAAAAAAGTGAGGGGAAGAATCGCGGTCTTCAGAGAAGACGCGTCATACAGAGAACCGTAAATCAACCCCATCACCATAAACAGGGGAATGCTCCACGTGAGATTCTTTTGCAGCAGTTGCAACAATTTCATGACAGTCACCGCCTTGTCCCGGTTGCACGTGAATCGGGCAGTTCGAAAATTTGAATGGCCCCGCTCGGACAAACCGTTACGCAGTCTCCGCAGCGAGTACATTTTCGCGGCTCAATTTTTAGCACGCCAAAGTAGTCCACAACGGTGATCGCCCCCTTTCGACACGCGGGCACACAGGCAGCACAACCGGCGCAAATCTCCTGACGAATGGTTATTTCAGGGGGTCTGACAGAAATGGATGGAAGTACTTTCATGGGGTTTCTTCTTTCGGAGAGCACGTCAGTTGTCTTTTTCATCCGACGGTTTCATGGTAAAATCGGCCACTGCATTATTCCAATGGTGCAAAGACAATAAATGCCATTTTCTCCATGTCAACCCCTAAAAAACATGACATGCCACTAAATTGCACAATATTATTCCAATGTGTATTGGAATATTAGCCGCGTCCGACGTCCAGAAAAAAACATCAGACGTCGATATTGACAATCGACATGAACACAAAGAAATGAAGCTTCAAACAGTTCTGAAACAAGGTGCAGGCTGGAGAAGAGAATTACCCTTGCTTTTCGAGGTAAATGCCAAACCTCATCAGTTCGGCAACACCCTCTTCACAACGGATTGCCATAAACCCCCTGCTTTTTAAATGCGTCACCGCGTGGTCCGCCAGTTTGCAATATGGACCGCGACAGAAGGCAACAATGGGTTTGTCTCTGGGAAGCTCATCCAGTCGGGTGTGCAGTGAATCCCCGGGAATCGATACTGCCCCGGGAAGATGCCCATTCATATATTCGTCTGCGGGGCGGACATCGATGACCAACACCTTGTTATGCCGCACCAGCGAAATAAGATCCCGGGCGTGAATCCGATCACCGTGCTGTTCGATACGAAACGGTTCGTCAGCCAGCGCGGCGGTTCGGGCAAGCTGACGCAGTATGGCAATGAGAATCGGAGTAAACTCATCCGCAATCGCGTAAATGGCCCTGCGCCCCTGTTTGGTCCGGGTGACCAGACCGGCCTGCAACAGTTTCTGCAGATGATGGGACACTGTCTTTACAGAAAGGGCGCAGATTTCGCAAATCGATTCCACCGAACGGGCCCCCTGTGATAAAACATCGAGCAGTTCCAGCCGCACAGGGTCCGCGTACAGCTGTGCAAACGCAGCTGTACGTTGATATACATCTAAATCTTTTTCCTTTGAAATGTCTCTGGTGCGTAAAATGTTTTTGCCCTCTGTCATAACAGCACAATTGTCAGTCATCCCGCCGAGCAGGTAAAGAAAAATGCAAACCGAGCTATTCAATTTGTATCAATGCCAACGTGGAGATGATGATAAAGCTGAAACTGCTAGAAAATCAGGCGAACTTCACCGCCTTGATACAATCCTCATCTCTTATCCGTCGTATTATTCGCATCGGTAAAAAATCAAAAAAAATGTGCCACGATTTTATTCAGTCCTGACTCCTTTACGCTGAATTCAACGATGCCCTTGTAAACGGCACACCAACGTACGCCATTGTTCGGCGCACAGGGAAGGATCCAATGCTAACTCCGAAATCTAATTCTCAAGCAAACCTCGAATTCAATCCTCTGATATTTCTTGCAGCACTTGGCGCAGGCGGAATTGCCGTCATACCGTTTGCTTTTTTTCAGTACACACATCATGCCGGCAAAGGCCTTATTTCATTGGCGACCATGGGCCACGATGGGTTACCGCTGTGGAAAAATGTAATTTTCATTGGGATGGAAACGATCATGGTGGGATTTACACTCCTCCATTTATTTCTTACTGCAAAATTTTTATTGGGATTGGTGCCATGGTTGAAAACAAAATCATACAAAGACTTTATTGTTGACCCGCTTCGAAATGCCGGTGTGTTGGCGCCGTTTATTTCCGGGGCCATGACCTTCAACGTGTTTATCGCATCTGTACGATTTTTTATTCCCGCCTTCGCACAGAATCTTCAAATGTTTATGCTGCCGGCATTAGTTGCATGGGCAGTGTTATGGCTGGCGCTGATGCGAATGGAAATAAAATTACTGGGTATTTCCTTTGCAAAATCCTTTGATGTAAACAAAATCAACTTCGGCTGGTTGTTGCATCCTTTTGCGCTCGGCATGGTCACAGTTACCGGTACCGGGATTGCGGCCATGAGTAAAGACCCGGCCGTTGCACACATGGCTGCATTCATGAGCATTACCTCCGGATCTATGGGAATGTTTTTACTTACGGTGAAAACAATTGCTATTTTTAAAAGTCATTTCAGCGCCGATGGTTTACCCGCCAAGCAGTTTTTACCCAGTTTATTAATTGTCATTCCCAATGTTACCATTTACGCCATTTCGGGATTTCGACTTGTCCATTACATGGGACGGCAATTTGACGCGCATATACATTGGCTGGGCCAGGTGATTATCGTGCTTTCCTTTGCCTTTGAAGTCTGGTACATGGCCTTTGGCATGTCGCTGCTGAAACCGTATTTTAAAAAGCACTTTTTCAAAAAGGAGTTCCATGTATCACAATGGGGATTGATTTGTCCCTTTGTGGCATTTGCGGTGTTGGGGTCATTTTTCTACAAATTGTTTGTACCAAATTCATTTTTATACGTAGTGGTCGTTACGACAACAATGGTTGCGGTGGGAATATATGCACTCATATCTAAAAAGAGCATGAAGTGCGCGTCCGTATTAAAAAAATTTAAAGGCCATGATTGTTCAGATAGTCTTAATCCCCAGACAATTCGCCAGAATTGAATTCGTTCCGTATTTGTCCAGACAGATTTTTTCTGATTGAGTGACACTTCATTAATCATTGTTGGCTCCAGAGGGCATAGACGAAGTTTACCGTCTCACCCGTTCGAAATAAACGGGACACACACCTGGAGGTCTATATGCATCTTTTTAAACAACTCTCGCTGTTCGTCGTCATTCTGCTGTTACCAACGCTTGCGTTTTCTCAGATGTCCGATGATAAAAACAGTGTTGAAGCAAGTGTTTCCAAAAAAACAAATCAATCAGAAGTTTTCAACTGGCAACTGAAGCTGGGGGGGCAGGCGGTGGCTCTTGCAGACTTTGACGATGAATCGGGAAAGCCTTTTGGTCTGGTGACTGACGAGCCTGTGAGATTCGGCATTCACCGGGCATCACTCATGTTCACAGGAAAACTGTTCAATTTTGTGTCATTGCGCACCCATATCATGGCCATGCCCATGAGCAGCGATCGTGTGGTTGAACTCTACGATCTCGACGCCGGGCTTGAGATTCATCCATTGTTCAACATCCACATCGGACGCTTCAAGAAAGGATTCACGAGTCAATACACCGACTACTGGGGAAACTGGAATTTCTTTGATGTCAGCCCGGAATTCAAATATACCAAAGGACGGCTGGGGTTGGCAGGTCGAGGCGAAGGAATTGCCATAAAAGGTCATACGGCGGAGAAACAGGTCAAGTATATGGTGGGCGCATTCAACGGGCTGGAAGACGCGTTGCCATGGCAGGGGCAGGGCCAGCAGTTCAATCGCACAGATGAATCTGTTGAAATTGTCTCCAGGATTGATGCCCGTTTCTTAGACATGCTTCATGTCGGTGCCGGTATGGCTGTGATACCGGTGTCCACGCTGTCAGCAAGTTCCGTTGTCAGTGATGATATCACTCGAGTGCGACGCACCAAACGAACACTCTGGGCGTACGCATTCAATATCGCGTTGAAGCACCGGGGGATGGTTGCAGAAGTGGAGTATATCGGCCATGTGGACGCCCCTCTCAATGGAGAAGCGGTTCAGGGGGGGGGCGTGAACGCGGACGTGTTGTACGGTATTTCATTGCCCGTCGGTACACTGCAGCCCGGTGTCCGTTACGCCGTATTCTTTCCGAATTTTGACGATACAGACACTCGCACACAAACAGTTACCGGTGCGTTGAACTGGTTTTACAACACTCATGTTAAAGTGGGTCTGGAAGTGGGAAACGTGCGTATCCAGCCAACGGATACATCTGGAACGCAAGGTCTGATGCAACTGGCGATATTCCACTGAACGGACTGATGTGTCTGGGCCAGCCAGTTGGAATGTCATTATCACACGGGAAAAGCAGCTGAAAAAATGGCGCGTTCATGGAAACTGAAACTTGTTGAAGAGAATAATCCACCTGCTGCAAGCTGTTTTTGCACTCGATTGATAGTCTCAGTCACATCTATACAGGCTCAGAAAAGATAGGTGAGCTTGAGCAGAAACTGTTGGGTAGTGAATTGATCGACCGTGCGAACGGTACGGGAGAAAGTGTATGGGGAGGCGTTGACGTCTCCGTAACTTTTCCGGTTGTACAGCAGGTACACGAAGGATTGGGGATGAAATTCGTATTTCAGCAATACCTGTGTGTTCCAGATGGTTTTTCCGAAATCGGGGTTGCCGCTGTAGTTGGTGGGCGTTTCGCGACTGTCGGCCCGCAGTTGTCTGAAATCGTGATAATGGGCTTTGGATGCCAGCAACTGGGTGTTGAACTCCGCGGATAAATAGCGGGCCAGGATAATGGTGGTCTTTAAACCAACGTCCGATTCCAGCTGATTTCGTCTGGATACAATATATTCGTTTTCCCCGCCGTCCAGATACACCGTGTCCGCATAGGATTCCCGGTCTTTCGCCCGAACCAGCCGGTAATACAGCTCAGTCTCCACCCGTCCCAGACGGAGTTGCAGTGTGGGTTTCAGGACAACGTAGTAGCCGGTGTCATCGGTTCCGAAATTGGCATCGAAAACGGCGCCAATGGGTCGATCTTCCGGCGTCACCACGCTGAGCCACCCCCCGCCACCTGGAATTCTCCGGAGGGCCGGCCCATCGGAAAACTCCATATCATCGTAACGGGCGAGGTTTCCGTAAGCCCCCAGATAGGTCCACATCCGGTTTCGCCATTTCACCTTCAGATAGGCTGCCATGGTCCGTTCCAACTTCTGGCCCTGCTGATTCCATCCCGTGGACAGCGACATCCCGGTGTACAACTCATAGAACCATCGCGACTGGGAAGTGAAGGGAAAATCCAGAACCATTGACAGCTTCTGAATGTCATTCCGATCCAGATATCCCATATCGTTGATATCGAAGTCCACACTCCGATACTCGTACTGAATACTCGGACGGAAAAAATTTCCCCCCTGACGCCCCAGTCGGGCGTACAGACCCAGTCCCGGCTGAAAGTCGGCATCAATTTCGTCGTCCGGTTGCACAGCGGATGCAACAATCTGTCCCTTGAACACATATTCCTTCTCTTTCCAGAAGATGCGCCAGTCAGCGCCGCCGGTGTATGCCGCATCGATGTGATTTTCAGGGGTGTGCCCAGTAGTCAGCAAACCGATATTGCTTCCGTTCGGAAACATTTTATTCAGTCGAATCACATTGTCATGGGTCCAGAATGAAGCCGTTATCGTGCGGGTAAGTCGGGTATCGTCATCGCGAATTTCAACCCGGGTCGGGGCGGACAGAATATGCATTCCCCCAAGGGAAACGCCCTGGGCATTTTTCCCGGAGAATTTGGTGGCCAGGGCGATGGGGGCGGTCAGTGGTGCCATTACAATGGTTTCGTTGTCATTGACATCGGGCAGGGCAGGTGGCCCGCCCAGCCGGCGACTGTAGAACTGCTGAATTGGCGTATCGAACAACTGTCTGTTTTCAAGGAAGAACGGCCGTTTTTCCACGTAGACCGTTTCGATGTTGGTGAGATTGATTTGGGCTGAATCCATTTCCACTTCGCCAAAATCCGGATGCAGCGCCAAATCCAGCGTCCATCCGGGGGCGATTCCGGCTTTGGCATATCCGCCAACGCTCAGCAATCCGCCTGTGGGTACCGTGCTCTCACTGCCGCTGTCTTTCATGGTGTAGCTGGTCACCACTTCGGGGCGGAGTGAAAATGGCAACCTGGGGGACAGGCGCCTGATTCCGATGGCCCGTCCTGTTCGGGACACCTCGCCGGGAACTCCCGCTGGCCTGGGGTTGAAGACCACCAGTTCGTGCTTGCGGGAATTCCACCGCTTTATCTGAAACCCCAACTGCTCCAGACGGCCTGAAAACCGCATCTGGTCCCAGGGAATGGCGAACTCCGCTGTCCACTGATCTTCAGAACGCGCCGTGGCCACCCGCCAGTTGGCATCCCAGTTCCGATCAAACGTGGAATCATTGATCCACACGCCGTCCTGGGATATCCCATCCGGGTTCACCAGAAAACCGTATGCATTTTCGCCGTCATCCATCGGGCTGATGATCAGTTCCACCTTATCAAAATCACCATCCCGGTCCCTGACAACCAGCCGCGACGAAATGTTGTTCACATTGTCGACAAAGCAGCGAACTGCCACATACAGGTTCGTTGTATCGTAGGCCACCGCAAATGCAGTCTGATTTTCCGGCGGGGCAAAAGGAGTTGGTGACTGTTGCTGGAACCGGTCAAAAAAAAGCGCCCGCTGCCAGACAGCGTCACCCAGCAATCCATCAATTTCGGGCGGCACATGGGCGTGAGCGATGGGCACGGCGTTCCGGCTGATCGTTGCTCCTGCTGATTGAAACGGCCACATCATGAAAACGGAAAATAATATTCCGACAGACAGATTCGAATGGGCTTGATTCAGCACGCTCACCTTCCCAAAACCAGATAGAATATATTGCCTACAGTTTATTTTTACTGCCCATTTTCTAATCCTGAAGTGTATTAGTACCAAAGTTAACTGTAACTATTAACCAGTTAATTTCTGGACAAGCCCTAAGGATTAATTATGAAAAAAAGAATAATAATTTTAATGTTTTTAAGTCTTGTAATCACTTCTTGCTACCAGTCCGGCAGTTCATCAAAAGATGGTGATTCAGAAACGGATATTACTACGGACTCAGTAACAGAGTCCAGTACAGACTCCGATTCAGACACTGTTGCTACTGATACACAAACAGATACTGGAACTATTACAGATATGGATACCAGTTCGGATATTGACACGGATACAGCTGCAGACACTGTTGCTACTGATACACAAACAGATACTGGAACCATTACAGATACGGATACAGGTTCGGATATTGACACGGATACAGCTGCCGATTCAGAGACCGAGACTGATACGGATCTGCTTACCTGTATTGCAGGTCTTGGAACTTGTACCTGTTATGGTGAATGTGAAGATGGCTTTGGATATACTATGCATTATCCCGATACTGAGGACCCGGGAACAGACAACTGGATGTCACCTTCTGCACAACTGAGCGAAGTTGGTATTGCCTGGTACTTCTGTTCTGTTTGCGAAAGCTGTGGCTCATTTACAAAAGTCAAAGATGATGAAGGACAGTGGATAAGTGTTTCAAAAGAAGAGTACTGTCAGCGTATTATTGAAATTAACAAGGAATGTAATAACTGCCTTGTGACAGCATCCGGTGGCGGGGGCTGATCTCCAATTATTACTGAGGAAATTTTAAATGACACGACCCATGACCACTGTCCGGAAACTTGTTTTATCAAGCGGCCGAATAGAGGGCAATGTTATGCGTCCCCAACAGATTCTCAATCAAGTTGGGAATGACGAGCTATTCGAGGTGTACCAATTTCGAAAACGAGACGATGCAACAATTCGGATACAGAATTAAGTTGGGCCAGTAATTTAGGGAAACAGAGCCGCTGTGGTGAGGAACGAGCGTAGCGAGTGTCTCGAACCGCGCGGCG
>JBNKCR010000047.1:0-8760 GCA_050287845.1 Polyangia bacterium
CTGGGACCGCCCACGTTGACAGACGTCATTCACGCATTCTACCAACCGTTTGCCTACAAGGACATGTTTCAATTTCCGGATTCAGAAATATCTCTGACCATGCATCTGGCGCTGGGACTCTCCGTGACGCTTGTGATTGCCGGCGCCGTGATGGCCGTTTTTAAAAAAGTCCGGGAAGGGAACCGGCCACTGTTGCGCTTCGGCGCCATGCTCAGCTTCATTTATCTGGGAACGCTGATGACGGCGATTGTCGTTTCCCTGTGGATTACCCCCATTTTTTACGCCCGTTATTTTCTGGTATGCCTTGGACTTTTTACCCTGATGGTGAGCATGGCCATTTTGCAGCTACCGGGAAAACGGACCTCTTACATTGCCATTGGCGCGTTTGTGCTGCTCAATTTTTTTGTGATAAAAGACGTGTACACCAAACACTACAATCACCCCATGCGACAGCTGGCCGCCCAATTTGAAAGTAAAATCAACCCCGGAGATGTAATCGTTACCTGCGACTCACTCACCCTGGGACCGGTGCTGTATTATTTCCCGGACGCGGTGCATTATCATTCTCAAAATGGCTTTGAGGGGCGCTTCGACCATGTGCTGAACGCCATTCGTCCCTGGTTTCACGAAGGAGACGACTGGAAGGAGCTGGTTTCAGAACACAAGCCGTTCTGGTACATCACCAGCAACCTGTTCGCCAAAAGTATCAGTGAAATAGTCCACTTTGAGCAGGGCTGGCAGGCGGAGGGAGAAACCCATACGGTCTCCACCCCCACTCAGTATCTTCAGTACAACATCACCAGATACGTGTACGTGAAGCCCAGAGTCCCGGAGAAACGCGGTGCAGTGACGGCGACGGTGTCCGGCATCCGGCCCAAAGGAAACATGTTTGTATCACTCTTTAAGGACTCCTTTGGCGATTTCAGACACCCCCTTCAGTTTAAACTGTTCAGCCAAATCTCCGAAGGTACGCTGACGCACACATTCAACGGTCTGGAATACGGCGAATACAGCATCATTTTTGCCCATGACGAAAACGGCAACATGGATTTTGACCGAGACAGTTCAGGCGAAATCCTCGAAGGCATATGGCAATCGAATCCCCGGAATATTGACCTGTCCACACTGACGCCCAAAGACGCCACTTTCGATAAGTTCAAGTTCACCCTCGATACGGATAAACGTACATTTGAAGGCCGGATGTATTATCCCGTTGCGGAGTAACGGACACGGGAATTCAGCAGTCTGTGCGGCTCAGTTCCGGTAGATTGAAAGCGCTGGTTCAGTGGTCGATTACCGGAACAGGGATAACGCCGGGCCGGTTCGGAGGGGAGACAATGGCGAGGATCATTTTGCCGTTCCACTCCTGAAAAAAATCCGATATGGTGCCGCCAATGAGTGGGAAACGGGTTTTTATAACGGGAATTGCAGGTTTTCTGGGAAGTCACATCGCGGACAGGTGCCTGGCGCAGGGCTATGGGGTTTCGGGCTGTGACAACCTCATTGGCGGCTATCCTGACAATGTGCCGGAAGCCGCGGCGTTTCATCGGGTGGACTGTAATGATTTCAAGGCGCTTGCGCCTTTGCTGCGAGATGTGGATATTGTCTATCATTGTGCGGCAACCGCGTATGAGGGGCTATCCGTTTTTTCTCCCCATCTTGTGACTCAGAATATTGTTACGGCCACCAGCGGGGTTGTTTCCGCTGCTGTGTCGGGCGGTGTAAAACGATCTATTCTGTGTTCGTCCATGGCCCGGTACGGCACCAATGCGGTGCCTTTCACCGAGGACATGGTGCCGGCGCCTCAGGATCCCTACGGCATCGGCAAATGGAGTGCGGAGCAGCTTCTTGCCAATATTGCCGAGACTCACGGCATGGAGTGGGCGGTAGCAGTCCCCCACAATATTATCGGCCCCAGACAGCGATACGACGACCCGTATCGCAATGTCGCAGCCATTTTCATCAACATGATGTTGCAGGGGCGTCAGCCATTTATTTACGGGGACGGTAATCAGAAGCGGTGTTTCAGTTTTGTCTCTGATGTGGTGGACCCGCTATTACGTATGGGTACAGAAGAATCCTGCGTGGGTGAGGTAATCAATATCGGCCCGGATGATGAATTCATCTCCATTAATACGCTGGCGGCAACTGTTGCCCGGCTGCTGAATTTTGAACTTGAGCCAAAACGAATTGAGCAGCGTCCCAGGGAGGTTTACTTTGCAAATTGCAGCGCCGACAAGGCCCGCCTTTTGCTCGGCTATCAGCCGACAGTCAAACTTGAGGAGGGATTGGCCGTGATGATCGACTGGATTTCCTCTCGCGGCACGAGGCCCTTCTCACACCATGTTGAACTCGAAATCAACAGCGCCATCACTCCGAAGACATGGTCGAAGAAATGGCTGTGATGTTGCCGGCGCGAAAGGAATCCGCCACAGGAACCCTCCTGGAACGGGCTGTGGCCATGTTGACTGCGGCGACGTCGCTGGAAGGTGCGCTTCATTTGCCGGGCGTCCGCAACCGCTATCGAACTCGGTTGGAAAAAACGGTTCTGTTGGCCACCGCGGCACTGGACGCAAAGGAACGCTGTGAGGTTTCGGAAATTCAGCGCGTGCTGTTGCGCGCCCATACAGCTCGGGCTGAGGACGCGCGTTATGGTACGGGGCAGCTCTCACGCGGTTCCCAGCGGGCACCCACGCTGGAGGATTGCGAAGATGGCTGGCAGCGCGTGGAGGCGATAGTGAGCAATGCAGAGTGTGCTGCCAAAGAGGCGGCACGCCTCGCGAAGGAATTGGAAACTGCCGAGGCGGAAGCGCTTGCCCTTAAAACGACGGATGCGGCGGCATGTGCCAGGAAAATTGTGACGATGCGAAACCGCGCATACACGTTCCATACCACCCCCGGTTTTTCTTTTGGAGAGGGGTGGTATCTGGCAGCCGCAGCGCTGTTTGCAGGCCTGTCCATTCAAATCAAACCGGACACTGCCCAGGAAGCGCAGGCGAAACGGTTTCTTCACGATGCGGGGCTGGGGGAGGCGATTGTGCCGTATCAGTCCAGACCGGCGAGCCCCAAACATCTCACGGACATCATTGCGAGAGCATTCAGGCGTGATCCCGATGGGGCGCAAAAACGCCTGCGAGAGGCGTTCCTTGGAGCGACGCCGCCCGGGCTTTCTCTAACCCGTTGGATTGAAGAGAATGTGGGTGGCAAGTCAAATAAGAAGGTGTTGCTGTGGGTGCGGACCGGGGATCACGATGCCGAACGAAACACCTGTTTCAAGGAGCTGGAGAACATTTCCAAAGCGGTGCAACGCCAGAGACTGGTTCCCATCTTTTTCGGGGACGCCATTCCTGAAGGGATTGTCCCGAAAAGCGGCGTGGACCTGACCCTTCGCTGGAAAGAACCGCTGTTTCAGGGGCCGGACATGCGCCGCTGTCAGCTTCAGCTGTTTGAAGAATTGCGTCATCGCCATGGTCTTCTGGGTCAAATAGGCGTGACCACCGCCGGTATGGATGGTCCGGCGCTCATGGGACTCCCTACGCTTTATCTCACTCAAACCGCAAACGTGCGGCTGGGCAAATGGGTCGATGCCGTTCCCGGGTATGAGGAACTCGTTCGGCAAAATGATTATCTTGATGTGATTGAGGCGACAATGTCTAAATGGCTGCAAGCGGATTCATAACAGTTCAGGCCATCATTCCGCGCTTCGCTCGCGGTGCGAGCTTCGGCGGATCGTCGACTTGGATTTTGGAGATTATATGGTTTGATGCACCTCACAAAGCCGAGCGTTTTGAAAAATATCTGAAATGAGGCAGTGGCCGAGCTTTCGCGCAAAAACGCCTCGCGCCTCACGTTCGGACCCCTGAGCAGATTTTACATCGGGATATATCGCAAAAGTTTGCGATCACCCTGTATAAACACTTGGCCCACTTGTGCATAAGGTTTAAACTTGTTACGATTAAACCCTGTCACACCGACGTTACTGGAGTGACTTGCAACTTATCTTCTTATGTTTGGAAGGACAAAGAAAATGAAACAAATACTTTTTCTATTCATGGTGCTTTGGCTTGCCGCTTGCGGGTCTGATTCGGTCAGCAACACAGGAAGCGACGCCGACAGCGACGCCGACAGCGACACGGACAGCGACACGGACAGCGACAGCGATACGGACAGCGATAGCGACACGGACAGCGATACGGACAGCGACACGGACAGCGATAGCGATACGGACAGCGATACGGACAGCGATACGGACAGCGATACGGACAGCGACACGGATGGCGCGCTTCCAGGCTACATCGTGATCGGCGATTGGCATGGCTGTGCATGGACTGGCACAGATGGCATGGAAATCGGTGAAGAGGACGCAGATGGAAACGTATTAACAGTCGAAACAATTGCCATACCTGAAGATTTCATAGATAAAAAGGCCGACGAAAACTTCTGTTTCTCCGGAACAGTTGGCGATACTTACGAGTCAGTGGCACTTATTGGGTTCAACCTGAATGAATCAGCTGATGATGCGGACTGCAGTTTCGACCCGGATGCGGTTGAAGGTGAGGGGCCTCCAAATGTCGAAGTCAAAGAAAACGGCATCGCCGTGAATATTCAGAGCAACGTGACCACAGCAACGATTCGAATTCAGATACAAACCAAGGATGGCGGTACAAATGAAGACGAACGCTGGTGTTTTGACCTGGGTGTGACCGGTGGTGAGGCGAGTGATGGTGTGAAAGTATTTGCGCCCTATGACGAATTCAATACCAAATGCTGGGAAGCCTCTTATCTGGATGAAGATGAATGGACGGGTAGTTTCTACGATGGCGAAGACATCTCCGCGGTGGTTTTCCTGGTGCCTGGTGATACGAAGGAAACAGAATTTGACTTTTGTGTTCGCGGATTCATCGAAGGCAATTCAGCAGATGAGGCGCCTGACGGTTTTGATGTTGAAATAGAACCCCAAAAAGGTGAACTCGGCGGCGATGGTGGTCAGGACGACAACTTTGCGCGCGCCATGGTGACCGTTGACGGCAAAAGTTATATTATTCAAAATAACTACTGGGGTAACGAATCCGGACATCAGACCTTAGGTTATGAAGGCAACAGTTTCGAAATTAAGGAGCTGACCGGCGGTTCTGTTGATGGTATGGCACCGGCCTCTTTCCCCTCTATTTATATTGGGCAGAACGGCAACAAATCGCTGACAACCAGCAGAAACGACAATCTTCCTGCAAAAATCAGCGATATTATCAGTGCGCAAACAACAGTTAAATGGAGTGGCTCCGGCCTGGGCGGTTCCAATATGGCCTATGACATCTGGTTCTCCAAAGATAATCCGCCATACGGTGGCGAAGAATACGGCGACGCAGTTTCCGGTTTTGCCATGCTTTGGCTACACATGCCTGACAGCAATGTTCCGATCGGAGGGTCGCCCACTGCCACAGCCAACTTCTGCGGGCATGACTGGGATGTATGGGCCGGTGATCGCGGCACTTCACCGGAGTATCCCGATTTGCCATCCAACCGTCCTGTGATTTCATACGTTGTCAAAGGCGGCGATGTGAAGGATTTCAGCTGTGATTTAAAAGAAGTGTTCGATGATGCCACCTCTAATAATTACAACGGCAAGAGTCTGGATTCCAGTTGGTATCTCTCCGATGTATTTGCCGGCTTCGAAATTTGGTCGGGCTCACCGATTGGCGCAAAAATCAGTGACTTCACGGTTGATGTGAAAAAATAAACATCCTCAGGACAGCACCCCGGCTATTTATGGTGATAGTAAGGTGATGGCAGGTGATAGGGACGGTGTTCGAATTCTCGATAAATATTCTGCAGCTGCGAAATTTGCGAAGCGACTTTGCGACTTTTTTCATTGGTTCAATCCAAGCTTTATTGGATATCTATTCGAAAAGCCGCCATGTGTATGAAGATTCATTTCACTGAGCTGATATTGGCACTACTCATCCGCAAAAAAATACGAACAGTTTTGCGCAACCTTGTCGCGTTTCAATCCCAAAATGCAGGAAGGGCACATCCGAAGAGAGATCGGATTGTCGGAAGCAGAAACTGCGGGCTCGAACCGATTTTCGTCATTGAATGGGGAGGGCTTAAAGACTAACCTATGAGTGAAACCGAACATCAGTCACATTTTCTCATGCAGATTTCTTCAGAGAAATGCTATTTTCGTGTTCACGAAATCAAACATAAACGAAAATTCGGCAATTTCTCCAAATGGAAGATAAAGACAAAATGGTTTTTATCCATCCTAAAGCCTCTATGGGAACTGATGTTAATAAGTGTTTGCATGCCAGTTTACAACGGACTTAATGTTTAATATTTGATTTACTGACACAGTCTGTGCCGTGAGAACAATGGAGAAACCGGTTGTCAGGCAGTATGATGCGAATTAAAAGTTTAATGATTTAGGTGAGTTGCTTGCGGTGAGGATATGTTTCGCGCCGAATGTGGGGCGCTTGGCATGCTGTGTGTATTAAACAGGGTGTTTTCTAATTTTACTAAACGGAGGAACGAAATGCTTAAAACGGAGAGTCTATTGGTGCGACAGCTTACCACCCTTGCCAGTATTATGCTTTTCCCGCTGGCTGCTTATGCCAACGATGGCATGCCGCCGTCTGTTTTTGAAATGATTCAGGAGGACCAGAACGTTAAAATTGTTTTGCAACTGGCGGATTCTGGCGAGCCGGGACTCAGCGATACATTCAAACTGACGCGAAACAGTGGCGAGGAGAGCGCTGAAGTGTTCACCGATAGAACGTTTTCCGCTGACGATGCGATATACACGGGCGCCCCCGAGTGCAGATGGTCGGATATAGAGATGGAACCATCGGAATTTTGTCTCAAAGAAACCTGTGAAGGCTGCGAAGACGCCGAGTTTTTCCGAACTGTTTGCAACGACTGTGACGGGGATGGAAACCTTGATTGCTGGGGCGACTGCCTGGAAAACAGTGAAACCGGTGAAATGGAGTGCCGGGAAACCTATTGTGAAAAAGAACGGTGCAATGCCGATTGCGACAATGACGGTGTGGATGATTGCGATGGTTGGTGTCAGACGGTGTATCGTTTCGAGATTACAGACGTTTGTGTGGCGCCAGGTGAGTACCAATACGAATTTTTTACCAGAAACACCGCGTCAGGTGACTGGAAAGACCTTTCGTGGATTGATGTGCCGTTGATTGAGGTTGATGACGTGGATATGGCCTGCAACAATGCGACGGACAAAGATCCCCGTGATACCACAGATACATATGGGGATGTGGGTGATGACGCCACGGATGATTCGGATTCAGCTGCTGATGACGACAAAAACCATGATGATTTGGAAGGCAGCGATGAAAGCGACAACGATGAGAACGATGAAAACAATGACGGCGAGACCGCTGACAATGGCTCAACGACAGACGATGCGGCATGCAGCATCATCGTCCCAGGGCGTTCATCCTTTTCTCTGCCCGGTACTCTGTATGAGTTGATTTTCTAATAAGGTATCCCTGCCAATGTCTCATGACGTATTTTTTGCGGTGTTTCCTTTGTGGCTCAAGGCATTTGCGCTGACCCAGTCGGTGGAGGTGCCGATATATTGGGCAGTGGCGCGGAGAAAAAAACAGCTTTCGAAACAGCCTGCCACATGGCGCGTGCTCCTGGCGGCTGCTGCGGGAACCACGCTGACCCATCCTCTCTTTTGGTTTGTCTGGCCTCTGGTGATTCACGATTACACCACCTACATGATTAGCGGTGAACTGATTGTGACCTTCGTGGAGATATTTGTTTTTTGGGGGCTGGCCAGACCGATTGGCTTTCGAATCGCCGTTGCCGCCGCCGTTTTGGCCAACAGCGCCAGCTATCTGGCGGGATTACTGCTTCGGTTTATGTTTTAGGACAGCAACAGAATAGCGTGATGAATCAGTAGTCGCCGTCTCCATTGGAGAATGGCGGCGGTCCGTCTGCGAAGCCGTTCGGTGGGGCATCGTGCGCCAGATTTTCGAATCGGGTGTATTGCCCCTGAAACGCCAGTTTGCACATGCCTGTTGGGCCGGAACGCTGTTTGGCAATAATGATTTCGGCGATACCCTTGTCTTCGGTGTCCTCGTGGTACACTTCATCGCGATAAACGAACATAATGATGTCCGCGTCCTGTTCGATGGCGCCGGATTCGCGAAGGTCGCTCATCATGGGGCGCTTGTCCGGCCGACTTTCCAGTCCCCGGTTAAGCTGGGACAGAGCGATAATGGGCACATTCACTTCTTTAGCGAGCATTTTCAGGGTCCGAGAGATCTCCGAAATCTCCTGCTCCCGGTTGCTTTGCCGTCTTCCACTTCCCTGCATCAGCTGAAGGTAGTCAATCACAATCAGCCCCAGACCCCGACTGGCTTTCAGTCGTCTGGCTTTGGCGCGAATTTCAATAGGCGTCATTGGCGCAGAATCGTCCAGATAGATAGGGACCTTGTGAAGAATGCCAGCGGTATCCGTGAGGCGGCGCTGCGGGTGCTTTCCGCTGTGGGGGCGGTGCTGATTGTGGCCCTGGGCGCCGGGCCTGTTCGCCGGGTGGTGGGTGAAAAATGCGCGGTTATCTATGGGGTCATCACGCTTTTTACACCGGCGGTTCTCATTTACGCCCACGAAGCCCGCATGTACACCCTTGCCATTCTGGCCGTCACCGCCGGGGTTCTCTACGGATGGTTGGCATTACACGAGCATCGCATGAAAGACTGGGTGATGTTCGGTGTCGCCACCTCTGCCGCCGCA
>JBNKCR010000048.1:0-6102 GCA_050287845.1 Polyangia bacterium
GTGAAGAAAGTTACGAAGCGCAGTTTCAAACAAGTCGACTAAATAGAATAAAATCCATCGCAAAATCAATGGGATATAAAATCATTCAAAATAATGCTGGTTGAGTTACTGGCCAGGGATCACATCTGACGTCCGTCCCTCCGACTTCTACTGTAAAAAATCAAAAGCAACATAAGCTTCAAAATCACTGGCGGCTGCACTGACACATTCCCCTTTTTGCCGTATTTACTCGCTACTTCCTCATAGATGAACTCGAAATCGACAACATTTGAAATTTTGCGAAGTGGATGATCCTGGCGAATTCTTTTATCCAGAGAAAACCCGGTAACAAAAAGACTGTGTTGAGACGGCGGCTGACAGCCCATCATGGAAGCACCTCCTGAATGAGCACAAGCATATCAGCTTGATGTAAGAAAGATATCTTTTGGCAACCTATTTGGGCAACAGACCCTCAACACCAGTCCCCTATCAATTTTGGAGCCTCCGCAAAATTCGGGGTGGTTCATGGGATACAGCACCAGTAGAAATCTATAACGCCGTTCTGTTGCCGGTTACATTATTTCTCTGAATCTAATCTGGCTGCTTCCGCTGAATAGTTAACAATTTTTTGACAGGATATTTTTCGCGCTTAAACTAAACACATCTGAAAATCGCCACAATCTGAAAAAATCTGAGAATGCGACTCATTTTCGGAGGAGTAAATAATGAAAAAGCATCTGACACTTGTTCTTACAGAAAAATGTAACGCCCGTTGTCAACACTGTTTCGAACAGGATTCGTCTTTAATGAATCAGCGTCGAAATATGTCTCAGATAGATGCCCTTGAATACATTTCTTCTATGCATGATTACGCAAAAAAAAACAACAGTGCATTTGCCGTTAGTTTTACGGGAGGAGAACCGTTCTTACGCTATAATAATTTGCTGGAATTAGTAATTCACTCTCGTCGACGTGGGGCATCAGAAATTTCATGCATGACTAATGGATATTGGGGATCAAACAGAAAGGAGGCATCAAAAAAAGCGCGTACTCTGGCAGATGCGGGTCTGCGTCACATAGGTGTCAGTCTTGATGATTTCCACCAGGAATTTATTCCGAAAGAACACGTCCTTAACGTCATTGATGCATGTCTGAAAAATGGCATTTCCTACATGATTAAATCAGTTGTCACACGTAAAACACGACGTATGCATCAAATACTTGGCGATGTCGGTGATCGTCTGATAAACTCGACTGTCTCAATTCAGGAAATTCCCTACATACCGACTTCGGAAGCCAACAAGGCATATTTAGCTGACGCTTGCATCTATTGCGAGAATGTTCCAGAGCAGGCGTGTGGCAGCAAAGACATGTTGACCATTTTGCCTGATGGTTCAGCGTATCCCTGTTGCAGTGTTGGCTGGAATGATGCCATCAAATATGGAAATGCGCAAACCGATAATATTGATACTCTATTTAAAAGAATGGACCAGGATATCTTTCTTGAAATCCTTCTGAAGGATGGTCCCGTTTTTTTTGTTCCTTTTCTGGTGAAACGGGATGCCTCCTTTTCCCAGCGACGCTTTGTGAACTACTGTCATCTTTGTGAGGCAATTACCAGTCATTCTGAGTTTACTAATATTCTTCATGTTGCGGCTAACGCATGGAGAAAGCGCAGAGTCAACAAAATGATGAAAGGGATGTATTCTCATCCCTGATTCTTTAGTAACCCAAACAATACAAGGAGAGAAAAAATGAAAAACCTAATCGCTAAATTGATTGAAGATGATGACTTTCGTCGTCGATTCGAAAAAGACCCGGTTGGAGTAGCCAAGGAGATGGATATTGATCTCACTAAAGAGCAATCGCAAAGCATTACCGATGCTCTCAAATCTTCAGACTTGGACGGAGCATCTGGTGGTGGTGTTGTAACGCACGTCGTGAAAACAATATTCTAAAATTCAATTATCTCTATTTTCAATGGCTGAAATATTACTGCTATCGCTACCTTTTGTCAGCATCAATATACCATCCATGGCCCTTAGCCAATTAAAAAGTGTTTTGAGCAATGCTGGGCATCAAGTGGACGTCCATTATCTTAACGTGGCATTCAGACATTTCTGTGAGGCTCCTGATTCGTATGACTACATTTCAAAACAGTGGATACTTGGGGAGTTGGTGTTTTCGCACAACATATCAAAATCGGAACTTATCTCAAAATTGGATCAAATCGCTGAAACGGTCGAAAATTCAACCAAGGAACCCACGGTTCACCTTTTCCGAGACATTGTTAATCTTGTAGATTCCTCAACTGGATTTATCGACCATTGCGTTGAAACCATAAATTGGGGTCAGTACGATATAGTGGGATTCACTTCCGTATTCGCTCAACAAAACGCCTCTTTGGCATTGGCTAAAGCGATAAAGAAGCGATGGCCGAAACTAACTATCGTATTCGGCGGGCCTAATTGTCAAGGCCCCGCGGCAATTGCTTGGTTAGCGCAATTTCCTTTCATTGATTGGGTTGTGGATGGAGAAGGAGAAGTGGCGATAGTGGACGCGATTTACAATTGGGAAAAAAATGGTAAACCAACTGGCGTTTCCGGTGTGCTTTTCCGAAACGACAATAAGAAGATAATCAACACTAGCCCTGCAATCGCTCCTAACATGGATGCATTGCCTCTTCCTGATTATCAGGATTTTTTCAATACTCTGGCTCTTTACAATATAAATTCTGATATAGATCTTTCTCTCCCTATTGAATTCTCACGGGGATGCTGGTGGGGAGATCGGTCAAAATGTATTTTTTGTGGACTAAATGGAGAGAACGCGGGATACCGGCGCAAATCATCAGCACGTATACTTGCCGAAATAACAACCCAAACAGAGAACTACGGAATCTCGCGTCTTCAAATCATGGATAATATTGTTCACCCGTCAATTTTTCGGAATGTTCTTTTGCCACTCGCGGAAAAGGGCGGATTGGAAAGAATTTTCATGGAGACCCGCTCCTCTTTAACAAGACAACAGCTTTTTACCATGAAACAGTCGGGTGTCGTTTCATATCAACCCGGCATCGAATCTCTCGATACGGAAATTCTTTGCCATATGGGAAAGGGAACAACTCTTTTTAAGAATCTACAACTACTAAAATGGTCGCGAGAATACGAATTGGATGTTCAATGGAATATTATCACCGATATTCCCGGCGAACCCATAGACGGATATGATCGAATGGCACAAATTGTCCCTCTCGTTTCGCATTTTCAACCCCCAAACACGGTCGGACCAGTCATTCTTCAACGATTTAGCCCCTTGTTTCAAGATGTAAAAAAAGGAAAGCATGGTAATTTTCGCCCTCACCCTCTCTACGCAGCCATCTACCCCAATGCCGGCCACTTTCTTCAGGATATGGCGTTCGTTTTTGAATTTGTGAAGCCAGCAGACGAAAACGAGACAGCTGCCATGAAGGAATTCAATGCAGCGATGGAATCATGGATGGAAGTTTGGAAAAACGGTAATCCCCCAATCATGGGGTATGTCAAAAGTCAATCTGGGCAAATGACTATCTTCGATTCTCGTCCTTGTCGCGTTGCGCCATTCCATGAAACTACAAGGTTCCAGAAGCGGATAATAGAATTATGCGATACCACCGTTTCTTTTGAAAAATTGCAGCGAAAGTTGCATGAGGAAAAATTTGATTTACCGGAAAAAGAGACTATCGCAGCACTGGATGAATTGATTGCTGCGCGATTGTTCCTGCATGAGAATGGAAAATACATATCTCTCGCGTGTGACCTTACCAATATGAAAGGCCATGGGAATCCACTGATTGAGACCATACTTTTATTGTGAGTGAACGCCACGTTCACTCCTTCAGTTCACTGTCATCTTGATTGGCAGAACACTCTTACATAACACAAATAAGAGCGTCAGCGGTTTCAGACGATTTTTTAATAGCCTCTGAGGGGACTCCGTCATGAAATATATTTAATTGTTGTTGATTTGACAAGCCGTACACAGAAGCTAAATTAGTGGGACAAATTGAACCTTAATGTTGTGAAAAACATTGATCTGAAACGCACAGAGACGCACCATCTGCGCCAGTAAAAGTGTCAGCAGTTTCAAATATTATTGTGCTGCAGTGAGGTAAAGAAAAAAAGGTAAAATAAGCTGACGTAATAAAAATTTACGTAGCACTGTTTTTGACAGTGCCAATGTCAAGTTGATTTCGCAAACAGCACCGGACACTAACTGCTTTAGTAGAATGAAGAACGTCTGAAACAAAAAAACTGACGAGGTTTTTAGGACAATAAGGAGAAAAACATGACTATACAGTTTTCAAAGAATGCGCCAGATGATGCACATAGACGGATTCAACAACATTTGTCGCAAGCTTCCAATTTGGCTCCGCGCTTTAAAACGGACCGAAGCGCAGACCGCTCTGCAATCGGTGACGGCGGCGATGAAGGCGGCAGTGTAAAGATAAGTGAGGGACTTGAGATTTGGGCGATTCACCTTGAAAAATTACAAAACGATGCTTTTTCATCGGTGGAGGCGTCCAACTGGAACTATTTGATTTTTGCAAATAATAAAGTAATCGCAGAAGCACATTTGAGAAAAGCCGCCAGTGCCTCTCCTGTTACCGCTATTCATCAGGGGCCTACAACCACTGGAATTGTTAGAGCTCTCGCCGTTGCAGAAACTCACCCAAAAGTGAAAGAGTACGATTTCGAACCAAGAATCCTGCACATCCCAAGTGTCACATTTAATGCACTCTGGCTCCACAGCGAGCAAACGGATGACATTGTTATTCCCTTTCCTCCCAGCGTGCTCTCGTTGGAACACTTTAAACCCTTTAGCTTACAGGAAACGCAGATAGCGCTACAGGCCGCGGCGAGGGACCTTTACAAGCAAATGGAGGCAGCACCGGGCCCCTCAGCTGGCGGTGGAGGAAAATCACACGCCGCGTTCCCCCATGAGGGCGATGTTCCCGCAGTTATTCGATTGTGGGGGCTTGACCTTATGCCCAACCCCGATGAGGAGAGGAATAGAATGGCTGCAGGAGGGGGAGCTGCAGTTTTATCTCAGTTTATGCAGCCGCAAAAGCAATCCAACTGGTGCTGGTCCGCTGTTGGCACGTCAGTTGGATTATTTTTTCAAACCGGAGATTGGAAACAATGCAGTACGGCAACCGCGTGTCTTTCACTACGGGGAATGTCCGGGCTGGATTGTTGCAATGATCCAACAACCTGTAATGTGTATGGGTATCTGAATGATTCACTAAACCATACAAAGTCTCTTGCTTCATGGCAGGCTGGCACTGCGTCTCTAAATCAGATTCAGTCTGAGATAAACGCAGAGCATCCTGTTTGTGTACGAGTTGCGTGGAGTTTGGGGGGGGCACACTTCATGGCGATAACCGGCTACAATGATGGCACTATTTCGATTCAGGATTCAATTTACGGTACATCGAGTATGTTGTACAGTGATTATCCAGCTTCTTATCACAGCGGCGGAACGTGGACGCATACTTACTACTGCAAACCGAACTCCACTTTCTCTGCTGAAAATTGATCGCTCTTATATTGGAGTTTCCCCTTAGGTCTAAATAAGAAAGATTCAATTTGCTACACTTTTCTTTCTCAGCATTGACACTCCCGTTCCAGGATAGGGTGCTGCATTTGTCATAAATATTTCAACTGCGAGCATTAACGCGTTTATTGTTTTGTGCTTGTGGTTTCGGGTTACTGTTGCGGATGCAGAAACAAGCAAAGCACCCAAGCCGTTTTGTTGAAATCACACAACATTTTGAATCTCTTCCTCAAAGGCAAAGGCCGAGTTGCGGGTTTGTCACACCGGTCGGTGCAAATAAAATTCACTTCGATGATGCTGTAACAACTCTTTTGGGAAGACCTATGTTTATTCCTCCTTCCCATATGCGTCGCGTACTGCAAAACGACTTCCAGCGCTGGTTTGGGAGAGCCGTTCCGATTTTTCATTTGATGCACAGGGGCAGGTAACGGCCTGTCCGGCGGGCCACGCGCCGCTGGACCATCGGGAGAGAAGTGCGCAAAACACCACCGAAAAAGCCATTCACGCAATCTTCGATGGAGACCAATG
>JBNKCR010000049.1:0-46103 GCA_050287845.1 Polyangia bacterium
CCCTTTTTTTTAATTTCACCACCGGTCAGCTTACCGTTGTACCAGTCTCTACAACGCTCTTCTGACCGGTAATATATACCCGGTCAGAATAATTCTCCAATTTCCCGCTCAAACGCGCATCCGCAACGGGGGGATCAACAATAATTTGAAACAGGCGCGAAGGAGCAATCGACGCCTGGATTGAACGCCTGTAACGCTCAGAATGCAGGGCAATCGCGTTCTGCCAATCCGGGAATGCGGAGCTTCAGCTCCTTCCGTCAATATTCAGATTTTTTGCGGAGCTGGAGCTCCGCGTTCCCAGGAAAAAAACAGAACTCGACCGCCCTGCGCTCAAAATGCAGCCCCAATTGACACAGGAATGAAGTGTGATATTTTTATGGTAAAATATTGCTTACTGCTCGTGCTGTGACTGATTTAAATCGAAAAGAAGAAAGCCCAGAATGTCTTTTTACACCGATTGTTCTACATTATTTGAACACACTCTACCTGCATTCAAAATTTCCCTTGAAAATTCTACTCGCCAAAGCATTCAGGTTGGTTTACCGGGACGCGTTCTTTGAAACTGGCCTGGATTCACTGGCTTAGAATTCTCGCCGCGGCGGGAGTGGTGCTCATCCACACCTCGGCGGATGCGATGCTCAATATTCCGGACACATCGTCATTGCTGTGGGAAGTGGGCAATTTCTGCAACGCCTGCTGCAGGTGGACGGTACCTGCTTTTGTAATGATTAGCGGATACCTGCTGCTGGAACCTGGAAACGAGAGTGCCGTGCAGTTTTTCCGACGAAGGCTCAAACGACTGCTGGTTCCAACGGTGGTGGCGGTCGCGCTGTTTTCGGTGTTTACGGTGGCTGAAAGCCTTTTTAGTCCCCGGGCGAGCATGCCCGCAACGTTTCATTTCGACAGCGCACAGATTGTTCCTTTGGCGATTCAGGCCTTTAAAAATGCCGTCACCGGTTTTGCCTACTACCATCTCTGGTATCTCTACATGATTTTGGGGCTGTTTTTATTAACCCCTCTTTTCAGAAAAATAATTGCCCGACTGACACCCAAAATGCTTGGCGGCGTTTGCGCCCTGCTGTTTGCCGCAATGGTGGCCGTTGTTTCTTATCTTACTTTCATTAAAAATATGGAATGCGTGTACATCATTAAAAGCAGTTTCTTTTTCACATGGTTTTTGCCGTACGTGGGATACTATTTTTGCGGCTATTTTCTGCGAATAAAACACGTACGTTTTAACAGATGGCTGCTGATTTCAATTTTCGTTTTATCCATTGCGGCAACGACGGCTCTGGGGCGCTATTTTGCATCGAATTACAGCTTACAGCTGGGGCTTTATTTTCATTCGTTTATGGGAATCACAGCGCTGCCCGCCACCCTCAGTATTTTTATACTGCTGCAGCATTTTTCACTCAAAGAAAATCAATTCATTGAAACCGCCGGCAATTTAACCTTTGGCATATATCTGGTTCATCCGGTCTTTTTGTCCATTGTTAAAATTATAGGTATGGACCCAACCCTGAACCATTCTGAAATCGGCATTCCCATTCTCGCTATCGGCGTATTCGCCATTTCAGGGGCTGTGGTATACATCTTTCAGCATTTGAGCCGAAAGCCGGAACAAACGATGGAAGAACGTATGTCTATGCCCGCTGATGAAAGAACATCTCTGTTTTGAGATAAACGAAGGCATATCCGTGCGCAGGTTTTAATTGCTAATCTCCAAGTGCGGCAGCTTCAGCAAACTTTGAGTATGCCTATTGAAAATAGCGCACTCTCGGAGCGAACGGGCCGGCAGATATCCCGGGGTAAGACGTGTGACTTTCACTCCATATATCCGCCCCATATACCTCCGTGGAATTCCGGATGACATACAGGCTTCGGACCATCCGGCGCCCTTACCCTTTTTCCACGTCTGCCTCATATGCGATTTGTGTGCCCCGTACCGGAGTTTTGCTTACAGCTTCCTCCCCACGCGCGAAGATTGTATTTTCATATGTCACAACCTGCGGAATTTCCAGAAGTTGCGAGTGACACCGCCTGCTCGGATAAATGTTGCGTAGTCACGCCATAACTGGGCGGCATGTTTTTCCACATTCACATGAAGGTCTTCGAGCACCGAGTTGGCCTTGCCGACTTCAATTTTCAGTTCTTCCACCTGTTTCACGACGGGCTCCATGGGATACATCGCCAGGTCGTATCGGATGGCGGTTTCGGCCCGCACCTGGGTCAGTCTGGCTCTGGCCAGTGCCATGGCTTTTTCAGCAGCCAGCAGTTGGGCTTCTTCCAATGCCAGTTGCGCATCCATGTATGCGGCCAGGGAGCCCTCCATTTTTTTCACATCGGCATTTTTCCCCGGCAGAAACACGTCTTCCCTGTTCAGTGTTTTTCGATATTCCTCAATGCGCGCCAGCTTCGAAGCCGCCATATCCACTCCGGCCTGAGCGATGACCACTTCATCTTCGGCATCTGCCAACCATCTGCGGGCCTCCATGGACAATCGGGGGTCTCTCAGACTGAGTCTGGCCACATCAGGAATTTTTTGCGTGGAACAGGCAGCGGACAAAATAATAAACAGTGATATCAACAATTGAATTGGTTTCATTTTCCGCCTCCTTTCCGGATAATGTCGCCCTTGATTTCCCCTTTGATTTTTCCATTCAATTCTTTGGCCAAATCCCGCACTCCCAAATCCTCACTGATAATGGCCAGGTTCTTGATGGCCGCGACAGATTGGGCATCCATAGCACGTTTAAAGGCATCCAGCGCACCCATCAGGTCGCCGGACTGATAACACGCAATGCCCAGTCGATTCAGGTCTTCCGCATCGCCGCCAGCTTCGATGGTTCTCGCCAGAACGAGCCTCGCCGCATGAGTGTCTCCGGCATTCAGGAACGATTTTCCCATAAATCGAAGGGCTTCCAGATCCTCAGGATTTCGCGACAGTCGCTCCTGGTAGGGTTCGGCCCCCTTCAGTTTTCCTTTGGCGCCCCTGGGTTTCAGCGGAAGGAGACTCACCGGATCTTTTGTGGGCGGGTTACCTTCGATACAGGCACGACCCGCAGCATCCAGTAAAAAGGTATTGCGGGCCCGCTGTGCACACTCCTTCAACACTTCTTTGCTGTCCAAACGCAGTTGCTGTGCACGGGCAGAAAGCGCCTGCTGGACCATGCTGCGTTCCTCGTCACTCAGTTCCGCCGGCAGTTTTACGGTTTCGAGTTTCTGCGCACCCAATTCCGTTGCCCGCGCCAGTCGCGCCAGCGCCGCCTGAGAATACACCGGATCCACCTGACGAACCGCCGCCAGATATGATTGAACGGTGACATCAATGACGCCAATCAGCTCTTCAATCATTCCAATTTCTTCGATGTCGCCGAAATCTTCCAGCATCTTCAGGTTGATTTCCGCCATCCCGTAATTGCTTCGTGCCTGGGCCTGAGGACTCGCATCCACTGCCCCTTCCACCACTTTCCGGAACTGATCTTCGGCATCGTAGTTTTCGCCTTTTTTCAGCAGCGCCAGACCCAGACGACTGGACAGTTCCGCGTCGAGAATCGACTCATGACTGGCCACTTCCCGAATCACATCATCTGGCTTACCCCGCTTTTCGAGCAAATCCACCACGTGCACCAGCGCTGTCACCGCTGCCGGACCTTCCTTGCTGGCACTGAGGGCAGTCCGATAATTCGACAGCGCGCCATCCGGATCGGCCAGCTGTTCCCGCAGCTCACCAGCCGCAATCAGCAATGATGCCTTCTGCTCCTGGTCGATGGCAGCCGCCTGTTCCATATATTTGATGGCCCGGTCAAATTCAAATCGCGCAGCTGCCGCACGTCCCATGGTGCTCACAACCCCGCCCGCCTGCTCCGATTTGGGAAATTGTTTCAGGACTTTTTCCCCCAGTTCATACAATTGAGTGATATTCCCCGCAGCCCGAGCAGCCACGAACGCACTCAACACCGCCCGTTCGCCGAGATCGCTGTCTTTGTAGCGGTCAGCAAACGACAGCAATGTTTCGATGCCGCCCACCTGATCGCCGGACGCCGCCAGACTCAACTCGTCCAGCCGGTTCTGCTCCGCAGCTGCCACAATGGGTTGAATCCGGGCTTTCAACTCGGCGCTTGCCGGACTGTCCCTGGCCAGAAACCGATGGCCGATATTTACCAGTCCGCTGATATCATTGATGGTCACATATGAATCCAGCACCATGTGCACCGCCGCTTCGCCCTGGGGGGTCTGCGGAAACTCATAGGCAACCGCCGTGAGCAGATCAATGGCGTTGAAGTAACTGCCCTCGTCGTAATACGACTGAGCAATGGCAAACTTGATTTTACGATCTTTTTCGCCGGAGGGTTTGGCTTCGGTCAGATACAGTCCGCCTGCCGCCCGCAGTCCCGCACGCGCCGCAGCCCGCTCGAAATGACTCCGGGACATCACCTGGTCCAGAGACTTCTGATACGCCACCACCGCATTGTACAGCGCCTCAATCCTTTCTTTTTTCCGGGCTTTGGCCAGCGCTTCCTTGTCTATCGGTTTGGCTTTCTTTTCTTCTTTCTTCCCCTTCTCATCGGGTTTCTTTTCCGCCGGTTCCGGCAATGCTTCCGGTTCGGGCGGCGGCTTGCTCAGCATCTCGGCCACGTCGCGATATCGGCGCCCGGCTTCGAGAAAGGCGCCTTCTTCCATCAGCACATCGGCATAGTTCTGCATCACTTCCACAGCAGCCGAAGACCGGGGAAACGAATTCAGATACCATCGATACCCCAGAGCCGTCTGTTCAAAGGTAGCAGGGGTGTCAGTCCATTTGGATTTCTGTTTTCCACCGGAAAGCAGTACCTCATGGGATTTGGTGGCAAGGTCTCTGGCGATGAGTTCCATTTCATTGGTGACCAGTTTGGCATTGGCGTCCGTCAAATCCGGCGCCATTAATCGACGATGCATCACCCGCAGTACCAGATAAACATCTTCTCCCACTTCTGAGTAGTCTTTCATCCGGGTCACCGCGGTGTGCAGCATGCGCGCATCGTCCAGACGCTCTTCATCGTCCGGTGCGAGGCGCAGCAGTTCCCGGGTCACATCGGCGGCCCCGCGCGGCTGTTCAATAAGCGCGTATCGGTTGGCCATTTTTCCAAGGGCGGCCACATAGGCTTCCCTGGACGATGCCAGATTCCGGAGATACGACACCGCTTTTTCCGGTTTGCGTTCCTGCGCGTAGCAGAAAGTCAGGTCCACCAGGGCCTCCCGTTGCACATTGACGGTCTTATGACCGGCGAACTCCGGCTCTGCATTTTCGTCGTCTTCGGGAATGGCAAAGTCGCCTTGAAGCCGCATCTGTACTTTCTTTTTCAGCAGTTTCTCAGGCTGTTGTACGACTCTGCTGGTAACAATGGCATCTTCAAAATGTTTCAACGCCATTTTGCAATCACCAAGGTTCACACCGACCCAGCCCAATTTGTAATGGGCCAACCCCTGGAGCAAATCGCTTTTCCTTGTGACAATTTTCTCCAGATTGCTTTTGGCCTGTTCAAATTCCATTTTGTCGAAGTAGTAATCGCCAAGCACCAGCAGTGCCTCGCTTCTGTAGGGACTGTCCGGATATTTCTCAATCAGCGCCTCAAGGGTGGCTTTCATCTCATCAAACATTCCCAGTTCCCGCTGTTCATGGCTGATATTGAACATGATTCGGTCACCGAGATGGGTATCCGGATATCGATCGAGTATCATCCTGTAGGTATTGATTGCCTGTTCTTTTAAAAATCTCACCTGAGGAACATGAAGCGACCTGGTGCTCCGCTGCTCCCGTTCGTATGCCACCATGTAATGATATCGCGCTTCTTCACTCAGCAGTTCGGCCAGCCGCATATGCAGCTCCGGGAGATAGACCGCCCCCCGGGAAGACGCTATCACGTCGCGGGTTTCCTGGGCCGCATGCCTCACTTTGGTAATGCGCAGCCGCAGCTGTTCCACCACCAACTGATCGCGAATCACCTGATTTTCCCGCGTGCAGCCAACCAGACTCAGAATCACCACCAGACCCATCAACCCCATCAGACCCAACGGCGCCCGGCTGCGCGAATTCGATTTGAGATTCGGTATTAATCGATACATCTGTCCTCCGCTACAACCAACAGGTCATCCAGCTCATCGGTCCAATACTCCTTATTGAAAGAGTAGAATACCTTTGAACCCGTCTTTGGAATTTCAAACGCCGGCTTCTCGTCCGCCCCCTGAGGGCGTCTGCGGCCCCGGAGCAGAGACACACCCAACTCGTGAATGATAAGCCTCACGCCTTCCTGAGACGCCAGCAGTTCCTCCGCCAATTGATTCAAATCGTCTTCGAGTCGAGCGTTCAGACTGGTTTCCGCCGTTTCGACACCCCGGGTGTACAGACTGTTGAGATATTTATACAGATCCTCGCCCAGGTCCTCGCGAAGATAATCCAGAATCTCTTTTTCACGGCGAAGACTTTCGAGAAAAAGTACCTCGTTTTTCGACCCGGTCAGGTATCTCGCCGATTTTCGCAGCTCTTCAATGTCCACCGGTAATACGCCTTCGGAAAGTTGACGAAGCGAAGCACTGTACCGTCGTTCCAGTTTCACCGCTGCGGCCCGTGCGGCGCCGAACTGACACAGCCGTCTCAATGCCAATGCTTCCAGCAGATAGCGTTCCGGCGAAATATGTCTTCGATGCACCGGTGCATCCAATGCCACCAGCAACCCCAATGTTTTGCGGGAATCCCCCAGATAGAAATGCGTCCACGCGGATTCAATCAGAATATCGGGATCATTGGGCGCCAGCTCCCGAATCATATCAAAATGAAACAACGCATCTTCATATCGCTTTTCTTCAAACGCCAGTCTGGCAAGGGTTCGATGTACATTGGTTCGGGTTTTTCTGGACAACTCCTTATGTTTGAGCATTTCCTTCAATCGTTTAATGGCCCGCGTATAATCGCCGTCCACCACAAGGCGCACGATGCGCACATATTCAGCTTCGTAAAAATAAGGGTCCGTATCCGGAATCTGCTCAAAATTCTTCTCCGCCCACTCGATGGACCCGCGGCGCACCATATCGAGACCCTGGTAATAATTGACGAATGACCGCACATCTCTGGGCAGTTCGCTGAAGGTTTCAGCGGCAATGAATCCTGTCACAATCAGGTCCTCACTGTACGGACTGTTCTCCACAATCCGTTTGAGCCCGTAAAGGGCTTCGGGAACCACTTCCATGTTCCTGCGGGTCATGGCGATTTGCCGGTACAACATGGCCGCGATGAAGGTCATACCCAGATTCTCCGAGGCCGACGCCACGAGCTTCAGACCGCGGTCATAGCGGGGATCGTCCGGGTCTGCGTTATTCACAAATGTCCAGGCCGCCTTTGCACCATCGGAATAGGACTTATCCTGAACCGCTTCCACCGCCACAGAAAAAGCGTCGTCCTTTTTGATTGGCCGTGCGGCACAGGCGATGGTGAAACCCAGTGCACCGAACAGTGTCAGGCGCAGGAGATACCTGATGGCAGACCGAGGCAGTGTATGTTTACGTATCGGTGACATCATTCATCTCTCCTATTTGAACCCGACGGATGCACCCAGGGCCACCCAGAGTTCATTCTGAATATCGTCCTTGTTCAGGAACATGTAGTTTCGAACATCGAGACGTACTGAGAAGTATTTTCCGATATACACCCTGGCGCCGGCACCATAATTGGCTACCGGTCTTTTGGTAATGGTCATTTTTCCAAAACCGCCTCCAGCCAGCAGAAACAGCTCTCCAAACACCACATGGCTGTTAAGAACCGCCATCTTCATATAGATGGGCTTGAACAGAAAAGACGACGTTCCATAATACTTCACCCATTCAAAGGGCGTATGAGTAGCCGGGGTCGTCAGATTTTCGAGATCCTCATTCAACTCGGTTTCAATCACATACGAGTAGGTGAACTGGCCCACTTCCCAGGCGAGCACATCGTTGAAATGCAGGGTATACGCACCCGTGAACGTAAGCCCCTTTTTGAACGCGTCCAACGGCAGGGCGCCCACCCATCCGGTGAATTCGTGCCTGAGGCTGTACAATCGGTTTTGCACTGCCAGGGTTGATAAATCCCGACTCTCCGTTTCGGCTGCGCGGACGGTCAGCCCCGACGCCACAACGGATATCACAAACAATGCAGACAAAATTGGTTTCATCAAATCGCCCTTTCTTTACGAAGACACGCTTCTAAACAGGAACGGATAAGTAATTATCACTTCACCGCCTTTGGGACGCGGGAACTTCCACTTCTTTATTTTTGTACTGATACATGAAGATACATCCGAATTGCCAAGGGTCGATGACCGGACCCGAACACCGGAAACCCGTCCATCTTTTTTCACCGTCCAGTCGAACACGATTCGCCCACTCAACCCCGGGTTGCGAAGCAGGGCTTTTTCATAGCAGGCCTGCACCGCATGAATATTTGAATTGACCACCCGGCTAATATCTTCCTTGCTCAAACTCCCTTTCACTCTCGCACCCGACGACATCCGGGTGACTTTACCGCGAATTTTTCCACTGGGTTTGGCGCGGGTCAGTTCGGCGACCTTTGACCCTTTCCCCGCCACCTGTTCCCCGCTCAACGTGGAAATCGCGCCGCCGCCACCTTCCCGGGCCACATTCACGTCGCCTCCCGGCAGGCTGGCAATAGCGCCTGCAATGTTGTATGCTGCAGAGCCACTGCCCACTCCGACGGCATCGATATTCGACACCAGGTCTTTGATGTTGTTGGTCTTACCCGCTTTGCCGCTACCCCGGCTCAACACACTCAGGAGACTGCTCACCGATGACGACGGCGTGGCCTTGTTGGCCCGTTCCCGAATCCGCGTCACTGCGCGATTCGAAACCTTGGGCGCCCGTTCCGCCATTGCAGTGGCGTCTTTCTCGACGGCTTTGGGTTCTGGCTTCTGCTCCTCCTCTTTTTTGAATTCGGGCTTTTCCATCTCCACCACCGCGAATTCCTGCTCATCCTCAATTTCCTTCTGCGTCCGCTCCTCGGGAAACACGGCAAACGCCAGCAGACCCACAGTGATATGCAGCACAATGGCGCCACCCAGGATGGCAAATACCGAGTTCTTAAATCCGATGGAACTGCTCAATGGCGCCACCGGGGGATGATACACATCGATTCGATAGGTTCCCCCTTTTCCCGCCAGCAATGCAGAATCCCCCGCCTTAAGGACCAGGGTCACCCGTCCGTGTCTGCCCGTCAGTGTGCTCAAATCAACATTGTTCCCATTTTTCACCGCCTGACGGAGGATACCCACATCCACCTGCAGCTCTATAGCGGCACCCTTTGAGGTACATCGCAAATCATCAAATGCGGCGCGATACTTGCGACCGGGACGCACATACTCCATTTCCGCCACCCGATCATTGGAAATACGCACCACATCCGCACCGCAGAAAGACTCCAGTGGCAAATCGGCTTTTTTGTCCACCTCAACGGGCTGACCGGACAGGGCGATATTCAAATCGAAAGGCTCACGGAAGGCAAACTCATCATCTTCCGGATCATCTTCGTCATCGAAAAAATAGTCATCCGCACTGAAGTCAAAAGGCACAAATTCCGCCGTATCTTCCTCTTTCTTCGGCAATGTGACAGCTTTTGCCGGCGTTGCTTTCTGAACTTCCTTTGACGCTGGGGTCTCCATCTCGGAAGCCGGCTCCGGCAATTCAAAGTCCATATCACTGATATCAATACTCAGCGACTCCGACGGTTCACCGCGATTCGCTGATGCCGTTGCGGTTTTCTCCGTTTCATACGGTTTGGTTTTTATCGGAATACTCGCCTTGGGCGGGGCAGTGCCTTCCACCTGTACGCTTTCCGTCGGCCTTTGACTCTGTGGCCGGACCGGGGGAATTGTAGTACGCCGATCTGGCATCCCGGAGGGCCGTACGCCCATCAACGGTTTGACCACCCCCGACCGGGCGGATGCGTCAGATTGATATGCCAGCGTTTCATCCCGTTGAACCCGACCCTTCTGTTCCCTCTGTCGTTCCGGAGCAACCTTTCCGTTCTGTTCGCCGGACACCGGTTGCGGACTCTCCTCCGGTTTTTGGGGCGTCGCCATTTCACCGCCATGAAATGCCTTCGCTGCCGGGGCCCGACTCTGCCTTCCCGACTCGGGAACAATGGAGTCTCCGGCGACAATCAGCTCAACACTGAAAGCCATCCTGCCAATCTTCACAACGTCGTCGGGTTCCACCACACCGAAGTCAACACTTTCTCCATTCAAAAGCACTGCTGCCCCGGATTCGGGAATCACCGTCACTTCGTTTTCTTCCTGGTAAAGAGTGGCGTGCATGGGCATCAGCGACTTGTCTCCAGCCAGCTTCAGTGTGCATTCCGGAGCGGAGCCAATGGTCACCGATTCCGAAGCAATCCTGTATGTGCGAATCACCCGCGTGCCACGCAGCAGCTTTATTCGAAACACCCTGTTTCCATTCCCGGACAATGTCACTGGTTTCCTCCCGTCTTCTTCTCCCGTTTTGCCCCGTACTTCTTTTTCCAGGCTGCTTTTTGTCTGGCTTTCCCCCTGTTCTTTTTCTTTGCGCTTTTGTTTTCTTCATCCCCTCCGGTTTCTTTCACTGACGTTTCCGCCACTTCCTCATCTTTGGGGGGCGCCTCTGCCGTTCCTGTTTCGGTCTCATCGGTTTTCTGTGTGCTGTATCTCGGCGGTTTCAGCTCCCGTTTACCCAGCACCGGCTCCACTATTCGCGTCCGATAACTCCGGCGATAGGGTACGAGGCCGGGAAGACGACGCGGGGTTCGCTGAAACAGGTACACGGCGCCGGATTTTGCAGCCTGCCCCTTCACCAGTCGTTCATCAAATTCCATGCGTCCGGACCGCTGAAACCCAAGACTCTCGCCGGCTTCTTCTTCCGCGCCATCGGCGTCCCCGTCTTTTTCTTCGGTTTCACCTTCGCCATCCTCTGTTTCAGCCGATTGTTTCTCGCCGGATTCATTCTCTGTTTTATCGGCATCGCCAGTATGTCCGTTCTCTGTTTTATCGGTCGCCGCATCCGTGGTGGTTGCCGCCGGTTCGTTGCCATTTTTCTGGGCCATCACCTCTGGCGCACCCGCAAAAATCGCAACGGCGAAAAGAACAGCTATCCAGATATTGCTTTGATATTTCATTGCTACTCCTTTTCAACCACAAGGCGAAATCGGAACACTCCCGCATGGGCTGCGCTTCTCATCAGCAGATGCAGCGTCCGATAGGGCAACTCCTGGTCGGCCTGAATCACGACAATGTCTTCTTCGTCTTTATCGCGTTTGTGCAATTTCCACGCGGCTTCCACGGCTGAAACCACAGCATCGATTTTCCCTTTTTTAAAATCCGAATCTTTCACCGCGCCGTTTTTCTGCAGTTTGTAGACGCGCTTTCCTTCCACCAGAACTTCATCTTTGGAGACCGCCAGGTTCACACCGGTTTTAAACGGATTCTTCACAGTGCTCACCGGCAAATCGAGTCCGGCATGCAACACGAAATCCATATCTTCTGCCTGAAAACTCACCATCAGAAACACCAGAATAATAGTGAACATATCCAGAAGGGATGTGAGCTGGAGCGCCATTCGCTTCTTTTTACCGCGTTTGCTCAAAGATAACATTCAGCTGTCCTCTACACTTTCTTCGAAAGCACCACCACCGGAAACAGTGGCTCCGATATTTCTCTGTTCTTCTGTTTGAATCGGCGTTCACGGGACGTATCGAGTATCTGAACAATGTCCCGATACGGAATGTCATCGGCCGGCAGCACAATCACCGTATCGCTCTTACGATATCGCTTTTTAATTTCCACCAGCGCGCGGGTCAGCATATCCAAATCGAAGCTTCCATTTTTTCTGTATATTTCCAGAGTCAGTTCGGACAGCGTGTCCTCGTCAATGGTGGCGCTGGATGCGGTGAGTCGAATTTTCTGTTTTTCTACCAGCAGGTTCACCGTCACCGACACATCGTCGGCCGCCGTGTCCGAGACGCCTTCAGTCTGGGAAGGCAGCGACGTGGGAATCACGCTCACATGGTAGAACGCCGCTGCCAGCAGTAGAAATGGAATCAGCGTCACAAACAGATTCATTACCGGAATCAGATTCACGTCCGCCGCTTCCCGTGCGCTCTGAAATCGACTGAACAGTTTTTCGCCGCCGCTCATTTGCTGCCGTCTCCGCTTCCCGATTGCATCGCTGACGGTCGAATGTCTTTAATCCGCACCGCCAACGCGCCCAGAAGACCAGATGCTCCTTCTTCCATCTGCACCATAATCTTGTCCACACGGTCAGAAACAATCTGATGTGAAAACAGAATCGGCACCGCCACAATCAACCCGAATGCGGTGGTATACATGGCCATTGAAATGCCTTCGGCCAACACCTGCTGTCTGGCAGAAGCGCTGGCTGCGCTCACACCGGAAAACGCGGTAATCAACCCGAAGATGGTGCCCAGCAATCCAAGCAGGGTGGCACTGTTGCCGAGCAGCGACAGAAAGCCGATGCCTCGCTGCAGTTTAGGCATTGCCCGCAGCATCTCTTCTTCCATGGCCCGCTCAATCTCTTTTTCTCTCCGGTTCGATTTGGCAATACCCGCTTTCAGAATGGTGGGCAGGGGGTGTCTGGTCTGCACATTGCAAGCCTCCATCGCTGTTTTGTAGTCCTGATTGTCAATCATCGCTTTGATGTTCACCATGAATCGGGGAACATTGAAGCGGGATCGCAAGTACAGATTGATCACCCGCTCCAGGGTTATCGCCGTTGCAATGATTGACACCGACAGAATCACCCACATCATCCATCCACCTCTGTTTAAAAGTTCAATAACTACCATTTTCAACTACTCCTTCTCGAAACCAGTATCCAATATCGCACTTCCACCGACTGTGGTGAAAACGCGAATGATTCCTTCTGCAACGTCGAAGCCCGCAATTGACGGTAATTGCTATTTTGCAATCATCAGAAATCTGGCGGTCATATCCGAGTATACCTCCAGAAGATGTTCCCCTTCCTGCATCACATGCAGATTGAAGGTCAGTACTCTGTCGTCTCCGGCTTCGTCTATCAAATCAACATCTATGAGTTGTGCTTTGCCAAAATTTCTATCCAGGGAACAATCCGACTCGTACAGCTGAACCAGCATTTCGGTTCCCCCGGAAAGCGCATCACCAATAAAAATGCGTACCTCAACATCCACGTCATTCCGGTCCGTTTCCACCACGACCCGGCGCACGCCGGGGAACTGGCCATCCACATAGTGGTCCGAATCCAGGACACAACCGGTGGCCAGACTGCAGTGCCAGTATGCCTCATCGCAGATGGAATACAGTCTATCCTGAACGAATTCCTCTTCCGCCGTAAGACAGGACACGATGGACAGCATCACCACCAACAGCACCGACACCCGCAATGAAACCCTTCCAGTTAATCTCATCCTGTGCACCCCGTTAAAGTCGTGTTCATAACCCCACCGTCATAAAATCTTCATCCCCCAGTTCCAGCATGGCGCCTCTGGGCGATCGACCACCCGCCACGGTGTACACCACCGGGATATGGGCCACGCGAAACAGGCCCGGCAACATCAAATCACCCGCCGGTGCCTGAGAAAAATAAATGTACACATTGTTCAGGCCATTCGTGTTATTGGCGCCCCGGGTTTCTACCAGCTGAATATTCCGAACCGTAAATTTAACACAATGTCGCTGGGCGGTCTGAATCAACAGATAATCATCCATCCGTTGCTGAGGCAGAAAGGTCGGGGTGACATACACTCGCACCCAGCGTTCCATCCCCTGCAACTCGGTTGCGCTGTCTCCCGAAATCACCACGTAGCCATCAGAATCCATCACCACCCCTTCACCCGTATCCGGGTCCGGGGGATCGTAGGAGCTGGCGTACAGCGTGAATTCGCCGCCCGAGGCCACGTTCACCATCGGACCGATAATCTCATCCTGCGGGTCCTGCCAGGCAAGTCTGGGGGGATTGGGCGTAAAGCGCAGGGTCGCCACACCTCCGTTGGTATGTGCGCCGGTTTCCAGAATTTCCACGCCGAGTACCCGCCCGGGCTGGGCCACCACATACTGATTCTGAACGCCCAGATCCTCTTCGTCGTATCGGTACCCGGTACCCAGATGGGAAGCAAAGTCATTGGATCGGGGATCGGTATGATTCTTGAGTTCCACACCATTTTCCACTCCATCCCAGTCCGCATCATCTCCGTAATCGTAGTAGAGATAATCGGTTCCGGCCACCAGTTCCATCCAGTCCGTCATTCCATCTCCATCGGAATCGGTCAGTGAATAATCGGTCCCCACCAGCAACTCTTCACAGTCGTTGAGGCGGTCCTTGTCCAGGTCGTGGAACGGCGGTCCTTCCACCGATGCGCAGACATCCGGTTTGGCATCCGGCACGGTTGGATCGGTGAGCGTAATCTTTTCGACAAAGTCGCCCACCCCATCCCGATCGGTGTCGCCGTGAAACAATGACGTACCCAGCTTTTTTTCCACCGAATCCGACAATCCATCCCCATCACTGTCCAAAACAGCACCGTCACTGCCAGGCAATGCATTCACATTGGAAACCACAATCTTTTTTGCCTGGTACAGCGCGCCCAGTTTCAGCAGGCCGATGTGATCCAGGGTAATGGCATCCGCATTGTTGAACCGCTCGTAGGTGCCATTCCCCGCGAACGCCATCTCCCGCAGCAGTGTTTCTGTCTGCCCCGGTGAATCCTGGGGCGCCAGCTGCATGGTGTGAAAACTGAACGACGACGCATCCTCTTCCACAGCTTCTTTCAATTCATTAACTGCGCCCTGCAGCGAAGTGATGGTTTCTCCCCAGTCTCCGTCCACCAGCGGCGCCGGTTCGCCTCCGGTCATGAACACCACCACATACTGGGTTCGATTGCGTTCCCCGGCATTCATCTCCGCAAGGTCTCCTTCAATCAGAGACCGGGCCATGAACAGGGAATCCTCATAATTGCGGCACAGTTCATTGACGCACGACTGGGGTAACGTGAGTGTGGACACCGCGGCGGAAAGTTCGCCGGTATTCCGGGTAAAATATCCATCCTGTGGGGCGTACAACCTGGGAATGGGGCCCATCCCAATCACGGCAAAAGAAAACGCGGCGTTCCCTTCGTGGATGGAAAGGGTCTCGTTGATTTCGCGCAGGCGAATCTGCTCCGTATCATATGAGCTGAACATGGGGCCGATGGCCTGGTCCACAATCAGAATCACCCGCACCGGAAATCCGGCGCCCTGGGGATCATCGGTGCACACCTGACCGGTGATGGCCAGTCTGTCCGCCGCCGGATCGAGATTGCCCCGACCATACAGTTTGGCATCTGTACAGTGAACAGAGAATGCAAGGCTGGCGCAAAGCAACCCGATTATCCATGTGGTCCGTCGTATTTTCATAAACTTCAACACAGTCCGTTCAGCTCTGTATAAAACGCTATCAGTCCACGCGATCCAGTTTGGCACTGAATCCGCCGTTCAAGTTCATTCTCTTTCCATCGGTTCCAGTGAACACCGCCTCAAAGTCGCCACTCACGCCGCTCCCGTCCATTGCGCCGAATGAACCCAGGTGGACGACACCCGACTCCAGCGCGGGCAGCGGCATCGAGTCAAACCCGACGCCCCGACCGATGCTTCCTTCCGTTTTCAAAGGATAATCTGTCCCGGAAGACAACATCAGCTCCGGATGATCAATAGTGATTCGCAGGGGAATTTTCTCTCCTGAATCACTTTTCTTCACATATTCAATTGACAATGCACTGTCGGGATACAGCCGGATGCGAACGCTGTCAAAATTCATGTTGTACGCGCTGGTAATACTGCCTTCCAGATAGTTCTCATCGTCATCCTTACAGCTGGTTACAAGCGCCATCACCAGAAACAATACCGCCATTGCAAGGGTTAATGCAGTGAACCGGTCAAATATTGTGCTGCTTTTCATTGCGCTTCGATCTCCTTTTCGGCCACCAACAACCTGAAATAGAACTGGTCCCCGTCGGTCTCGGTGCATCGATACACCACATGGGCCACGCCGGTGGAGTCCACCACCACACTGGTGTATTCCCCGCAGCTGCCATACTCCGCCTCATTGATGACCTCGGTTTTCCAGACGCCGTTTTCATTGATGGCGAGCATAGCGGCTTCATCATTCTGATCGCAGGAATCCGATGTGGAAGAGTTCAGTCGACACCGGTGATAGGCCAGCACTTCTTTACCCCGCGGGGTGAACGCCAGCGACACAAACTGTCCTTCGTCGTAAATGGCACTGGTGGCAATCTCGGTGGTCCATGCCGATGTATTTGCAAACTGGTCAAGATCCGCCAGACGACGAACCCGGATACCGTTGTCTGTCGCCGAATAGAATGCAGCCACCAGTTCGCCGGTCACCGGATTGAATCCCGCAGCGATTTCCTTATGAAACGCGCCACTGTGCAGTTGCACCCGCTCGTCCCACGTACCATCCGGCGCCCGCCTGGCCGCCCAGATGCCTTTTCGGGAATCCTGCTGGGTCTCCACCGGTATGCCGTAGAACGCTATGGGAACATCTCCATCAAACACCAGCGTGTTGTACTCACCAGCGCCTTCATTGGCATCAATGTACTCGTGAATCCAGCTGCCGCCCCGGCGCCAGGCGAATTCGGCATCGGCTTTGCGGTCATCAATGGATTGCTGGGAACCGAAATGCGCATCCTTGTGAACAATGGCCGGGTCCCCCGACGCGCTGAACGCCAGTGCGGGCCACAACCCCACCACCATGCCTTCATCGCTGCCCACCAGTCCCGACTGGGAATCACCACTCAATGTGGACGCCGCGTCAAACTGCCACTGTCCCTGGGTACGGGTGGCCAGCACCGCATCGTTTCCACCGCACCAGTACCGGCTATCCGGCTCTCCCCCCGTGTAGGCTATGGCCGGGTCCCCCGATGGAGAAAAGGCCAGACTCAGACCGGTTGCCTCAAAGGCAATGGCCGGATCATCCACTTCTTCCACCGTCCATGCAACAGCGCCTTTCGCTTTGGTACCCAGATAAAATCGCTGACGCAACAGGGCTGCCGGTCCCGCATCGAGCTCTTCGCAGGTGCCATCCTGAAAATAGCTGTTGGCATACCACACCATTCCCAGCATATCATTCGGTCCCAGGGCCATACGCGCCTGAATACCGAAGCTTTCATCCTGTACCATCTCGATGGACCACTTCGGCATCGCGGCCCCGGTCCCGGTATCCGAATCCGTGGGAGTGCCCAGTCCGGTATCGGGTTTGTCCGGTCCCGCCTCGCCCTCATCCTTGCAACCGCAGATGCCAGCGACAGCCATTAACAGGACACAACCGGACATCCCGCTCAACGTCTGCCATTTCTTCAGGTGATTCATCAATTCAACCTCCACTCGCATGATGTCATTGACCATTGCCTACGGCGCATCGCATTCTCCGTTCGACGCCGTCACACAGGGCTTCTGACAACCGGCGGCCACTTTTTCCACACAGAAACGGTACCGCTGATCTCCGCTCCAATCCCAGATACCGCCATCCGTATTCTGTTCATTTACAAAAATGGTGTCTCTGACAGAAATAAAATACCAGAACGGATCACCCACATGACCATCAAAGGCGTAGAAGCATTTCTCGGCATTCACGCCACCGAATGACCCGGATATGGCTGACTGATTCGCGGCTTCAGAAACACTGGCCAGGTTATCGTACCAGGATGCCCCCTGCTGAAAAATCTGCACATACGTATCCACCGGTCCAGCGCCAATATCGTACACAATGCGCACCATGCAGTCTTCCCCGGGACAGGGATGGGCATAGGCATACCAGTCCTCATCATACGTGTACGACAGATACCCCTCAATCCAGTCGTTCTCCCCGCAGCAACCCGGAATCAGTGACGGTGCTGTAATATCGTTACCAGTGTCGTTCTGTGCATCCGTTGACGTGTCAGTCTCTGTCGCAGCATCCTCGGAAGTGTCCGTGGATACCGATGTTGACGTGTCGGAATCGGTGTCGCCACCTCCCGAGGTCGTCTGCGTACAGTCATGCACCGGCACCTCTCTGGCCGCTGCCATATGATTGGATATATCATCGTCTTCCGATGGCGGCCTCGTGGAGTATGCACCGGTCACCTCATTGCGATCGAGGTCGTTCATCACCCGGCTGCGCAACGTGTACGGAACAGATACCGAATAGGACTCACCGGATCGGTCTGAAACCGCAATGTAAAAATCTCCGGTGGCGGACCAGTTCTGCAGAGGTGCGGCGAAATGAACGGTGCCCCGGGCGTTTTCTTCAGCCGTGAATATCGCCCAGTGAGCTGCGCAGTTTCCGGTGGGGAGACAGATGCCGGCGCCACCGCATACCCCCTGCGACAGACACGAATTTCCAAAATAGCCGCAACTCAGATCGTTGCCGCATTGTACCGGCAACAGCTGGCAATCCTGATCTATTTCACAGGTGGCGCCTGCCACTTCGCGCACCAGACTGACCGACGACAGAAATCCCGCAGGCAGCGCTTCCGGCGCATTGAATGCCAGGTCCACTTCCACCACCGACCGATCGCAGCTTGAGGCCTGCACGCGATACCAGTCCACATCTCCTTTGGAGGCAATATATCCGGCTGCTGTCATCCAATCGCTCCATGCTGCGCCACAGGTTGCCGTACCCAGTGCGGTGGCTGTCTCGGAATGGTCGTTGTTCTCATTCACATCCGGATCCGCCACCACGGACACCTGAAGAGTGTAGGGTACCGCTGCATCGTGTCCCTCCGTCTCCTTCGCCAAAATCACCACATACCACGCCTCTGCGGAGTCAATGGCCAGGTCGTAGACAATATCCGTTGCCGTCTTTGTCCCCGTTTCGTTCTCCCCCGAAGCCAGCACTTCACCGTTGGCGTTGAGTATTCGAAACGCCGGCGCCACACCTGAAACCGGCATCACCAGATGCACCTGCAGAATCCCCCGTGCGTTACCGGCCACCCAGTACCAGTCCTCATCTCCGTCATAGGAAATGTATCCCGTCATCGCACCCGCCGTCACCGCTTTCGCACTGGCCTGTGAATTGTTCGGTTCCTGCACATCCTTTTCGGCCGCAGTCAGAATCTGCAGCTGATAGGGATGAGACACATCCTGGGCATCGCTGCCACTGTCTCGAATCTGCAGATAATAGGCACCGGGCGACAGATAAAACGTGATTGAAAGTTGCGACTCTCCCACCACCGCCTGAGTCGCATCCAACGATGCCACCACCGAAGTCGCCGTGCTGTCCCAGATATAGTACACCAGATTCAGGGGCGTCACATCGGCGAGACCCAGGGTTATCGTGACCAGGTTCTGACCCGCCGGAATCTGAAATCCATACCAGTCTTCATCCGCAAGGGGACACATATGCCCTGTAATTTCGCTTCCCGCTGCCACGGCCTCCGCATGGGCCCGATCATCGTTGTCGTCCCATGGACAGGCGCTTTCGGTGCCGCTGTCCGTTTCCGGCGTGGCGGCGGTTTCATCGTCCTTGCAGCCACCGCTGAACAACACCATCGCCGCCGCTGCCCACAGTGTCAGCAATCTCCATGGGGACGGATTATTTCTTTTCTGAAAATCACTCATCGCTGTTCTCCAGGGCTGATACAATCATCGGGTTCAAACTCATCCAGCAGGACAAAGTCCCGGGGATAAAGCTGAATGCTTCCCGAGGGCGGGTCCCGATAGTTGCCAGCGGCAAAAAAGTTTGCTTCCACGCAGGCCACACGGAACCGGGCATAACTTTTCGGGTCATCGTAGGGGACTTCACCGGCCACAATGAACACCCGATTGTATTCGCTGTACCCCTGCCCGAACGGTCCGCTGGTATGCATGGCGTCGTTGCCGCGAATCATTTCCGCCACCGTGATGTTGGATACCGTAAATCTGTAACACGACTGGGTCTGGGTCCCGTCCGTTTCTTCCACCTTGTATCGATATGCCTGTTTTCCCCGGCCGGTTCGGATTCGGTTCAGGGGATCGGTGGCCGTGCGGACTTCCTCGCCGTTGGTTACCCCATCCCAATCCAAATCGTCACCGCCATCCGCCACTTCGGGATTGGTCCCCAACCGGAACTCCAGAAAATCCATCAGGCCGTCGCCATCAGAGTCCGGGCCATTGCGGTTCGTTCCAGTGTAGATTTCCTCGCAATCATTCAGTCCGTCCCCATCCAGATCAGTGTAATTCACATTGTCACACCGCCCGTCCTTATCCACATCAATGCAGTCACACAGACCGTCGTCGTCTTCATCCCTGCACCCGTAGTCGCACACCCGGTTGTTGTCACCATCGTAACAGTCACAGGCGCCATCATCGTTTCTATCGGGACACACATTTTCGCAGACGCCGTCGCCATTGGCATCAATACAATCACAAATATCATCCCCGTTGGCATCAAAGCATGCGTTGTCACATTCCCCATCATCGTTTTCATCCAGACACGGATCGGGAATAAAACAGTAGCAGTCATCCGGGTCCAGGGGATCCATTCCAGACTGCCGCAGCCGATACTCCACCCCATCGCGGCACCCATCCCCATCGGAATCTGCCAGCAACGGATCGCTACCGGTCATGACCTCGGTGATATCATCCACCCCATCGCCATCGGAATCCGGCAACACATTTGCCATCACCGGCTCGGCATTGATATTCTGAGCCACCAGGGTTTTCAGGGTGAACATCCGCTTGATGGCAGTCAAATCCAAATCCAGAAAATTCAACTCGCCCCCTGAAGCAAACGAGCGAAACGTCCCCTTGCCCGTTTCGGCCATCGCAGAAAGCAGATCTTCGGCCACTTCATCCACCAGCACATTTCCCGACGACAGCAATGCCGTGTTCACACTCATGCGATTGGTGTGAAACAGACGCCCCAGCTCCATAATGGCCTGCACGGACTCCAGCACATTATCCGTGGCGTTATTCTGGGCATCGCCGCTATCCACATCGGGAATCCCGTCGCTCACCAGAATGACCTGATACGAAGACAGGGCCAATGATTCCTGTCTGGCATTGAACAACTCATACCGCATTTCCGCATAGGCTTCTGAGAGAGCCTGAATGTAGTTGGTCGTGCGATCGGTTAAATTCAGGGTGGGCAGATTGGCCCGCACCTTTTCGATGTTAGCAGTGAAATAACTGCCCGGGTCCCCATCGAGCTCCGCGGTCAGGGGTTGCGCTTCTGACGAAAATCGCACCACCGATACCTTCACGTCTCCCCCTGCCGCAAACAGATGTTCCACCGCTTCTTCCACCGCGCGCTTCCGCCCGGTATCCCCGGTCACCGGATCCGGCGGATCGGTAATGTCCATACTCTCTGAGCAATCCACCAGAAACACCACCCGCACCGGAAAAATCAATTCCTCCGGATTCTGAGTGCAGAGCGAACCGCTAATCTGAATCTTGTTGTCCAGCTCGGGGGGCGGCGGCTGTGGCAGCATCTCCAGATGAGAATCGGTACATGAAAATACCGTGGCAAAGGCAAAGAATCCAAGAATCGAAGCGAGCAATCGCATCAGTTCTGACCTCCGGCGTCTGTTGAATCCGTGTCTGCCAGTTCGCTCTCCCGTTCAGGCAACTGATGGAGCGCGTAACATCGGCCGCTCGATTCAAATTCCTGAATGCGTACAAACTGTTGATTGGTCAGCAGGGCTATCTCTCCCCCCGGGGGGTCCTTGAAAGTGTTTCCCAGATACCGCGCTTCCACACACGAAGTCCAGAACTGCCCGCGACTGCCGCCCATACCGCTCGGCTCCTCCTGCAGATACAATCTCAGCCGATTGAGTCCCTTTCGGTTTTCGGGAATCATGGGCAGCGAAACAGACAGCGCCATATTGCGAACCGTGTAGTCGTAGCAGGTCACATCGCCGTCCATGCTGGACTGCTCCACGCCATACGACACTCTGTCTGACATGAAATCTTCCTCATTGAACAGTTGGGGATGGGTGCCGGATTTCACCTCGATGCCGGAAGGGATGCCGTCAAAATCGTGATCGAGATCCGCGTCATCAATGGTGGGGTCCATCCCGAAGCGGAGTTCCACGCCGTCCACAATACCGTCCGCGTCCGTATCCGGCTGCAGGGGATCGGTTTTCAAGAAGGCCTCTTCGCAGGCATTCAGTCCATCCCCATCCCTGTCCTGCCCATCGTTGCAGGCGATAACCGGAAAATTCGCGTCCCCGGGATCAAATCCCCGTTTTCGAAATGTTTCTTCAAACATGTCGCTGTAATTGTCGCCATCTGAATCGGCGTTCTGGCGATCCAGATTATGGGCATACTCCCACTCGTCGGGCAGTCCATCTCCATCTGAATCCGCCTGGTACCCATTTTCTGTGGGCATGGTGCTCACATTCACCGCGTACACTTCCTTCACCTGGTACGGCGCTCTGAGGGACTCGTAGTTGAAATCCACAAAATCAATTTCAGTGGTGATATTGACATCCCGGAATGTGCCCTGGCCGATGGCTGCCATATCCTGAAGCAGGGGCATGGCCTCGTCCCGCTCATAGCCGAAAATGCTCACATCGCCGCATACCGCCGCCACCTCAGCCTCCGGTGCGAACAGCAAAATGGTATTGAGGGTCAAATCCCCCACGCCATAGAATTCACCCAGGGCCATGATATCCTGCACCTTGGCCTTCACCTGTTCCGGCGAATTGTAATCCGGACACACCCCTGTCATATCCACGTATACCTCGTCAGGCACGTCCTGATCGGTGTTACATACGCCATACAGGGAATCCGGTGGGGTATCCCCATCATTGCAACCGAAGGTGCATCTGGGTTCGGGAATACCGTCGCTCAAAAAGAGAATCATGTAACGGGTACGGGCGCGCATGGCCGGGCCGGAATCAATCATGTCCTGCTCCAGCACCGACAGCACCACAGACAGTGCGCCCTGGTAATCGGTGGCCGGTCCGCCCTGTCCGCCCTGGGGCGCAAGGGCACTGGCCGCATCGGCCCAACTGGTAGTGAAACCTGTAATTCGGCTCCACGAGGCAAAACCGATGACGCCGAACTCCACATTGGGCAGTGCATCCAGCTGTCGTCCCGCGTCATTCAACGCCGTCAGGCGATTGTTGGCGGGATCCGTACATTGAAGCGATGCGGACTGGTCAATCACAATGAGCAGTTTTACCGGGAATGCCAGTTCGTCCGATGGACTGGTACAGAATTCTCCGACCACATCCATGCGGTTGTCATAATAGGTAATCTGTTCATTCTGCACCGGTTGTATTCCCGCATCCGTGCATTGCAACACCGACAGACTGAAGAAGCCAATCAGAAACGCTACGGGAAGAATCACGTATTTTCGGGTCTTCATGATATTCAGAAAAACAGTCATCTGCTCGACCCTCACTGTACAAAAAGGTCCGGCAACTCATTGCCGGGACATACGGTGTTAAAAAGAGTAAAAAATATTGTACTACCTTGTTTCGATGGTGCAATTGAGGGGCGGTGATTAAGTGCGAAAATTACGCATTTCGCAGGATGGACTCTTCCAGAACGTACCGCTGTTCAATTGTCACAAATACGGATTACAGACATCTTCTGAACCTGGCGTATTTCAGTGCCGTCAAAAACAGAGCAAAAATTTCAAAGGTAAAAAAGGAGAGAGTTATCGCTTCAATCGACGGACAACCAGGCCAAGAAGCATCAGGCCGAATACGACTGTCGCACCCAAACCGGCACTGCCACTACCGGGAGCAACCACGGCGCATCCGGCCGTATCGTCTTCGAGGGGATTGCCGCCCACCACAATCTGCGCAAAGGCTTCGGCCTGCGGATTTTCCATAGTCGTCACGTTATCGGTACCCACCAGCTGAGCCACCAGTCGAAGCTTGTATGTACCTGGTTGATCCGGTACGAGAATGGGAGCAGCTTCTTCGGTATACCGATACTCGTACGGTGAGGACTCGTCTACCGAACCAATCGCGTTTTTAATTACCGCGCTGGAACCGGCCGGGGCTTCAATCACACTCCAGCTGTAATTGATTTCCGCATTCTTTCGGTTGGCAAACAGTTTTACACGGACCTGATTTCCCGTGTTCACCGCCTTGAGGGACGGAGAATGAACCCGGAACGGGTCGGTGGGATCCAGACAGTTGGCCTCATCTCCATACACCACGTAACAATACATGTCGTCACACGCATCGCCCACGCCATCCCGATCCGCATCTTCCTGATTGGGGTTGGCCACCATCTCACAGTTATCGTCAATATCTACGATCCCATCATTATCATCATCCGCATCACACAGGTCCCCTTTGCCGTCGCCCTCTGCATCGTCCTGTTCGCGATTGGCAATCTGCGGACAGTTATCGTTTGTGTTCCGAATGGTATCCCCATCGTCATCGTTGTCGCACATCACCTGAGCGGACTCCGCAATGCTCTCGCCGGCGCCATTGGCCACCAGGGGGCATTCATCTTCCAGATTGCTGATACCATCATTGTCCATGTCATTGTCACAGGCATCGCCTTCGGCATCGCCATCGGTATTGTCCTGTTTCGGATTGGGGTTGTCCGGACAGTTATCTTCACCATTCAACCTGCCATCGTTATCCCGGTCCTCATCACAGACATCCCCGATGCCGTCCCCATCAATATCCGTCTGTGCGGCATTGGCGGTTCCAGGGCAATTATCGCAGAGATTTCCAAGAGTATCCCCATCTCCGTCCAACTGGTCCTGATTGCTGTCGAAGGGACAGTTGTCATAGGGATCCTCCACCCCATCATCATCGTAGTCATCTGCAAACTGATACGTCACGCCCACATCTGTATTGTTGATCAATACACTGCCACCGCCGCCACCGCCGCCACCGCCGCCGGATTGTTCGGGGGTACCGCACTGGTCAAAGTTGTCGTCGCATTCGTATGGCATATCACTTGTCTGTGCCGCTGCGCTGACCGTCCACAGAAATGCAACCATGATGCCCGCCAAAGTTGATAATTTTGTAAATACTCTCATTCGTTCACCCCGTTTTCTTGATTTTCTGTTTTGCCTGTACACATAACAACAGGGGGGTTGAGCAATAACCGTGCCGAGGATCTGAACAACGCCATTTCAGGGGGGTTCTCAATTCAATGGGGAAGAGACCCGCAATGACACTGTAATCAGAGGGGCGCTCATCCGGTTTTCGGTCTGCATTTTTTACAGGCTGTATGGTGGAGCATACACCCAATAAGCCGCTACGTCGTCGCGGTGCCGGTGCAACAGTCTCACCGATGGGAAAAGTCGAACATTCAACATTTAAATCAATGGATGCTGACTGAAATGTCTCTGTCTGGTTCCATTCAACTGTTTTCTGCGATGGCGGATATGCAGCTCCCCGATTAACGATGCACCCGTGCTGGAGAAGAAATCATTTTATTGAAAATTCCGTACCGTATAAGAAGCAGTGCAGTGAACCCATACCATTTGAGTATTTTTCATTAGTGTGGGAAAATGTCTTCGTCATTATAAAAAAAAGGAAGGAACGACCAATGACGCATTTAAAGCCGCATTTGATAAAGTATTTTCTGATATTGTTTGTTATTGTCCTTTTAACTGCATGCAGCGATGACACGTCGTCCGACAACTCAGAGACAGACGCAGATTCAAACACTGATTCGGATACGGACAGCGATACGGATTCGGATACGGACAGCGATACGGATTCGGATACGGACAGCGATATGGATTCGGATACGGACAGCGATACGGATTCGGACACGGACAGCGATACGGATTCAGATACGGACAGCGATACGGATTCAGATACGGACAGCGATACGGATTCAGATACGGACAGCGATATGGATTCAGATACGGACGCGAACGATGGTCCTGATTGTTCTGCCGTCATGCCGAGCGGCGGTGAGACAGTGGACCTGACGTCGTGGATCAGCGGCCAGGCATTCGACGGACTCTCCTATGGTGGCTGGACAAATGGTAACGGGGGAACCATCACTTACTTCACCGATGCGTACGCATTCGCTGCGTCATGGGACAACAGCGAGAATTACCTGGCCCATCTGGGGTTGGATTTCGACGGCTCAAAAAGCTACACGGAGTACGGAAAAATCGTTGCGGAATTTGTTGAGAATAAATCGGGAGATGCGGGGAACTTTTCAATGATCGGCATGTATGGGTGGACACATGACCCGTGCGTCGAATGGTATATCAACGAAGACTCCTTCAACGGTCTGTTTGGCTGGGGAGACGTCACCAGCGATATTGATGGCGCGACGTACCACATGTCCATGACCGAAACCACCGGAACCGACGGCGCCAATGCCTGCGAGTCCGGACATACGGGTCCCTGGATTCAAATCCGCAGCACCCGGGAAGCGGCGCGTCAATGCGGCACAATTACAGTAAGCGACCACTTTGACGCATGGACGGCGCAGGGCTGGGAACTGGGGGGCCTGACCTCAGTGCATATCAATGTAGAGGTCGGCGGCGGAGTCGGCAGCATTGAATTTCCCGTGGCCAAAGTAACAACAGGCGCCAATTGAAAACAAAAGAATCGAATTCTTAAATCAATTTCTCTCAATCTACAGAAGGTGAAAAACAGTCATCCCCGCTAAAACGGGAATCCAGATAGCAGCGTGATTCAGTGGTGCTCTGGCCCCATGCCTGCGCAAGGGTGACGTTATCTTATTCGTCCCTGACAGTGATTATTCGTCTGTGTCTAATGAGACTCAAAAATTGATTTCTTAAGGAGCACTTTTTTTCATCTCAATCAATAGTTGCGCATAGAAATGTCCCCGTTCGGTACTCGGACACCTGATTTTTGCACTCAGGCATTTACAATTTGCCAATTTTGGATACACCAATGCTGGCGAAGTAAGTATTCTTTGGAGGGACAACCGGTTGGTTGGAAAGTACTGCGCGGATTTACGTATTCATTGCGATGAGGAGTGGTTTGTATGACCCATCCCATCTTTTTTTTAAAAAAAAAGCGCCCCGTTTGAAATCTGCGAGCCACGTTTTATAAACATCCTTATAAAAATTTTAAGGAATTTTTAGAAAGAAACTGGTTATCGGATGGAATATCAAACATCATTTATCCAGTATAAGTAAAAGAGAGGAATAGATTCATGCGCATCAAAAATGCAACCGTGTTTATGGTCACGATCCTGTTATTGGTCGTCACCTTGCCAATGTGCTCCAGTTCCAACCATTCGGGTCAATCCTCGGACAGCGATGCTGATTCTGATACGGATACCGACACCGATACGGATTCCGATTCCGATTCCGACACCGACACGGATTCCGATACAGATTCCGATACCGATACCGACACGGATTCCGACACCGACACGGATTCCGATACCGACACGGATTCCGATACCGACACGGATTCCGATACCGACACGGATTCCGATACCGATACCGACACGGATACCGATACCGACACCGACACCGACACGGATACCGATACCGATACCGATACCGATACCGACACCGACACGGATTCCGATACGGATACCGATACGGATTCCGATAGCGACGTCCCCGGTCCCTGCGACATCTACGAATCGGCCGGGACACCGTGTGTTGCAGCTCACAGTACGGTTCGCGAGATCTATGCACCGTATAACGGCCCTCTCTACCAGGTCCAGCGAGCATCGGACCAGGCGGTTACGGACATTCCGGTCGGCGACGGAGGATTTGCCGACATCGCCGTCCAAGACTCCTTCTGCGCCGGCACGAGCTGCACCATCCCCATCATCTACGACCAATCGGGGAACGAAAACCACCTGCGCGTCACGTGGTGGGGGTATTGGATGCGGGACGGCGGCAACCCGGCGGATGCCAACGGTCAGAAAATTACGGTGGGGGGGCACACCGTTGCCGGCATCAAAGTCACGGCTTTCAGTACAAACGTTGGCTATCGAACCGGCGTACAGCTTTCGGGAAAGGCCTCCATTACCAACGGCTCGACGACTGTTACCTTTACGGAGCCGCAGACACTCCCCGCGAACACGCCGCTCTACTTTAGAGTCAACACCCAGGACTGCCCGCCGGACTCCTTTCCCAACAACTGCCATTTCGATGCGCAGTGGACCGCAGAGGCCATTACCGACTCGACGACGGTGACGTTGAAGAGCCCCTATGGCGGCACCTCCAGCTCCTCAACCGACGTCTGGGACAACAATACCAAAGGGGTGGTAAGGGGTAACGGGGACGAAGCCATGTACATGGTGGTGGATGGAAGGCGCTACAGCAAAGATTGCTGCTTCGGCTACGGGAATTCGGAGATGTCCGGCTGGGACGAAGGCAACGGCACCATGGAGTGCATCTACTTCGGGACCGACGTCACGTGGGGGGGAAAAGGTGAGGGGAACGGCCCGTGGATCGCGGCCGATTTGGAGAACGGCATGTTCAAGTGCGACCAGGGGGGGTGGGGATCAGACTCGCTCCAAGTACCGAGCGCCAAGTCCATCGATGCGGATTACGCGACGGCCATGGTCAAAGGGCCTGCGGAGAATCATTTTACCCTCAAGGCCGGCAATGCGCAGTCGGGCACGCTCACGACCATGTGGGACGGGCCGCGGCCGTCGGCGCCTGGCTACAACCCCAAGGACTTGCGGGGCGCGGTCATCCTGGGAACCGGCGGTGACGCCAGCAACGGCGGCACCGGAACCTTTTTCGAAGGCGCCGTTACGCTCGGTGTTCCGCCGGATGACGTCGACGAGGCCGTGCAGGCCAATATCGTCTCTGCCGGATACGGACATTGACGGATATTTATTGTGCCCGAATCACGAAACGATGCCAGCGCTGCGACACGTAAATCGAACATTAATTGAAAAATAGAAAACCGTCCCTGAATCCCTCGGCGCAGTCTCCAAAAAAACGCTGAGAGTGATTATTCTCGCGAAAACTCACTCGTAGTGACACCCGTTGCGGAGGAGGGCAACGGTGCCGTTGGTACCGGTGACAGCGCCGATGCCGCGATAGAAATCGACTCCTCTGACCACAGGGGTAATGCCCAATTGAATTTTTTCCACCATCCTCGGCGTGAGGAAGTCAATGAAGTGCACGCGCATCACTTCGCCCGCTTCTGTAAAGATGAGGGCGGACTGACTGCCCAGCATCCGCACGGCCACCACCGGCGAATCGGTGGGCACCCGCAGCACTCTTTGGGGTTCGGTCATTCTGGAAATATCAATCAGGCTGAATCCCGCGCCATATTCCGCGGAAACCGCCGATCGCTGATTCACATCCACGTCGACCACCCGGCCCGGTGTGGCAACCGCCTCACCGGCAACGGGCGCATTGTCCTGAAGCACAATGGGCACCACCCCAATCAGTGAATCCGCCACCAGCGCACTGTTTCCCCGGGGCGCTATGGCAACCACCCGTCCCACCGTATCCACCGTGCCCACATACGAAAGGGCGTTGGCGTCCCCCGTCAGCAGACTGATGCCTTCGTTATATCCCGCAATCCAGACAGACGAGTTGGACACCGCAATATCGACCACCGTATCGAGCTGAATCAGCACTCCTTCGTCCACCGCGGATGTGGCCACCGGATTGGGTAGACTGTCGGTGGCAAACACTTCCATTCCCGCTTCCCCTTCCACCGCGGCGAATGCCCCCCAGGTGGCGTCAATACCCACCGGTTGTGCAGCCAGGGGCACGCTTTCCCGAAGGGTCACTTCCACATATGTTTCCACTACCTCCGTATCAGAAGCCGTATCAATGTTGGCCGGTCCGGCTGCAGAGGTATCGGTTGCCACTTCCCGCTCCGCCACATTGAAAATCTGTACCGCCGGTTGAGGGCCCCCCACCGCCACATACAGACGATTGCCGATAATGGCCGCATCAAGCGCCGGTTTTGTCAACGGCACCGGCACGATTTCCATGGGATTGAACACCGGAGTATACACACATTCGCCGACCACACATTCGCCGGTGGTGCACCCATCCCGGTCATCGCACTCGGTGGCGGAGGTGCATTCCAGGGGGATATTGCGACGGTCCGTGTCGAACGCCACAATGGCATCCAGCACCGTATCCGTATCCTGCATGCTCCCATCCGCTTCTCCTGTGTTGCAGGCCACCGTCAGAAGCGACAGCACCCCCAGCACGCCTCCGCAGACGAAACGAACTGATTTCTTCGACAAAAAATATCGGTCATTTGTCATTCTGTCCCGCCTTCATCCCGAAAACCGTGTTTGTGGAGCAAATCGTAAAAGTACTTTCGATTGAGTCCGGCGGTACGGGCCGCTTTGGCTATCCGGCCGTCGCTCCGCTCCATCAACGCCTCCAGATATTCCTTTTCGAATCGCCCGATAACGGACTCTTTCGCCTCTTTAAACGGCCGGTTAATCTCAAACTTGAGATAATTTCGTTCCAGGTTGGTTTTCCCCGGCATGTTGACAAACGCATTTTCTTCACCCAGACAGGCCAGTCGCTCCAGCACATTGCGAAGCTCCCGCAGATTTCCCGGCCAGCTGTAGTCCATCAGCTGCTGCTGTGCATCGACCGTAAGATTGCGAAACATATTGCGATGTTTGCCCAGTTTAAAAAAGTGATCGCATAGCACCGGTATATCCTGTTTGCGATTGCGAAGGGGTGGCACGGCAATACACACCACCGCAATGCGATAATACAAATCCTGGCGAAACTTGCCCTCATCCACCGCCTCGGCCAAATCCTGTTTGCTGGCGGCAATAATCTGAAAATCGAGCTTGATGGCCTGAGTGCCTCCCAACCGCCGAATCTCCCGTTCATCAAGGGCCCGCAGCAACTTGGCCTGCAATTCCAGGGGCAGCTCTTCTATTTCGTCCACAAAAAGCGTCCCCCCCTGCGCCCGTTCGCATGCCCCCGGCCGGAAGGCGTGGGCACCGGTGAACGCGCCCTTTTCGGCCCCGAATAATTCGCTCTCAATAAGCGACGGGGGCACCGAGGCGCAATCAAACACCACAAACGGTCGCTCCCTGCGAACACTTTCTTCGTGAATGGCCTTGGCCAGAGCACTTTTTCCGGTACCGGTTTCTCCCTGCAGCAGCACCGTGGTCCCCGCGGTGGCCACCTTCCGCAACACCCCCATAATTGATCCCATGGATGAACTGGTGGCAATGAGCGAGCCAAAAGAGTGCACCTCTTCGTCCGCGTTCAGAGGCGAACTGTTGTAGACGGGCTCGAACACCATCTTCACCTTGCCCGCATGAATCACGGCGCCGGGCAACAGAAATGCCTCCTTCACCCGCGTTCCGTTCACTGCGGTGCCATTGGTGGAATCCAAATCCCGAATAAAAAATCGCTCTTTGGTGGTGATAATCTGAAAATGTTTTCGCGACACGGTGGAATCCGAAAGCACCAGATCGCAGCTGGCATCCTTTCCCACCGTGTACACATCCCGGGTCATCGTCACTGAGCGTACGGGCTCGCCCCGTGCCTGAACAGTGAGTTGCAGCTGCCGCAACCGAACCGGATTGGGCACATGCCCCAGTACCTGGGTGGCATCCTCAATTTTCATTCTGTTGGTGGTTTTTCGCCCCACTTCGGTCCATCCTTCTGGTAGTCGGCTTCAGGTTTCCCGCACGTTGTTTCCGGGCATCCGCTTGTCAGATTGATGTTCAAAAATTATCATTTAATAATCAATATGACCCAATCTCACCCATGCGCTACCCGAAACCGGAATAACCGGGTCGCCATTGGCTGTCCCTGCGTACAGAAATTGAAGGGTGATAACAATGTCATCCGCAATGGCGTTGCGAACACAGACGGCCCGGAGCGCTGTCCCCATGGGCGGGACGGGAATGCGTATCCCGCGAATGCCATCGACAGCCGGCGAAGCCTCGTCTCTCTGACCCATCCTCAGAAGGGGACTTCTATTTTACTACCAAAAACAACCGAAAACGGCTTCATAATCGCTCTGTTTTTCGATACTCTCTGATTTTCGGAAGATGAGGGCTTACTGCTTATGTGCTTCAGGGCTTGTCTGCGAAAACGCAATGGGTTGGATTAAATACAATATATCCATCTCATTCATCGACTTTTTCAGGAGTTTATCATGATGAACATACTCGGTTTTCTCGGCGGGATTGTGTGGGGTCCTGTTGGCATTGTTTTTCTTGTCGGCACAGGGATTTTCATTTCATTCCGCACCGGATTCATCCAGTTCCGCATGTTTACCTATGCATGGAAACTGATCAGTGGAAAATTCGATGATGAAAATGATGACGGGGAGATTACGCACTTCCAGGCGCTCAGTGCCGCGCTATCCGCAACAATCGGTACAGGCAACATTGCCGGCGTAGGAACAGCAATCGCTCTGGGAGGTCCGGGAGCTGTTTTCTGGATGTGGATCACAGCGCTCTTCGGTATGGGGTTAAAATATGCGGAAGCACTTCTTTCTCTCAATTTTCGGACCATTCATGAGGACGGCTCGGTCAGTGCCGGTCCCATGTACTATATCGAAAAGGGAATCGGACAGAAATGGCTCGGCGTCTGTTTCGCCCTCTTTGCCGCCATCGCTTCTTTTGGAATTGGAAACATGGTGCAGGCGAACTCTGTCGCCGAACCGGCATTGAGTGCCTTTGGTATTCCAAAGCTGGCAACCGGTATCGTGCTGGCCGTTCTTGTTTTTCTTGTTATTATTGGCGGAATCAGACGAATAGGCCGTGTTGCAAGTAAACTGGTTCCCTTCATGTCCATTCTGTATGTAACAGGCGCTCTGGCCATCCTGATTATGAATATCGGAGAAATCGGTGCGGCTTTCGCACAGATTTTTGTTCATGCTTTTTCTCCGTCTTCGGCAGCCGGCGGTTTCGCAGGAGCTGCCGTAACTTCGGCAATCCGTTTTGGTGTTGCCCGGGGAGTCTTCTCAAATGAAGCCGGGCTGGGTTCTGCTCCGATTGCCCACGGCGCTGCCATGACAAAAGAACCTGTTCGAGAGGGACTTGTGGCCATGCTCGGACCTTTCATTGACACAATCGTTATCTGCTCAATGACTGCACTCGTCATCATTATTTCCGGAGCGTATACCCAGACCGACGGGGACGGCGGTGCCCTGACCGGCGCAATACTGACAAGTACCGCTTTTCAGCAGGGACTGGGAATTGGAAATATAGGAGAACTCATTGTATCTGTGGGGATTATCTTTTTCGCCTTGTCCACCATCATCAGCTGGTCATACTATGGTGACCGATCCGTTGAATATCTTCTGGGAGAAAAAGCGGTTCTGCCATACAGGCTTATTTACTGTCTGCTCATTCCGGTGGGCGCGTATATGAAACTGGACTTTGTATGGACATTCTCAGACGTTGCGAACGGACTGATGGCATGGCCGAACCTTGTGGCCATTCTACTCCTTTCACCGGTTGTGGTGAAACTGACCAGAGAGTACTTCAGTGATCCGGATAAAGTAAATCCTCCTTCAAAATAACGGAGATTAGACCGCCACTTTTCAGACACTGAATACCCCTGGCGTCTATGACTATCCCCGATTACAGGGATTGAAGGGCGCTGATGATCTCTTCGGCCGTTTCGTACCCATCGCAGATGTCCCAAAATTCGTCCCGAGTGGGGGGAGGCGTATCCATGGAAATGCGGATTTCCGCACTCTGGTCCACCAAGTTGACGCACGTGATGGCCTCCCAGCCAGATTCATCGGGACAAAGCACAATCCGCCTGATTGCGCTCAATACGACCTGAATCCCCCCGTTTTTCAGGGTATCGCTCATTATTCAAACGTCCGCCAATGACTACGCCGGCTGTTTTCACAACATCGCAATCAACTCGTCATGATTAGCAATTGAGAACTCCCACCAAAACTGCTACTCTTCCATCAAACACCCCGGGTAAAGTGGATGTTGCCCGATTTTACTGCAACAAGTGATATTTTCATGAATACAGATAAAAAAAAATGCCCCGAATGCAGCAGGCAGTTGCCAGTGACCGCTTCAAACTGCAAATACTGTGGCGCCGCTCTGCATGAAATGAAGACATCATCATTGTTTGACAGTCTCGGCAAAGCTTCGGCTGAAAAGAGGAAGGGCATACTGTCGCCGCCGAGACCGTCCGGAACCGGATTTGAGAAAAAAGGCGGGAAGTCGACCCGGTTGAAGTCAGATCCGCCGAAACTCCCGCGACCGAGCGTGCTGCCCCCGGATGAAATCGATGAATGGATACCGGATGCAGGAGATGGCTCCGCATTGATTCAGCTCGATCAGCTTCCGGTGCACGCGGACAGCGGAGAGGCGGAAGCCGAAGAGACGGATCCGACCATTATCCGACCGGACAGTATTCCGTCGGAGGAACAGACTGTTGTTTCGAGAGTGTCCGAAAGCAAATCGCGCCAAATGAGAGAAGACGCCGAAGTTGCTTCGATTTTTGAAGATTCGGCTCCTCAGTTTTTTCCAGGCGAATCATTGTCCCCGTCGGACCCGGATTCCCGGAACGAAGTTGGGGCCGGGGAACCAAACATATCTGAAGACGAAACCAGGGTTCAGGCAGCCAGAAAGTCGGAACCGTCTGCGGAAGAACCGATTGCCGGACCATCAGCGGTGTCCCGGTCGATGGTTCCGTCCCGCAAGGCATCGGTACCGCCACCTCCGAGGCCCTCTGTCCCGGGAAGGCCGTCCATACCATCCATGCAGGCGGCAATCGCCTCTGCTGTGTCGCCCACGCTGCCACGACCGTCAACCGCTCCCCCACCCGCACCAACCGAAGACGAAATAGGGGCACAGTCGCTGCTGGGATACAGCGCGGGATTGTCTTCGGACATCCCGATGAGTGCGGATGGGATTCCCTCTGTATATCCACCGGATACCACGCCACCTGTCGACACTTCTGAAATCGGTGGTGTCGATGAAATTCTGTACAGCAGTCCACCGGAAGCGTACGAGGACAGCAAGGTGGAGGAAGGATTTCTGGACAGATTACTGGACCGGTTTCCCGGTTCATTTCTGGAAAAAATTCTGGAGGAAATCCCAGACCGGTTTCTGGACAGATTTCTGGAGAGCTTTCCAGGCAAGTACCTGAATAAATTGCTGGATCGAATTCCGGAACGATATTTGCCCGAGCGAAAAATTGTGGTTGTCGGTATTGCGGCATTCACGGTGACGGTGGTCTTCACACTTATCATTATCTGGGCCACAAGCGGTCCAGATACCATCGAGATGGTGGATGTATCCGCGGTGGAAACCCGGAATCCCGCGTCAGATGTATCGAATAAATCGGTTGCCGCATCAAAAACGTCCGCTGCGCCGTCCACTTTGGAACCCACTGCGCCCCCATCCGTTGACACCGGCCATGAGGTGGTTGCGGAAAATTGTTCTCCTCTGGAGGACTATCTGAAAAAGTTTCCGTGGAAAAGGCACATCCGGGCAATTCTGACCCACTACGACACCAATAAATTATGTGAACTGTTCGGCGCCGCGCCGCAGGGCATTGCCGATGCGCTGTCGCATATGACGATGGTGGGACCCACCGGGTACGACTGGATGGCGGACGGGGGCCGTCTTGAACTGTATCCGGGCGGAAATGTCGGTCCGCGCAATCCATCTCTGGAATTTCTTTTCGCGGGCGACCGCCTGTTCAGAATCCGGTTCAAACTTCGGAATCTGAAAATTGGTCGGTACGCCGATGCGGACCACCTGGAGAAATCATTCAAAAAAGAAGCGGAAAGCCAGGATCACCTGGGCCGGACAACAGTCACATTCGACGATGGGGATATGACCGTTACCCTGATTGAAGAGAATTGGTATGGTCGAACCCTGCGCACCGTTGAATTTTCAAGCGATGTGATGAACGAAGAACTGGCTGCCCGTATTGAAAAAATGAATCGGCTGGAAACCGTATTCAAGGAGGCGGAATCGGCGTACTTCGCCTGGAAATTTGATGATGCCAGAAAGAAATACGAAGAACTGAATGCCATGACGCCTGCATTGGGGGCGGCATTGGTGAAACGCGGGTTGATCGCCCTGCGTGATGATGATTTCAGCACGGCGAAGGCGCTTGCGGACAAATGCCTCGAAGTCAGCCGACAAAACGATGTGAAAGCCGAAGCCAGGGGACTGTTGGCCGTAAATAGCCTGCATCAGGGGGATCGGGAGGGCGCGCTGCAGCATCTGTACGAAGCAAAAAAGCTTGCTCCGGCGAATGCCCGTTTTTCCGGTTATATCGAACAGCTCGAAAGTGGCACCTACTCCATTCAGAGTATTGCCCAGACCGCTGCCCGTCTGGCCTGTATCGAAGAAGGCAAAAGCCGTTCGTCGGAAATCGGGGTGCTGGCCCGGGGATATTTTCCCGACGCCGGTACGTATAAAAAGAACCTGAAAGCCGTTGCCAGAGATTCGGAATTCAGGGAAGCCCGGGACAACCTGATGACCTGGGAATGCAGATAGACCGATTCAACGCACAGTTGAAGGAGCGGCGTTACCATCGCAGTCCGCTGATTCGGCAGGACAATGAGACCTGCGTCGTTCAGCCGAGTTTTGCATGAGTGGCCCCCGATCGACGCCAATTTTTCTGGAATCCGAAAAAAAAAACATTCTCCCCTGTCCACCTTCAGTTTCAGCTCTTGATGTCGTTATTCAGAAAAGTTACTGAATAAAAAGGGTACCTGAATTAAAAATGGAATCTTTTATCGCCAGACAACCGATTTTTGACGCTGAGAAAAATGTTGTTGCGTATGAGTTGCTGTTTCGGGATGGGGAGACCAATGCACTGGCCGTCACCCGGATATTGGATGGCACCCAGGCCTCATACCACGTCATGACCAATGCGCTGACCCTGTTCGGTCTGGAAAATATCACCCGGGGAAAACAGGCATTCATCAACGCCACCCGGGAGGTGCTGGTGGGCCAGCTGCCCACCACGTTCTCACCGGACTCCATTGTCATCGAAATTCTGGAAGATGTTCCCGCCGATGCCGAAGTAATTGATGCCTGCGCACAGTTCAAGTCGGAGGGATACACCATCGCCATGGACGATGTGGTCCACGGGGAGTCCAGACATGAAATGGTGAAATTGGCGGACATCATCAAAATTGATTTCATGCTGACCAATCCGGCGGAACGGGCCGCGCTGGCAAATCGCTTTCTGTCGGATGGAAAAGCGCTACTGGCCGAAAAAGTGGAAACCCACGAAGATTTTCAGTTGGCCAAAGACCTGGGATTCAAATATTTTCAGGGATACTTCTTCGCCCGCCCGGAAATTCTGGTTCGAAAGTCAATCCGATCGAACAAGATGAATTCCCTTCGGTTGATTACGCTGCTTCAACCTGACGAACCGGATCTGCGGGCGCTGGAAGACATTATCAAGAACGACGTGGCCATGTCCTATCGTCTGCTTCGATATATCAATTCGGCATTCTTTTCGTTCCGCAAGGAAATTTCGTCCATCCGCCAGGCAATAGTGCTGCTGGGAAATCGGGAGTTCAAGAAATGGGCGACACTCATTGCCATGAGTGGTCTGACCGATGACAAGCCGGAGGAATTGCTGGTCACCGGCCTGGTGCGCGCCCGATTTCTTGAGTTGCTGTCGCCCGGTATCGAGATGCACAGGGAAAGCGAGAACCTGTTTCTGATGGGGATATTCTCCATTCTGGACGGCGCGACAGATCAATCATTTGAAGTGATATTCAAGGAATTGCCCCTGCACCCCCTCATCCGCGACGCGCTTCAGTTTCACCGGGGTCCCTATGCGCCAATCATCGGTGCGGTGGAAGCCTTTGAAAACCGCCAATGGGATGATTTTGCCGCGTTCATCGACGCCTACCTCAATCTATCGGGGAAGGTCACCGAGCTCTATCTGAATGCGGTCCAATGGGCCAACCAGAGTATCGCCGCCATTCCCAGAAAAGTGTCCGGATAAATTCAGGTCGTCTCCGTATCATCGGCTTCTCTGGGGGCCGTTATCCCATGCACGCGGCCGCTGGTGGCATCGGTGAGATCCCGCTGAAAATCGGCCACCGCCGATTGGGGCAGGGTCACATCGAATGCAACGCAGGTGTCGGTGTAGGTTTCGGCGTTGCGGCAGACCCCATGGCGATCCAGTAATGGATACACGCAGCCGATACAGTCAAACGGAACATTGAACAGGCGGCGCACGGTGGGAATGACGTGCACTTTGTTCGCGCGCCCCAGACAGGTGGCGGCCGCATTGCCATAGGCGCGCACCAGACCACCGGCCCCCAGTTTGATGCCCCCGAAAAACCGGACCACCACCACCATGACACCGTTCACACCACTGCCCTCAATGGCGGTCAGAATCGGCTTTCCCGCAGTGCCACCGGGCTCGCCGTCATCGCTGAATCGATAGTCGCTGCCCATTTTGTACGCCCAGCAGTTGTGGGTTGCCGCATCATTCCGCACCGTGGCCAGAAACGCCAGCGCGTCATCCCTGGACGCCACCGGCGCCGCGTGGGCAATGAAACGGCTCTTTTTGATTTCGATGCTGATGGTGGATGGTTCCCGAAGAGTCATCCACCCGGATTCGGGACTATCGGTTTTCATCCGCATTCCGCTGAATGTAGAAGGCGACGAATGCTCCAAGGTAATGCCATCCCGAAAGAATGCTCACGGCGAAACCCGTGATGATAGAGAGCATCCCGCCGTGAATGAGCGCCCAACCAGGTGTGAGGCCAGCCACCTGCCATTCCGGGGGACAGGCGCCCGGCCGCGATAGCATCACCCCCAGAAACAGCAGGAAAAACGCCCATTGAAACAGACTCGATTTGGCTTTTCCAATCCACGAGGAAGGCAGCGTCCCCCCATTGCTGTACACATAGGTACGCAATACGGTTACGGTGAATTCACGGAACAGGTACAGGATGAGCCATCCCATCCACAGTTCGCCATCGGCCACACCGATTATGAAACAGGTGGACTCGAAAACGAGATCACCCAGTTGATCAATCAACGCCCCGAGCTCGGTGGTCTGGTTCAGTTTTCGCGCTAGAATCCCGTCGAACAAATCGGTGATACCCACAACCAGGCCGAAAGCGAGCGTCAACCCGGGACTGTCCAGCACAAACCAGCAGAGGGGAAGAAACGGTGTGACCACCAGTCTGAACAGCGACATGGAATTGGGCACATTGAACAAATCTTTAAAAAAAAATTTCAAGGGAATTACTCCGTGCACATCTGATCTTCGGGATCATCCGCATCTTCCGCTGCCGCCACATCACAGGGGGTTGCCGGTTTGCTGTGGAGCACCGGATCCCTGTCCGTAATGGGCAGTCGCGATACCGACGCAGCAACGGTGAGGGTCCAGGTAACCTCTGCGCTCAATCCTTCGGGCCGATTGCGATTGTCCGCCTCAGAAGGCAGGTAGACCATATCGCCCCCCAGTCTGCACGCTTCGGCCACAACCCATTTTCGGCAGGCCCCTTTGTCGTAGTCGGGACAATTCTTCAGAAAAATCACTCCCACATCCCGATACGGGTGGTCCGGGGCGCTTCCCGCTTCCAGAACCGCCACGTCGCAGTTCTCACTTCTGGGCGGAAGAACAGGCCCGATTCGCGTTGATGTTACCGGCGCGCATCCCCCCAGACAGAGGATGCCCGCAAGCAGGATGATAATTGCAATACTGCTGATATTTCTGGCATTCATATTCAGATTCGCATTTCTTTTTTAAGTTTGTCCCTGGCTTTTCGAAGCCGCTCCCGCAGTTGTTCCCCAAATCCCGGTTTATTGATCTGACGCCCCCGGGAAATGGCCAGCCCATTGGCGGGCACTTCGTGGGTGACCGTTGTTCCTGTGGCGATATAAGCGCCTTCCCGAATTATCACCGGAGCTACCATCTGGGAATCAGACCCCACAAACACGTTGTCTTCGATGGTGGTCCGGTGTTTGAGAAAGCCGTCGTAATTGCAGAAAATGCATCCGGCGCCAATATTCACGTTGCGACCGATGACCCCGTCTCCCAGATATGCGAGATGATTGGCCTTGGAACCTTCGCCCAGCACCGTGTTTTTCAGTTCCACCCAGTTGCCCACATGGGCGTTTTCAAGGAGATGTGCCCCGGGACGCAGACGCGCCATGGGACCCACGGTGGCATACCGGTCAACGATGGCGTTTTCAACCACCGAATATGCCTTTATCACCACATCCGCTGCAATTACGGAGTCGCGAATCACGGCGCCGGGCTCAATGATGCATCCTGGTCCGATGCGGGTGGTTCCCTGCAGATGCACCCCCGCGCTGATACGGGTATCCGCGCCGATTTCGCAGAGCGTATCGATATGCACTGTATCCGGCGACTGAATGGTGACACCGGCCGCCATCCACCGGTTGTTGATTTCTTTTTGCAGCGTCTGTTCGATGGCCAGCAGATCAAACCGGTCATTGACCCCGGCAACCTCCTCCGGCGCCGTCTCCACCGTGGCCACCAGCGCGGACGCAGATGCCATCTCAACCAGGTCAGTCAGGTACAATTCGCTCTGAGCATTGTCCGCTTTCAGCTCTGAAACCGACTCCCGGAGAAAATCCGCATCCACCAGATAAATTCCGGCATTTACCTCCCTGACGCGCTTCTGCGCATCGGTGCAATCCCGAAATTCCCGAATGGCCACCGGACGTTGCCGGTCATCCCGAATCACCCGGCCGTAACTGCCCGCATCCTGCGGGCAGAACGTGACAAAAGCCATGGGCCCCCCCACATCTCGGTATGCCTGTTCGAGCTGCAAAAGCGTCTGCTTTTTCAGAAGGGGGACATCCCCGGAAAGAATGTATACCTGTCCGTGAAAATCCCGGAGCGCGTCCATGCCGGTCATCACCGCGTGCCCGGTTCCCCGCTGTTCTGTCTGATGGGCAAAAACCACAGTCTGCCGGTCCGCCGCTTTGTCAACCGCCGCTTCCACCTCCTCCCGCTGATGGCCCACCACCACGGCAGTCACCACACTGCCCAATTCCCTGGCAAGCGCCAGGGGATATGACACCAGCGGCAATCCGCAGACCTCGTGAAGCACCTTGGCCCGTTCAGATTTCATCCGTGTGCCTTTTCCGGCGGCGAGTATGATTGTGGCGATGCTGGACATGTACAACTCCTGTTTCAGACCATCCCGGATCTGTCAAAACTTCATCAGATGACACCGGGCATTTCCCATTCAGCCCAACCTGAAGATTAGGCCGTTGTACAATTAATGCGCGGACAATTCAAACGGGAAATGGGGGTTCAGTTATATGCGGAACGGGGAGGTTCCTGATTATTGATGAGGGATTCCAGTGATGCCTGCAGCGATTTCATATCGAAGGGTTTCTGAATAAAGGCATCGGCGCCTTCGGCAAGGAGCTGCTCGGCTTTTTCCTCCTTGCTGTACCCGGAGGAGAGCAATACAGGAACATCGGCCGAAATCTCCTTGAGGCGCAAAAACGTTTCTTCGCCATCCATCACCGGCATCATCATGTCCAGAATCACCACCGACAGTTTCTCCTTGTGTTCTGAAAAAACGCGGATGCCTTCCATCCCATCGGCGGCAAGCAGCACCTGATATCCCATTTTTTCCAGGATTCTCTTTCCCGCCAGTCGAATCATCTCCTCATCATCCACCAGCAGAATGGTAGGGGTGGGCACGTTGGATGGGGTTTTGCGCTCAAGGGTCGTACCCATTTCCTGAGAGATATTCTGGGATACCGGCAACAGCAACGTGACCGAAGTGCCTTCATTGGGAATACTCTCCAGGATCACCGCGCCCCCGTGGTTTTTCACGGTGCCATACACCATGGGCAATCCGAGCCCCGACCCCGACCCCAGCGGCTTGGTGGTAAAAAACGGCTCAAACGCCATGTTCATCACTTCCGGCGCCATCCCGCGTCCGGTGTCGGTTACCACGATTTCCACATAATCCCCTTCTTCCAGCGCATCAATTTCCAAAAACCCGTTCCAGTGATTGCTGCCTTCTCCAATCCGTTTTCGGGCCACACGAATCTCCAGATGTCCGCTGTCGCCCATGGAGTCCACGGCGTTGATACAGATATTCATCAGCGCATGATGGAGTTGAGTCGGATCGCCGAATACCTCGATATTCGCATCTGCTATTTTGCGTGAAATGACAATTTTTCTCGAAATGGTATGGGCCAGCAGGTCGGTGGCCTCGTCCACGATTCGGGCAATGGAAAAGTTTTCCCGCCGGTACTTGCCCCGCCGGGCAAACCCCAGCAGGTTCAGCATCAGGTTCTTGCCTTTACGGCAGGCCTTGAGAATCTGTTCCAAATCCTGGATGGCGCGGTTATCCTGATCCATTTCGGCATGCATCACAGATGCAAACCCCATAATGGCGCCCAGGGTATTGTTCATATCATGGGCCACGCCGCCGGCCAGACGCCCCAGCGCTTCCATCTTCTGGGACTGTCGCAACTGCTGCTCCACATCCCGGTTCTTTTTCTTTCCTTCAATATCGCTCAGAAAGCCCGCAATGGCAGGCTCGCCATTCCAGTCGATGGCGACAAAATTGGCATTGAACCAACGGGATGATTCGTTGCCCGGCCCCATCTGCACATCGAGCATCAGGTTTTCGCCGTTGGTGAGGGATGGCGACGAAAACCAGCACTGCATCTGCTCCAGACATCGGGGCTGAAATATCTCCCTGATGGGCATATTAATGAAATCTTTCCTTGAAGTGTTAAACAGACTGGCCAATGCGGTGTTCACGTATGCGACCGCGCCGGATTTCAGCACCACGATGGGCGTTCGATTCAGCTCCATCAATGGCATGTCCGCATTGCCCAGATGCAGTTGTCCGTCGCTGGTTTCAAACTGCGCTGTGCTCAGATTCTCAGCCGTATAGTCTTTCGTTCCCATCAAACCATTACCCCTTTTCTACTTTGCGATTAAGTTGAAGTTGTTCTATATAGTCGCTGTTGGGCACCACGCAAGGCATACACAGTTTACGCAACTAATTATTTTGAGTAAATTGAATTACTCGATACGCAGACTGTGAATAACCTGTGAATAACTGAACACTTTTTTTTGAATAGTGAATTTTGATAGAATAACTGGAACATGTCTGGACTTGAATCGTTGACGTTGGATTGGCAGGGATGGCTGACGCTTGTGGTGGTCACGATAGTCATCATCACCCTGGTTCGGGAATGGCTTTCTCCGGAAGTGGCGTTGTCTGCGGGTTTCGGCATTCTGCTGGCCAGCGGCATCATTGACGTGAATGTGGCCATGGACGGCTTTGCCAATCACGGTCTGCTGACCATTGCCGCCCTGTTTGTGGTGGCGCAGGCGGTATCCGAAAGTGGCGGACTTTCGAGCATTGCCAATCAGTTTCTGGGAAAATCCACCAATCTCACCGTTGTATATGCGCGCATGGTGCTCCCGGTGACCGCCGTATCTGCATTTCTGAACAACACGCCGGTGGTGGCCATTTTTGTTCCCCTGGTCCGATCCTGGGCAAATCGCATAGGCCTGTCCCCATCAAAGCTGTTGATTCCACTCTCCTACGCATCCATCCTGGGGGGCATGTGCACCCTTATTGGAACCTCCACCAACCTGGTGGTCAGCGGCATGATGTCCAGTCACGGCGCTGCGCCCATCGGCATGTTTGAAATTACCCGGCTCGGTTTGCCGGCGGCCATTGCCGGAGTGCTGTTTCTGCTGTTTTTCGCGGACAAACTGTTGCCAAAACGCGACGACCTGAAAGTGCGTATGGAAGGCGAAGCCAGAGAATACCTGGTCGAAATGGTCATTCGCAAATCATGTTCACTCATCGGGCAGACGGTGGAGGAAGGCGGACTACGCGGATTGCAGGGGCTGTTTCTGGTTCGTGTGGAGCGGGGGGACAAAGTGTATGGTCCGGTAGCGCCGAATTTCATGCTGCGCGAAAACGATCGATTGCGCTTTACAGGCCTGGTGTCTACCATTGTGGACCTGCAGCAAATCAAGGGACTGGTCCCGGTGGAAGCCGCAGAGCTCGACCTTTCGTCCCAGCCCAGCGTCAAGGAAACCCAACTGTTTGAAGTAGTGGTGGCGCCCGGTTCTCCACTGGTGGGGCAGGGCATTCGTCAGGCCGGATTCCGATATCGATACGAAGCAGCCATTATTGCCGTGCATCGCTCGGGACAGCGCATCATCTCCAAAATCGGTGACATCGTGCTCAAGGCCGGTGATACCCTGATGCTCGAAGCGCCCGAGGACTTTTCCCGCAGATGGTACAACTCCACTCACTTTTATCTCGTATCACAGATTCCGGATGTCACCCGGGCGCGCCACGAACTGGCCAGCCGGGTGTTTCTCATTGTGGGTGTAATGATTCTGCTGCCGGCTCTCGGCATTGTGCCCATGATTGTATCGGCGTTCTGTGCAGCGTCGCTGCTGCTGGCCACCAAATCCATTTCCGGTGCTTCGGCGGCGCGGTCCATCAATATTCCCATTCTGGTGGTCATCGCCTGTGCCCTGGGGATTGGGAAGGCCATCGAAAATTCCGGGCTGGCGCACATCACTGCGGCATATCTGGTGCAGGCGGTCCAGGATCTGGGCCCGGTGGCGCCCCTGGCCGCGGTGATGGTATTGACAAATATATTTACCGAACTGGTGACCAACAAGGCATCGGCCGCCATGTTTTTTCCGGTGGCCATTGCCACGGCCACCGAGATGGGATTTGCTGCAGACTCTCCCCAGATGCGGGCATTCCAGATGTGCGTGGCGGTATCGGCAGCGGCGTCTTTCGCCACGCCCCTCGGTTATCAGACCAACCTTATTGTCTACGGTCCCGGCGGTTACAGATACAGCGACTTCCTTAAAGTGGGGGTTCCCATGAACATCCTCGTCATCGCGGTGGGCGTCCTCAGCGCCTGGTATTTTTATTTCCGGTAACTGCAATGCAATCAATTTCGGAAAACCGACAGGTCCAGCTCAGGAGATTTCGGCCAATGGCGTATCAATGACGTCGATGACTTCCTGCAGCGCATCGTCCGGAGGTCCATTTTCGGCGATGCCGGCACGAGCCACATGGCGAATTCGCTGAAGCAGTCTGTCGGCCTGTGAGTGTTCGTCCATCCGCCGATGAATGTCCACTGCTTCCAGCTCAAGCTTCAGATACACAAGAAGCTGGTGGTTGTTGCTCAGCATAGCGGCAATGCTGTCGGCGTCCATCATGCGCAGCAACCGCACATCCACTCCCAGTAAATCGCCCAGTGCGCCATCTATCAGCCTGAACGCCTCGTCGTAATTCTCTTCAACCTTGCAACCGCCAATCCGTGCCAGACTGTCGGCAAGCTGCTGAATCATCCGCATAATGTAGTCCTGTTCAAACATGCTGTTTATCCTTTGCACATATTTTCATTCCACACACACTGGTTACGTTTTTTATTTTTATTTGCAACAGATGGATCAAGCGATGAGGCGAAATATATTTCCTCGCTATTTCCCGATCATTTCTACTCAGACCATCATGTCGCCGGTCCCCAGTAAATTGACACCAGTAAATTGACACCAGTAAATTGGCCCAGCGAATTGGCCCCAGCGAATTGGCCCCAGCGAATTGATCCCCAGCAAATTGACCCCAGCGAATTGGCCCCAGCGAATTGGCTCAGAGTGATTATTGTTCCGTTGTGCGAAGTTTGGATATGCGCGATGAATCTGCGGTTGATTTGATATTTTGTTCAGGGTTCAGACGGAATGCGCCAGATTCCCCAGCGAATTGGCCCAGCGAATTGGCCCCAGCGAATTGGCTCAGAGTGATTATTGTTCCCAGCGAATTGGCCCAGCGAATTGGCTCAAAGTGATTATTGTTCCGTTGTGCGAAGTTTGGATATGCGCGATGAATCTGCGGTTGATCTGATATTTTGTTCAGGGTTCAGACGGAATGCGCCAGATTCGTTCCGGGTGATTTGTGGTCACGCTGTCCCCAGCGAATTGGCTCAGAGTGATTATTGTTCCGTTGTGCGAAGTTTGGATATGCGCGATGAATCTGCGGTTGATCTGATATTTTGTTCAGGGTTCAAACGGAATGCGCCAGATTCGTTCCGGGTGATTTGTGGTCACGCTGTCCTCGGTTGAATTGCTCGTCGGGAAATCCTACAGTCCAGACGCACGTAACCAGAGTTGCAATGCATGCCATGCCATTTGCCGACGTCTTTTATCGATACCTGCTGCTACAC
>JBNKCR010000050.1:0-48232 GCA_050287845.1 Polyangia bacterium
GATCGCGGAGCTCCAGCTCCGCAGATTACTTTGGTGCAACGAGGCGGAGCTGGAGCTCCGCGATCCCAGGAAAAAGAACATTGTTCGAACGCCTCATGAATGCCATGACGAGTATTCAGGGAAGATATGAAAATTAAGAACGAATCAACTCACAGAGATTCTTTACACGTGTAAAGAATCTTTATGCTACGCTGAGGCATGACCAAATCTGAGAAAACAAAGCAGAACATGAAATTGGACGAGCAAACTGAAAGCTACGAGGCACTGCTGAACGATATTGCCACGTTATATGAACAGAAAGTGGGGATGGGGATGCGGCAGCGGAATGAGCAGCTGGTAGTGTCGTACTGGGAAATTGGCGATCGCATTGTGAGCGGAGAAAAGTCTGCGGGGATAACGGCGCGATATGGCAAGAAGCTGATTTCACAGCTGTCTGAAGATTTGACGGCGCGATTTGGCAGCGGGTTTGGAGAGACGAATATTTTTGAGATTCGGCGGTTTCGGCTGGAGTACGGTCGAACGGAATTGCATCCGCATCTGACCTGGGCCCATTACCGTGCGCTGATGAGCGTGAGAGACGCAACCCGGCGAGAAGAACTGGAAGCGCGGACGATAGCGGAACGGCTTCCATTTAAAAAATTGAAAGCACTGGCGCGTCTGACCAATGGCATGTCGATTGCGGAAAACAGAAAAGATCTGCTGACACCACGCAAGGGCAGACCATATTTGTACAAGGTTGTAAGCGAAACACTGAACGGCAAGAAATCGGTTTTGGAATTGCAATGATGATATTTGGGCGTATTTCGCAAAGTAAAATGTTGGCATATATGCGAAAGAATTATCCGCATGTATGGAATTCATTGGGAAGGTCATCTTTTGTCAACAGCAATGCATCCAATACCATCAAACTGACAAAGTACTTTGGAAACAACGATTACAAACAGTTGAATGACAAATATTTAAATAAATTGGTGCTCTGGTGGAAGGTCGCATTTGCAGGAGTAGCGTGTTCGTTGTTGTTGTTTTGGTTATCCATTCTTATCCCCAAATTGATTAAGGAACTATGAGCGCTGATTGATTTTATCCATTTTTAATTCGAACTGAGGTGAAATTTCCTCGTTTATTGTTCCGCCTTTGTTTCGGTCATACTGGTCATTGATGACACCTCTATAAACTCCGGATATCACGTAATTGCAGTCATTGTCCTTCAGATTCCAAACAAGTGACAACGATTGTTCTGATTGAAGAAATGTTGGTGTATTTACGCATTTTGAATTACATCCGCAAGTTACACTTGGCCTAATGAGCTTCCATTTGTTATCCTTGAGATATTCTACTGCCAATGAGTTGAATATCACCGTATTCTCATTTTTATTTATAATTTTAAATTCCATACCTACTGTGGTTCGACTCACCTGGATTTTTAACGGCTGTTCTTCAGTTTCAGTGTTTTCCGCAACGGTTTCGTTTGGACCAGTATGAGACGTATCTGCTGAAAACAAATTTTTCTTGTTTCGATATATAACGCTAATCACTGAATTTGTATGCTTTGGAAGAACATTGACTTCCAGTAGAATCCATGTTCCATGCATTTTGATTGCAGAGACTTGGGCGTCAGCTTCGCTTTTGGGTCCGGACAGTGAAAATTGCAATCTGGCAGAACCTGTATCATCATTTTCTTCGAGGTTGCCTGTAACCCAAATACTTTCTTTAATTGGTTCACCAAGTAACTCAATAACGTCTTCGTTCGTCTTTATTTGCTTTAAAGATTCTGAATACGCTTCTCCTTTTAAAAAGCCTGTTACCCAATGAAATAGCGTGCCCGACGTTGCAACCAACATAATAGTGATGCCAATACCGCCCAGAATATATTTTTGTTTGTTTTTCATGTTTTCTCCGTTAAAGGTGTCACTTTTCAGGATCATGCACCCAGGTTTTTCAGAAACATGCACCCGGGGGTCGAGGCCTGATTTGTTTTTTCACGAATACTTTTTATTCGGCAAGCGTTTAATCGCGTTTTCCTCCTTTTTTTATGTTTTTGCTTGTTGATTTTGGTCCGAGTTTTGGTCTGTAGCTTTTTCCTTCCATGACAATTTGATGGGCGTTGTGCGCCAGTCTGTCGAGTGCGCTTTGTGCCAGCAGTGGGTCGTTGAAAAGCGGGACCCACTCATCGGTGGTTCTGTTGCTGGTAAAAATGGTGGAGGATCTCCTGTGGCGTTCAATGATCAGTTCATAAATGTCACATGATTTTTCGTGGTCGAGTTTGCTTAATCCAAAATCGTCAAGGGAGCAATGGGGACGGATCTCGACTTCTTGATTAATGACCGGATTCATCGGTCCGGCGCGGGCGGCAGCCCGCGCAGATCAGCGCGTCCGGATGTGAGCCGGAGCACGGGCGGCAGCCGGTGTTCCGTAAATCCTCGCCCTGGGCGCATATAGGGACGTGTCTAACTTGATCCCGACGAAGAAACCCCCATGGAAAGCTGAGCAAAAAGTTACCTTCATGGGATCAGAAATGACCTGGGAATTGCTGCGGAAAAATGCGACAGTAAGGCATGTACCGTCCAACCAATCGACAACGAACAATATTTGAAGTTGAGCACCGTCTTCCCGAGCGGATAGTGAAAGAGCTGAAAGGGACGTGGGCGGAAGGTTTTGCTCAAAAGGTGTTACGGACCGAATTGAGGTCGTAAAGTCTCACCAATTTCCCATCGCATGATTTTCGGTAGATTTCCACGATGACATCGTAAATAGGAAGTCAAAAGGGACGTTGTTAATTAACAACGTCCCCAATTTCGCAACTACTGGAGTCACTGCACTTCATAAGCTCCCATGTCCACATCGCCTCCGGATACCCGATTGCCTCCCGCGATGTCGGCCGTTGCTGTGACCTCGGTGGTATTTCCGGCATCAATACAGGGCGATCCATCTTTCAATCTGAAATCTCCATTGACCGCATCCACAAACATCGGTTCGGACGAAATGTTTCCAGTACCCGGATAATCGCCTTTGATATTGCAGTAACTGACATCCACCCCATCGTCGTCCGTCACAATATGCAGCACAGACTCGTCAATCGTGTCATCATTCCATAAAATGCTGTTTATTACGGTTACTTCTCCTGAACTGCTGTAAATGGATTGGCCTTCACCGAATACCATACCGTTTCCTATACTTTGATAAAACGGAATCCCCGTGTCGTTATTATAAAATGTAGTGTTGATAATTCGCATCGCCGCACCTGTATTGGAGATTCCACCACCAGCACCAAGATGGACATCTGAAGAGAAGACCGAGCTATCGTGGTTTGACCCGGTACTGTTCAGTAAAAAGAGACAGTTTGAAATAGAAACCGTTCCGCCAGCGTTCGCCATCGCGCCACCGGAACCGGTGTGTCCATAGGCCATGTCCCAACCGCTCCCGGCGTCACCAGCCCTATTTGATTTGAAAACGGTATTTTCAATGATTACGGTCGCGTCAAAATTCGCGATTCCCCCACCATGACCACCGTCGCCGCCATTGGCTTCCAGGCAGGACGTATCTCCCGCACTTCCGCTTCCGGCGGCGTTGCCAACGAATTCGCAGTCCAGTATATGTGGGGCGCCACCGTTGTTGTGCATTCCTCCTCCGGAACCGCTGTCATAACCGTCTTCGCATTCACCTGTTGGTGGTGCAACGGTTCGGTTTTCTTCAAAACGACAATGGCTTATGAGGGGCGAGGCATTCTGGTTGTACATCCCTCCGCCAGCGAACGCGACATTGCCAATAAACTGACAATCATGAATTGTCGGAGCGCTTTCGATATTCAGCATGCCACCGCCATTCTCGTCCGAAAGACCGCCAGTAATCTGAAATCCATCGACAATGGTATTGTCCCCACACTGCTCTGCGCAAACAAGCACCCTTCCCCGTGAATTCGCATCCAGGGAGGTCCGGTAGTGAGCCGGATTCCGCTGGGCCGCCACCGTTTCGCCACCGGCGAATCCACCCAGAAGATGCACGCCGGAACGCAGCTGCAATGCGGTGGCAGAAGGGCTGTCGTATATCAGATATTCGCCCTCCTTCACCCACACCTGGCAACTGTTCAGTGCGTCATCGGCTTCTGCAGCCGCGTACGCCGCGTCCACCGCATCCTGCACGTATCGAAAGGCGGTTTCCCATGAGGTGCCATCCCCATTTTCTGTCGTCGCGGCATCCACCCGATAACTGCACTCATCCACGCACTCCGCATCCGAACTCCCATCCGGGCACAGTATATCAATATCTGTTTCAACATCCGGCAACTCTGTCCCTGTATCCGTATCCACTTCCCATTCCGATTCGCTCTCAGAATCGTCTCCAACGTCACTGTGTGTCTCCGTTTCATTGCGCTGTTCCGTATCTGACACAATGTCGCTATCAGTTCCAATATCATTCCCGGATTCCGTATCGGTGTTGGGGTTGCCATCCGTAGCCGTATCGCTGTCTCCATCGGTATCTGTGTCGCTGTCCCCGTCGGTATCGGTATCGCTGTCCGCGTCGCTGCTACTCTGGGTATTGTCAGCCTCCGAATCGTTTCCGTTTCCCCCGCACCCGATCACCAGGGCGCACGCAAGTGCCCACATCCACCAGCCACAGGCCGGCCCCTGCCGACTGGTTGTTCCTGAACAGAAATCTGACATTTCATTCACCTCCCTTTTACGTAGCATGGATAATTCCCCCTTATTTTTTTGCGCCGCCATTCGTTGACATTCCTCTATAGTGCAAAAGCAAAATAAATACCATGGGCTCTGCTGAGCATAAAGTCGCATAACCAACGGTTATTATTCATTTTATCTCACGATGGCCAGTCGCAGACGTGGCACAGTCTGCGCCAGAATTGATCAGTAGAGCAATGGTAGAGCAATGGTAGAGCAATGGGGACGGATGTCAGAGCAATGGGGACGGATCTCGACTTCTTGATTAATGACCGAATTCATCGGTCCGGCGCGGGCGGCAGCCCGCGCAGAACAGAGAGCCCGGATGTGAGCCGGAGCACGGGTGTTCCGCCGGTGCATGGCTACGGCGCGATTGACGATGGGGACAAAGCCGGTGCCGGATACAGTGGGGCATCAACCGGCCCGCATCTTTGCTTCGCAAAGTTGCTACACCGGGCACGCATTATGCTGGGCACAATGCGTGTGGGCAGTTGACGTAATACACTGTTACGTCAAGCGGAGAAAGGGGAGGCGCAGTGGCGGAGGGCTTGCGGGGGAGAGCAGCAAGGCCAGTGACACTGCGGCCATGTCGCGGAACGCGCGTTCTGCCCTCTCATGACATTTTCTTCGAAAATATCATTGCCGGGTCCTGAAGCTTGCGCTTCAGGTATGTGCCGAACGGAGCGCACTGCCCGCAGAGGCGGGTACAGGGGCAAGGTGCGAACAGGAGCTGCCCGAGCCGTAGGCGAGGGGAGAAAATCGAAAATGCAAGTTTTTAAGATGTAGTCGGCTGAGAACTGACAATCTTCGAGATTCTTTACACATGTAAAGAATCTATATGCTACGTGGTTGCAGAGGTATGAGCCAACGGCCTCTCAAACTGGGCAACCACGGGGAGTTCCCCGTGCGGAAAATTATGTGTCGGGCAGTTGAATGGGAATTTTTCTGTGCAATTCATGCCCGGTGAGAGAGTGGGATACTGAATAGGCGATGAGTTCCACGCCCTGATGCTGCGCGAGGACCAATGTGTGGGCGTAGACGGGATCGATGTCCTTTGCCGGCGCCATGAAAGCGCAGTCATCCCGGTTCACCAGAAAAAACATGACGGCACGATGGCCGTTTTGAACCATCTGAATGAGTTCCTGTAAATGCTTTGTGCCCCTGGCGGTCACTGCATCGGGAAAGAGCGCGCCGTCTCCTGCGCGATAGGTCACGTTTTTCACTTCCACGTAGCAACGGTTTTCCGGTGTGGAGAGCAATAAATCCACGCGACTTCCCGACCCGTATTTCACTTCCCGTTGAAGTTGGCTGTATCCCAGCAGTTCGGGAATCTGATGTTGGGAGATGGCCGTTTCCGCGATTCGATTGGTGTAGGACGTATTCACGCCAACCCATGTGCCGTGGGACTCCACCAGCTCCAGGGTCCATTTCAGTTTGCGCTTTGGGGAAGGCTGATATGAGATGGCAACTCTGGAACCAGGGGCTCTGGTGCTGAGCATCGACCCGGTGTTGGGAACATGTGCGATAACGGTTTCTCCGCCGCCGAGGTCAATGTCCGCCAGAAACCGTTTGTATCGCCGGATGAGGGTTCCGGTCGTGAGCGGTTGTGAATACTCAGCCACAGCCACCTACCACTGCCGTTTTTTTCTGCATTTTTACTTTTCGTGTAAACTCTTTTGGGGCGTCGGCTTTAAACGGAACGGGTCTTGCCACTCCTGCAGCGCGATTGTTTTTCAACTCCGGATGGGCTTCCAGATAGCAGTCTGTGGGAAGCTCTTTGTACTGCGCTTCGGGGTGGGATGCATAACAGTTGCCGCCAACTGATTTATGAAACGAGAATGCCAGTTCTTCCGGTCCCATGTCGCGACCTTTTATTGGCGAGGCAACACAGGGATCGGTGGGATACAGTGTCAGCCAGTTGTTCATTCCGCCTTCAATGATATACACATTTTTCACACCGCTGCCGACCAATCTTTTCCACGCTGCGGTGCTGTGAATTTCGGTGTTGGAGGTTACGAAGGTAAGCGTGTTGTCCGGCACCTGCTTCAATGCTTTGACAAACTGTTTGTTTTCCAGTGATTGCAGAGAAACATTGATGGCGCCCACCAGATGGAACTTATTGAAATCTCCCTCGCTGCGGACATCAATGACACGAACATATACATTGTTGTCTTCACGCCATTCGACCACTTCTGCCGGATGAATGTAGGGATCCCGGTTTTCGAGGGAAATTTTGGAAGCCCTGGCAATTTCTTCCCAGCGATCCATTGACGAGGGCTGACCAATCAGTGCGACAATCGCTGCAAGCCCCATCACTGCACCGGCGCCACCCATGTACAGACGGTTTCGGGGGATCAGCGATGATTGGGAGATAGTTTCATTCCGGCCAAAATACTGCTCCGCCAGTTCCGCGCCATAAAACATCATCAGCGCCATGCCCACCAGAAGCATGACCACCACGCCCATGGGTAATCCGAATAATTCATCCAGAGTGAAGCGGCCCATATACGATGCGTGTCTGGCATTGCCCAGCAGGGATGCTGTTTCGCTGAATACAAGGGTGCCAATCCCGACGCCGCCGGCGAATGCCAGTCCATCGAGCTTGAACGTGGCCGCCGATACCACGGAAGTTCCGGGACAGAAGCCGCCCACGATGAATCCGACACCCATGATCAGTCCACCGACAATTCCGGGGAAAAGGTAGGTGGGGTTCACCCACACCAGGCTGATGTCGAGGAGTCCCAGCGCCGATGCGCCGGATATCAGCACCGCCGCCACGATGATTGCGGTGAACATTACTTTTAGGACCGTCATATCCTTCAGATAGAACTGGGCGGCCAGTTTTCTTGAATCTCCAAACCCACTCATTTCCAGAACGGCGCCAAAGCCAAGACCAATTGCGCCGAATATGAGATAGTAGGGGAGCGTGTTGGCCATTGATTGCAATTCAAAAGGTGCCATTGGAAAGCCTCCCTAGTTCCAGAGTTTCCGGAGAAAATACGCCAGCGCATATGCCCCGATAAAAATACTGAACATGAACGCGAAAGAACCTACCGAGAGCACCGCGCCACCACTCAGTGCCTGACCGGATGTACATCCTCTGGCCAGCCGGGCGCCATAGCCCATAATCACGCCGCCGACGATGGCCATGACAATGCGAGTGGTATTGGAGATTCTGGGCCCTTTTCGGATTTCAACTTTAAGTCGACCGTGAATCGCCCCCGAGATGAAACCACCCAGAATGGTCCCCACCAGCATGGCCACACCGCTGTTGGCCAGAGAAAAACTGGTGCCGCCCCCCATATGGGCCAGGTATCCCACCCTATCCACATGGGAAGGGGCGAACAGTTCCAGTATGCTCACCATCACCCGGTTGATTGCCCCCGATGCACCCAGACCGTTCCCGGTAATGTAAAATGCCAGAAACAGCACCACCCCCAGTAAGGCACCGCCCAGATAGGGATTGATATAGGGGCGGGCATTGGTTGACCTATTCATTGAAATCTCCTTTTATGGAAGCCGCTTCGACCTCGTCAAAGCCGGTAACCATTGCCGAAATATTTGAAAGTACCGTATGTCCGGTGGTGGTCAGATACAGATGTACCACCAGGAACGTCAGAAACAGCCAGGACCCCAGATTGTGCAGGGGACCGATAATGGTGAGTCCACCCAACGGCGCCATGACTTCCGGCCATCCCGCATTCATCCAAATCGCGACACCGGTAATCACCTGAAGCGGAAACAGCACGTTCAACAGACCCAGGTATGTGAGTTGCTGCAATGGATTGAGTTTCTTATCCGGCGATTTCGATGTGGGATGGGGATGACCGAGGAAGATGCCCCGGGTGTAGTAGTCGACCTGTCGGACAAGGGCCTGCAGCAGACCATTCTTTTCCGGAATAAACTGCAGAATCGCGGCGCTGGCCACGTGGAAAAAGAGGGACAGCCCGGCGTTGACCACCAGCACAATTGCCGTAATGTTGTGCACGGTAACCGCCACCGGAAATGAGATGACGGAAAACGCCAGGGGAAAATGAATCTTCAACCCCGTAATCAGGAGCACAATCACGCTGGCCGCCATCAACCAGTGCCATATCCGCTCATAAAGTGAATACATGTATACCTGCGTCATGGCCAGCAAATGATGTTGACGACGCGGGCGGGCGACAATCCGATAGCTGCCGTGCAGAAGCACCCCAAGGAATGACAGAATAAAAATAATGAACCCACCGGTGTCGCTCCATGTGGTGCGGGTATGCCCGAATACATACCACGTTCGGGCGATGCCTCTGCGCTCCCAATCCACCGACGTAGACACCGTGAGGCTGCCGTGGGTCAGCTGCGCCACATTTTCGCCCTGGGCCATGTGTGCGCCGGACGGTATGCGTTGGGTGATAGTGATATTGGACCCCAATCGTCCGGTGGCATCGTGGCAGCTGTCACAGGATGCCAGGACGCCTTCTTTGTGCATAATCCCATGGACGATGGCGTGCACATCGATTTGACCAATCAGCCGGGGCTGGACAATGCCCGCAGCTTTCAGCCATTTGGCGACGGTCCGGTTCTGCGCCTCGGTCCGGATGAGGAGCTCGTTCCCATCAATGCGACCATTGCCATTGCTGTCAAACAATGAAACCACTTCGGCGCGATATTTCTGCTGACCACCTCGCAAAAAGACCTTTTTCAGAACTGATGGAGGCACCCGACGGCCATTGGCATCGTTTATCCAATACCAGTTGGCAACAAAATTGAACGCGCCGATTCGGGATTCGCCATCGCCGGTCCGATACGGCAGGAGGGAAGGGGACACACCTGCTGTTAGCCGGGCATTGAGAGATTCATTCGACTGATTTTTTTCTGCATATTCCAGTACTGGTCCCCCCTGGGAATTCACAACAGACTCATCGATAACCGACAGAGCCGGTCCGTAAATTCTGGGGACATGGCAGGACTGGCAATCCAGGACATTGAGATGCCGGGTTTTATACGGAAGAAAGTCGTGGGTCGCCGCGGCGTCATGACAGTCGGTGCATCTGGGCATGGCCAGTCGATGATCGGGTTGTTTGAGATAATCCGAAAACGATTGCTTCCGGGGATCTTTTCTCATGTGCCGGAGATTTTTGGATTTGATGGTGGATTTTGCGGGATTGTTGCCGGTGTGGTGACAGTCCGCACAGCCCAGAAGTCTTGCCGCATGCACATCTGCGGGAAAATGCTTTTCTTCCTTATTCTGGATATTCAGCTGACTTTTACTCAACAGAACTTCCGAAAAGAACGCGCCAGTGGTCCGGGTGAGGTCGTAGGTGAGATAGCCATCTTCATCCCGAACCCTGGTTTCATAGTCATCGGGAATCGCCAGCACACCGGTCTCGGCAATGCCATGGCACTTTGCACAGACCGCCGATGTCGCCCGGGTGATTCGGGAATTCAACGCATCGATTTTTCCAAAAATATCCGCATTTTCTTTGGTCCATCCACTCCGGTCGGGCACGTGACAGTCGAAGCAGTCGATGGTGACATCGCCATGTGCCCAATCGGGGGGCTCGCTGAAATGATGGGTATTGTTTTCGGTGATGAATGTGGCGTCGTGACAGTTGCCGCACGTGGTCGCCGCATCGATTTCCGTGTGGGTGAAAAATGCATTCTGATGGTTGCTGTTGAGTGGTTCCACCGACGGATGCATGACCGATACAGGCACCTTTCCCATGTCTCCGTGACGTGCAAACTTGCTCTGCAGAGATTCTGACGTGGTTGCAGAATGTTCAGTGGTGTTGACCGCGTCGGTGTCGCTGATATCTGTGTTCGATGTATCGTTTGAATCTGAAGACGTGGTGTGAGCTGCTGAATCGGCCCGTGCAATCGCTGATACAAGGCCTGTGGCCAGTACGGATACCCAGACAGTCAGGATGAACGATTTCATCGGGTACCTCCCAGTATTTTTCTCGCGCCAACCTGGGCCGGGTCCCCCGGGTACCCCAGCGCTTTCCAGTCCATGCGTCCGTTTTCGCCATGACAGGCGGTGCACAGCAACGCGTCTTTTCCAGGCACCACCATGTGAGAAAGAGGCCAGTACATCTCGGTTCGCGTGAATCCCAGCTTGCCGCTATACGGCTGGCCGGTGGCTTTCGCGCCAAGGGCCATGGCTTTATCCCAGTCGAATGCATGCCAGTATCCCCCTTCACCGGAAGTGGTAGGTACCGTCAGGATGTTGTTTCCGGCGTCATACGGCTGGATCGCATAATGAATTTTAAACGGGTGAATTTTAGAATTGGCATCATTGATATTGCCTCTGGGCTGATTGATGGCGGTCACTTCTTCGGGATTGATGGTGTCGCCAATCAAATATCGTTCCGCGGTGCCATTGTACCAGCGATATACGGGAATAACATCGGTCTCGTAAACGAACTCCCCTTTAATTTTCAGATAATGGTGCGGATCGTCCGGGCGGGAGTCATCTCCGGCTTTCGACCAGTCCCAATACGTTTTGGTCGGATTTCGCCTGGCATAGGTGGGGATGTGACATGATTCGCAGGCCACCGCATCCAGATGCCGGTTGATTCGCTCATCCGCATGGGGCATCTGACTGTGGCAGTCCGTGCAGAAAATACCGTTTTCCTGCGTGACGCTCACGGACATCGAAGCTCCCCTGATGTTGTGATTTTCTGTCTTGTGGCAGTCGATGCACAGCAAGTTATGTTTGCCCATATGCACATCGTCCCGCTCCATGGGATTGTTCAGGCTGGCATCCAAATCCCCGTGTTTCACCCCCATCCCTCCGCCACCGAAGTTGTGACAGAGGCCGCAATTGTTGCGTTTGGGGTATCCGACGCTTTTCGCCACAGCTGTTAAATCCACATCCGGATCGGGGATGCCAGCACTCTTTTTCCGATAGTTACCGGTACCGTCGTGGCACACCAGACAGTCCACCAGTGATTCATCCTGAAAATCAAACGTGTCGTCCTGCCATCCATATCCGGCGTGGCACCGCGTACACGAAGACCAGTTTCCCTGAATGCCGATGCAAAAGTTGTTGATGAGGTTGCGTTTGCCAATCCTGAAGTTGCCATCGTGACCGGGAACCATGACCGGTTTACCCACCCACTGAAAATGAGATGTCTGCATCATATCCTTTGCCGCATTCGGATGACATTCCAGACAGGCGCGCGTCACCTCCGGTCCCGTTTTGAATTTCCGGGTAATCAGCGGGCCATGATCCAGATGTTCCCGGATTTTCTGCGTATATTCCGGCTTGGGCGGCGCTGGTTCTTTCATCTGAGGCGTCAGGAATACCGAGAGGACAACGATTACCGATGAAATGCCCAGCAGAATGTATACCCATGGTTGCTTTAAAAACGTTTTCATCGCATCTCCCCTCAGTGTTCACATGAGATCAGACAGGTAATCAGCTGTTTCAGTTGTGGCTCGGCCAGCGAATATGTGGCTTTTCCGCCAGTGCGATCCACGGCCACCAGCCCCAGATGTCGAAGCGGTGTCAGATGCTGGGACACCTGGGTCTGTCGAACGGAAAGCGTTTCGCAGAGTTCATTCACGCACAGATCACCTTCGCAGAGAACGCTGATAATCTGAAGTCTCAGGGGATGACTGAGCCCTTTGAGAATATCCGCCAGTTGTGGAGCCCTGTTTCCCGGTATTCTGTATTCTGCCATATGGATTCCTTGTATTTTTATATAGTGATATTGCAATATAGCCATCTCTCAATATTGCAGGATCCCCCGGACTGTCAAGTATATGATCGGATGTTCCGTAATCGTTTTGAATGGAAGCCCGACAATATAAAAAAAAATGAAGTTTTTGGTCTTGTTGTTCCCCGGTGAAAAGATTATTAGATCGTCATCATGACAATACCTAAGAACGAAGTGACTGTACTTCATATCGAAAGTAACGCGGACAACCGTCGTCTCGTTCATGAGACACTGGTAAACAATGGCATTAATGTCATCGACGCTTCCACCGGCATTGACGGCATTCAAAAAGCGCTATCCTCCTCGCCGGACGTCATCTTGCTGGATATTGAATTACCGGATTTGGATGGATATGAAGTGACGTTGAAAATCAGGGGGGATGCACGGGGGAAGGACGTACCGATTGTGGCCCTGGCCCGCCAAACGGACAACCGGATGATTCAGGCGGTGGGGTGTGATGGATTAATCGTCAAACCAATTGAAATTTCAAAGCTTCCCAATCAGATTCGCGCCTTCGCTGAAGCGGGACGCCCCCAATTACAGATTCGGAGTGGCAGCGATCGGGATGATGACAGCGGCCTGCTGCTGCTTCAGGGGCATAAGCTGGCGGACAAGTTGCAGAGTAAAGTGCAGGAGCTGGAGCGCACCAACCGGGCGCTTCTGGAATCTGAGAAAATCCGAACCGATTTTTATCGAAATCTTTCCCACGAACTGTCCACGCCCCTCACACCGGCGGTGGGCTATCTCAACATGCTTCTGAATGAAGATCTGGGGGAGCTGACCCCACTGCAGCGAAAGGCGATAGAGTCCATTGGCAGAGGGGTGAACAAGGTTCGTTCCATGGTTGAAAATCTGCTCGATGTGACGGCGCTTTCAACCGGAAAAATGTCTTTTTTTGCCCGGGAATACGATTTCAATATGCAGGCCAGGGAAGCGTTGAAGCTGTGTGCGGAGCAATTCCGGGAGCGCGGGATTCATGTGGATTCATCCATACCCAAATCCCAGTTCGTCGGCCATGGCGATTCTGAAAAATTGCGTCGTGCGATGGTTCAACTGCTTGAAAACGCTGTTAAATTTTGCAAGCCCGATGGTCAGGTCCATGTTTGCACCCGGCGTACCGCAGACCGGTTCATGTATATGGTATACGATTCCGGCACGGGAATTCCCGAACAGGAACTGCAGGCGATTTTCAAAACTTTCTATCAAATCGACGGGTCCCCCACCCGCGAACATGGTGGCACGGGATTGGGGCTGGCGCTGGCGCGAAAAATTATCGAGCGGTTCGGGGGAGAAATATGGGCGGAATCCCCGCCGAGCGAGTATGCGGTCGGATTTGAGTGGGCCCAGACCATGGTGGGACTATGGGTACCCGTCCGGGTGGCTGACAATCAATCCTGAGTTGTACCTGAAGAGTTATCCACAGCCTTTCCGGAGGTATATCTGTTGAAATACTGCAGATGTTCGAATATAACATCATGAAATCATTTTATTTTATTTGTCAGAAATTTGGGGGGAATTTTCCGGAAAATTTATCCACAGGTTATTCACACATATTCACAGGGCATTCAGAACCTGGAAAATTTACCCACTGCTGTCCACAGTTTGTCCCCACATTTTCCACTGTGAAAAAAAACGGCGAACTCGAATCGGGGGGGCTAAGTTTCACGAGTTCGCCGTTACTAACTGCTTAAAATTAATGCAATTCATATGCCAGCACCTGTGTTGCGCCCTGCCAATATGAGAATTCTGCGATCACCCGGATGCTGCATATTTGATGGTCAATTTTATTTCATCTGTGCTAAACTGCGAGTTTCAATATTGAAAGTCTTTGTTTCAATTGGGTTATTTTTTGACATGTGAGTATAATCGTACAAATTATATGCTCACCTGTCCGAATCAGATTTGAGTTGATTAGTTTTGAGGAGGATGCGATTCGGAAGGACAAGAAGCTTCGGCAAGGTCAACTGATTTTCGATTCGGTTCAGCTCAACAGAAGGCAGATATGCGAAGTGATGTCATTAACGATCTATAATGTAATTGTTTTTTCCGATAGCAGTTTTGATCTACTTGGTTTTCGCCGGGCACTGAAAAAGGCTTCGTTTCACTGCGAAACCGTTTTTGTCGATTCATGTGACGAATTGATTCGCAGTCTTGATGGGGATGATGGCACGTTCGACCTGGCGGTTGTCGATTACGGAGATGTGGCGGACGAAGCACTCCGGGCAGCCCAAATCCTTGTCGGCGAAACAGATCTCCCGCTAATTGGTATATTTGGTCCGGACAGTCACGAACTGATTGCCAGAGAACTGCAGGAAGGAATTACGTCCTATGTGGTCCGGGCAGCAAAGGGCGATCATTTCGATGTCCTATCGGTTCTGATTCGCAGCAATGTTCGAAAGCAGGGGGATTTGGCCAAGTTTGACAGGTTCCGGGAACAGATTGCCATGCTTAAAAAGGAGCAGTTTGCGCTGTTGAATTCCAGCCTGACCCTGATTTCATACCACCGCCCCGACACCCAGATTATCTGGTCAAATGCCTACGAAGAAGATGGCGAAGTCAGTTCCTACGACTATCTGGCCGGAAGATATTGCAGAGAAATATGGAAGAATGGCGGAATTCCAAATGGTAAATGTCCCATTGCCACGGCCGTCGAAACCGGAGAGTCCGTGGAAGCGGAAGTCACCACATTGGATGGGTATACGATGTTGCAACGGTCGTATCCCATCAAGGATGAAAATGGGAAAACGATTGGCGTCATGGCCAGCACGCTCGATATGTCCGCTGTTTCCCCGGCCCAGGAAGCCATGCGGACGGCTGCCCGAATCCAGGCGTCGGCAACCCTGGCCGGGGGCATTGCGCACAAGTTCAACAACCTCATGGCCGGGGTGATGGGAAACGTGTCCCTGGCGCTGCAGGACCTGGGCGAAGGGCATCCCGCCGGTCCACTTCTGTATGAGATTGAACAGGCCGCTCACACTGCCGGAGAGCTGTCTGAGCAGCTGCTGGCGTTTGCCCGCGGTGGCAAATATCTGCCCAAGCGCATCAATATGAATGAAGTCATCACCGAGGCCCTCCAGACCCATTCCCGGAGACTGCCGGAGAAAATCAGGCTTTCTCACGATTTGTCGAAGGAATTGTGGCCCATCGATGCGAATCAGGCTCAGATGGGATTGCTGCTTGCCCAGGTGTTCAACAACGCGGTGGAAGCCATTGAAGCCAGCGAACGCTTTGAATCCGGTGAGGGGAAAATTTTCATCCGCACCTCCAATGAACAGATTGTGGATTCCGCCAACTCAAAAAAACCGTGGCTTCGAGATGGTCGATATGTCTGTATCTCCCTTGAAGACAACGGTTGTGGCATGAGTGCGGAAACCCGGCAGAAAATATTCGAACCATTTTTCACCACCAAGAAGAAGGGGAGAGGGCTTGGACTTTCCGGTGCCTACGGGATTGTGCGCAGCCACGAAGGGCACATTTTCGTTGAGTCCGAAAAGGGCACCGGCACAATGGTTACCATTCATATTCCGGCAACAAATGTCGAGGAACTTCCCGTGGAAACCAAAGGTGCAGGAGAAAGTGAAGTTGTCCGGCCCGCTGTGCTGGCGCGCGGCACTGAAACCGTACTGGTGGTGGACGACGAGGAAATGCTGAGAAAAGCCGTTCGTCGGCTGCTCGTTCGTCTGGGATACACCGTTCTGGAAGCATCCAGTGGTGATGAAGCCCTCGAAGTCGCCAGAAATCACGACGGGGCCATCCACATCACCCTGCTCGACATGATTATGCCCGGGTTGGACGGGATGGATGCCTATCGGCAGTTGAAGAACGCCTACCCCGACATGGAAGTTATCGTGATGAGTGGTTACGATCGCGAAACTTATGGGGATGCGTTGCTGGACGCCGGAGCGGGGGCATTTTTACAGAAACCGGTCCCCATGGATAGATTTGCCAGTGAAATTCGTCGCATTCTCGATGAGAAGAACGAATAAACCGAATCAGGGTTCCATGATGGCGCCGCCCATCCGCAGGACAATTGTATTCAGCGCTGAGAGAGAATTTCAGCCGCGATTTCCTGCGGAGAAAGATCGTCGGTATTCACACTGAAATCCGCAGCGGCGTCATACAGGGGGGTGCGGTCCTTCAGCACCTGCTCTATTTCTTCAAGAAATGTCTTACCGGCCACAAGGGCAGGGCGTTCGGTGGAATCGGATATTCGGGCTTCGATTACTGCCGGCGATGCTTTGAGCCAGAAGAGCTTTCCATTGGATTTAAGAACCGATGTATTCGCATCTCTCAGAATGACGCCGCCACCGCAATCGATGATGAGATTATGTTTTACAGCGAAACGCCGGGTGATTTCTTCTTCCAAATCCCTGAACGCCTCCCATCCGCGCTGGGCAACGATTTGCGGTATGGACAGCTTTGCCTGTCTGACAATTTCATCATCGAGACTGACCGCCTGCTTGCCGGTCTTCTCCGCAAGACACTTGGAAACGGCTGATTTTCCGGTTCCCCGGTATCCAATGAGCACAATATTTATATTTTCGGTAATCATTTGATATTATTTTATTTTTTGAAGTACGACGTCGCGCATCGCCTCCCTGGGGGCCGTGTGGCCGGTCCACGCTTCGAATTGAATGACTGCCTGATTCACAAACATCTCCAGACCGCTCACCGTCTTTACGCCAAGGGCCGCTCCTTCCCGGAGAAGTCGCGTCTGCAGAGGATTGTATACTATATCCATTATTCCCAGATCTTTATGCAGGAAGGATTCGGGGACCGGAGTCGCATCAGTCTGCGGGTGCATACCAACGGGCGTGGCATTTATCAGCAGTTCACTTTTTGACACGGCAGCTCTGAGGGCTGCATCTTCAAGGAGAATACTTTCCACGGGCACCGTGGTTGTATCCGCCACATTCTGAGCCAGCGTTTCCAGCTCCTCTTTAACAATACCACACAGGATGAGTCGCTCCGGTGGCGTGTGGTGCACCAAATCAAATGCGATGGCTCGCGATGCGCCACCGGTGCCAAGAATGGTCACCGTTCGCCCCGTTGGTTTCAGGTCGCAGTCCAGAAGGGCCTTTCTCGCCCCCGGTCCATCGCTGCCCAGTCCTCGTAATCTTCCGTTTTCATTGATAACTGTGTTGATGGATCCGATTGCGGCATCCACCTGCGAAATGTCATCCACACACTCGACCGCAGCGGTCTTGTGGGGAATCGTAACACTCAACCCCCGAAAATTTTCCAGCGCGCGCATCCCTTCCAGGGCAGATCGCACATTTCCGGCTTCAACGCGAAAAGCCACATAAACGAAATCCAGGTCACACACATCGAACCCTCTGTTATGCAGGGCGGGGGACATGGAGTGGCCTACAGGGTTTCCGATAATTCCACAGAGTTGGGTTTTGGGGCTAATGGAATCAATTGTTCTCACGGATCATTTCCTTTCTGCACATCAGTAAAAGGGGGGGGAACAGATGCGGCTCACCGGTCGTGAACGGCAGAAACCAGGTTATCCTTGAAAATCTTATAGTTCATGGAATCATACAGAGCATCAAGACTGGCTTCGATAATATCCTGTGACACGCCCACCGTGGACCAGGTGTTCTGTTTATCGCCGGACTCAATGTGGACCCGAACCTTTGCCTGGGTACCGTCATGGCCATCCAGAACACGCACCTTGTAGTCCACGAGATGCACCTCTGACAGTTCGGGGTAGAACCGAATCAATGCCTTTCGCATCGCCTTGTCCAATGCATTCACGGGCCCGTTACCGTCGGCTGCGGTATGCTCGGTCACACCGTCCACCTGAATCTTCATCACGGACTCAGAGTACTTCACTCCGTTTTCGTCAAACATATCGTTGATTTTGGCGTAAGTGATCTTGAAGAATGGCTCGTACTGGTGCAGTTCGCGAAGCAGCATCAGCTTGAGGGACGCATCCGCGCCGTCAAACTGGAATCCCTCGTGCTCGAGCTCTTTAATCCGTTGCACAAAATTTCGGCTGAACTGGACATCATCACCCAAATCAATGCCGTTTTCCCTGGCGATGTAGTGGATGTTGCTTTTTCCGGAAAGCTCTGAAATCACCACATCTCGTTTGTTTCCCACCAGCTCCGGTGCGATATGTTCATACATCCGGGCATCTTTCAGAACGGAGCTCACATGAATGCCGCCCTTGTGAGTGAATGCGGATTTTCCCACAAATGCATGTCTGTGATTGGGAATCTGATTGGTCACTTCATCAAAAAAATGACTCAGACCTGTCAAATGCTTCAGGTTATTCGACAAGGTACCGAGATCCAACTTCTTTTTCAATAACAGATTTGGAATGAGGCTGCAGAGGTTGCAGTTGCCGCAGCGTTCGCCAATGCCGTTGATGGTCCCCTGAACGTGGGTGGCGCCGGCGTCAATGGCTGCGATGGCATTGGCCACCGCCACTTCTCCATCGTTGTGACTGTGAATTCCGATGGGCACAGACATTTTGCTTCGCACCTGCGACACAATTTCTGAAATCTCGGTGGGCAGGCATCCGCCATTGGTGTCGCAGAGTACCAGTCGCGCTGCACCGGCCTCCCGTGCAGCGGTGAGCATTTGAATGGCAAAGTCGGGGTCGTCTTTATACCCATCGAAAAAATGTTCGGCATCGAAAAACACCTCGCGACCCGCTGTGTTCAGATAACTGACTGAATTATATATCAAATCCGCATTTTCGTTATCCGACAGGCCAAGACTTTCCCTGGAGTGAAAACGCCAGGTTTTGCCAAAAAGGGTGATAATTGGCGCTTCGGATTTGAGCAGTTTGTGGATATTGTCATCGAGCTGAACTTTTTCGGCTTTTCGAGCCGTGGCGCCAAACGCCACAATCTTTGCATTCTTCAGATTCAACCCGGCAACCCGTTCAAAATACTGTTCGTCCTTGGGGTTACTGCCGGGCATTCCGCCCTCAATGAAATCCACGCCAAATTCATCCAGCCGTCCTGTGAGGACCAGTTTATCTTCAACGGAAACATTGATATTTTTTCCCTGTGTTCCATCGCGAAGTGAAGTATCGTATGTTTCAATGCGAATGCCGGTCATTGCTTCTTTCCGTTCTGCTCCGTCTGTGTGAGTGATGAAATCCGCGCTTTCACTTTGTGGGATTGAATTGTCATATACACCCAGTAACAGACGAGCATGCCAAGAACGGTGGCATAGGACACAATCAACAGCGTTTTGCCGCTGACTGATTCCAGTTGAGTCGGATCCACGGCAACGTACTCATCCCCTCCAAAAGCAAGCAGGGGATACAAAACGAATGTCAGTATAAAAAAGACTATTTTTTTCATGGTGTTAAATGCTAGTTGTTAAATTGATTCATCTGGTGCAGGCGAACCAGTTCCTTTTCGCGACGTCGCAACTTTTCCAGTTGATATCGCCTGCGAAGGGTAACGATAAACACGATTGTGAATGCTGTCATGCAAACCATCAGTGTGACCATCATTTCTGTCGCCAGTCCACCGCCCCGAAGCACGGTGGGATGCTGCCCACGCCATTTATAGACCGATATGTGAACCAGCGGGATCAGCGCGGCCCCGACGACGGACAGTGCGGCTGAAAATCTTTTTGTGACCTCACTGCTGCTCATGACCCGGAGGATCACATAGGAGAGAATAATCAGGGTCAGCACCAGGGCCGAGGTGAGTCTGGGGTCCCATACCCAGTATGCCCCCCACGCCGCCTTGCCCCACAATGGTCCGGTAATCATGACCACCACCCCGAACATCAGCGCAATCTCTGCGCTACTCCGGGCCAGCATGTCGTATCTATCGCTGCCCCGTACGATATACATTACCGAGCCCACGGTACAGGCAATCCATGCCAGGTACATCACATAGGCACTGGGAACATGGAAATAGAAGATTTTCTGAACAATCCCCATTTCGCTTTCAATGGGCGTATTGAGAAATACCATCCACAGGGACACCAGGACCGCCGCAAGAGGTATCAGAGACTCCAATATGGAAAGTTTTCGTTGCATGAACCTATAAATAACACAATCGTAAAAAAAAACATGTGTTTTTATCAATGACCTGACCTTGGGGGAGATGATTGGACTGCCTCGGACGGAAAACAGGGATGCAGATGGCACAGGCCACGATGACTGGATACCATGAATAAAAGTGATTAATGCGTTCGTAGAAAATCATTGGACAATTTTGTACCGTTCTGGATAACATCACGATTTCACTACAGGAATCGCACGGAATCCGTGGTGATACAGTTTTAATGGGAGTTGAATAAATGAACACACGCGAGAAAGCAGAAGCCGCAAAACGGGCGTCATTCAAACTGGCGTCGTTGGACGATAATATTAAAACCAGGGTGATTCAACGCACAGCGGAACTGATGGCCGAAAGGCAGGACGCGATACTGGCGGAAAATAAGAAAGATTTGGAAAAGGCAAAGGCTGAAAATATCAGCGATGTTCTTTACAAACGACTGGTGCTGACCCCTGAAAAAATCGACGGAATGATTGCCAGCCTCAGGGAAGTGGCTCAATTGCCGGATCCCGTTGGCCACGTCAGCGTGCGGCGGGAATTGGACAACGATCTGGTGCTGGAAAAAGTATCGGTCCCCATCGGAGTCATTGGTATTATTTTTGAGTCCAGACCGGATGCGTTGGTGCAGATTTCGAGTTTGTGTATCAAATCCGGCAACGCTGCCATCCTGAAAGGCGGCAAGGAAGCACAGTTCAGCAACCGGGCCCTGTATGGTATCTTTATTGATGCCATGTCCGAGGTGGACCCCCGCTTCGATAATTGTCTGCAGCTGGTGGAAAGCCGCGAAGACATCAGCGAATTGCTTTCAATGGATGAATATGTGGATTTGATGATTCCCCGAGGGTCCAATGACCTGGTGAAATTCATTCAATCCAATACGCGAATCCCGGTTCTGGGACACGCGGACGGAATCTGTCATGTGTACATAGATAAGAATGCGGATTTGGACATGGCAGTGAATGTGAGTGTGGATTCCAAGTGTCAATACCCGGCGGTATGCAACGCCATGGAGACGCTGCTGGTGCATCAGGATGTCGCGGCATCGGTGCTTCCTGTATTGGCAACCCGATTTACCGAACGTCAGGTGGAACTGCGAGGCGACGAAGCCACCCGCGCCATCATTGACGCTGTGCCCGCCACCGAGGAAGACTGGAAAACGGAATACAACGATTTAATACTGTCCATTCGTGTGGTTGGTTCCATGGAGGAGGCCATTGACCACATTAACATGTATGGCAGCCATCACACGGATGCCATTGTCAGCACCAATGAAGGGGCCTGTGCGACCTTTCTGTCCACCGTGGATTCCAGTTCGGCGCTGGTGAATTGTTCCACCCGCTTTGCCGATGGTTTCCGATATGGACTGGGGGCGGAGGTGGGAATTTCCACCAACAAGATTCACGCCCGTGGCCCGGTGGGGCTGGAGGGGCTGCTGATTTACAAATATCGACTGATTGGAAACGGAAATATCGTGGCAGACTATGCCTCCGGTAAAAAAAAGTTTACCCATAAAGATGTGCTGTGAAAAATTTCACTAACCATTGTAATTAATGAAACGAATCTGCAGAACAACACCATGAGAGATTTTTCGAAAGCCAAAAAGATTGTCATCAAGATTGGCACAAATACCCTGACAATCAACAATCGTCTGAATATTGAGTACATTGCGAATATTGCCGCTCAGATTGCCGAAGTGAAAAACCGTGGATATCAGCCCCTGCTGGTATCTTCCGGCGCCATCGGTTTTGGCGCACGGGAAATGGGCATCGACAAGAAGGTGAAAAAAACGCGCCTCAAACAGGCGTGCGCCGCCATTGGCCAACCCATTCTGATTCATTCCTATCGTACAGAGTTTCAGAAGTACGGCATTCACATCGCCCAGGTGCTGCTCACCCGGGAAGCGCTCGATAATCGGGATACATACGTCAACCTGAAGACTGCAGTGGAAACATTGCTCGAACTGGGGGTTGTGCCCATTTTCAATGAGAACGACAGTGTTTCCACATCAGAAATTGAACCGTACATCGGGGACAACGATCAGCTGAGCGCCCATATTGCCAGTAAGCTTGATGCGGATTTGCTGATCATTCTCACTGATGTCGACGCGTTGTACGACAAAAATCCCCACGATTTTCCCGATGCCAAACCCATCCGGGTCGTTGAAGAACTCACGGACGAAATTGTCGCCAATGCGGGAGGCGCCGGATCTTCATTTGCCACAGGTGGCATGAAGACCAAAATCATGGCGGTGCGAATCGCCCGCCAGGCTGGATGTCGCACGATTCTGGCCCACGGTCTGGAACCGGATGTGGTGCCTCGCGTCCTGTCGGGGGAAGTGCTGGGAACGCTTTTCCTTGCGGACAAAGAAAAAATGCCCAATAAGGCGAGATGGATTCTGAACGCCACCCCCAAAGGCAAACTCACCATTGATGAGGGCGCTGAAGCGGCCATCGGTCTGAAAAAGAGCTTGTTGCCATCCGGTCTGGTCTCGGTGGAAGGGGAGTTTTCCAAAGGCGATGTGATCCTCATCAACGGCAAGTTCAAAGCCATCGCCGGGTCCGACTCCAGCAGTATGCGCCGTATTATCGGCGTACATTCCAGTGAGATCAAAAATATTCTGGGCGAAGTCAAACGGGATGTGATTTCCCGGTCCCAGGAAATTGTCCCCATTCCCCAGGATACTCACCCCAAAAACTGAGTATTTCTTCCCTGCACATGCAAATCCTCGCGAGGCCTCGCGTTCACTTCACGGATACGTGACTCGGGACAGCACAGTGGAATGGTTCGCGGCTGCCGCTTCCCACTTTTACCTTTGCGGATATGGGCAGTTGCGTTACAACATTTTTAAAATTTGGAAGTCGGAGACGTTTTAATGAAATTCAGAGCAGTTATCATCGCATGCATATTTGGATGGGCCATGTTCCTGTGCAATCCCGGTTTCGCACAGGAGCTCAAGGACGGGACCGGTCTGAACAGCCAGATTTTATGGTCCACTCCCGGACCGGGCGATTCTCCGTTCATTCAATCGGCCCAGATTCTGGCGCACCGGAATGTATCATTTTCAATCATTGCAGATCACTATCGAAAGCCACTCGGGATTGAAATTGGAGATTCGGTATACTGGAGCGTGAAACGGGTAACCGTTCTGGATTTTTCGTGGGCGATTGGCCTGATGGACAGATTTCAGTTGGGTATGGTGCTCCCCATACACGTGGAACAGGCGGGAATGGGCGCTGCGCCGCTTGAATCCGGAAACGCTGCAAGTGACGATGCTGAGATTGGGGTGACCGCCGTGAATGATTTGCGTTTTCACGCGAAAACAATATTGTTTCAGCAGCATCCACACGTTGAGTTGCGCGGTGCCGGCATTGCTCTCGACATGGGACTCAGCATTCCGATAGGCGACGAGGACAACTTTGCCGGAGAAAAGGGTATCGTCTGGGCGCCCACCCTGGTGATGGATTTCAGACGGGAATGGCTATCTGCCGGCGCGGTGGTTGGCGTGCGGATGCGATCGGGAGAAAAAGCAGGTCTTGCCGACTCCGAAGTGGGCAATCAACTCAGTTATGGTTTGGGAATTACCTTTCATCTGTTTGATGAAAAACTGCTGCTCGGCGGGGAAACCACAGTGCTCGCGGAAATGGACAACTTTGACCGTGTCGGGATGGAGCTGCGCGGGGTGATTGGGTCCAAACCGGCACACAGTAAAGCCATGACCATCTGGCTGACTGCATCCAGCGGCCTCGCCAATCAACAGGAACCATTGCTGTGCGTTCCACAGTTGCGATTTACACTTGGTGTAACGTATACACCGGTCAGGGATGATATGGACGATGAGGAATGAGATGACTGCGTGAATTACGACAGTATGATGCCAGCCATGAGCGGTTGCGGTTCGCCGGTCGTGCTGAAGACAACGTTGGCGGCATCTTCGATGGTTTCCACCGGTTTCAGGGTGAATTTGGGAATAGTCAACTGATCGGAGCTCTCGAGTTTTTTGAAAAGACACACAGTGCACAGATGCCGGCCATCGATTTGTGCCAGAGCAAGTGCACCGCAGTCATCGCAAAAAACGGGACATATCTTTTTTATCATATTTGTTTCTCCAATCCGATAGTTGGTCACGATTCATTGGGCACACTATATGCAGTAAATGGACCATCGGGTATTGTATTAAGCGATCCCTAAAACTCGTGTGATTCCGTTGGGGGTGTTTCCGGGGATTCATCAGAGGTGGGTCAGAAAAAGACAAATATGGGCGACCCATGGTGTCATTTATTACCCCGGCAATCTGTAATTTATTAAAAATACTGAAAAAGAAGACTGGCGATCAAACCTGACCGGAACCCTGAAGTGCTGCGATTTCTCTGGGTGTGTCTTTGCGGTCAGCGGCAGCGTCAACCGATTCTGAAGCAACTTCGTCATCTCTGGCCGCACTGTTCGCATCGTTCGTTGCTTCATCTTCTGAATGGTTCCGGTTGATTTCTGTAACCTCGGGTTCGTTGCCCGACCTGTGTTTTTTCCAGAATCTGGCTTTCACACCACGACTCTTCCCGGCGATTTTCCGGGTCTGACGGGTCGTCCGAATTCTCTCAATATCTTCCCTGGACATCCCGGCGCGGGCATAAATCGCCCGTTCCCCGGGACGGGAATAATCAATCCAGAATGCATTCCGTTTGCGGGTGTCCAGATGAATAAATACAGAATTGGGGTAAAAGCCGACACCGGTATCTTCGAATGCCCGCACAAAGTTGACCAGGGTTCTATTGGGAATTCCCGCAACTCTGAAATCGATTGCTTGTCCCTTATTGTGGAATGATTCGTGATTTTTTCTTTTCTGCAATCGTTGCCCGGAAACCACTTCCAACCGTCTTCCCGGGAAGTGGTCGGCCACTTTCTGCAGTAAGATGGCCAGACGGGGATGCAGCGGAAATGGCATTTTTTTCAAATTCACCGGAGATGTGAAGTGGGACAATTTGTCTACGCCGTCGGGATTCGGTTTACCGTTGCAGAATGTGAGATGTATCTTTTCTGTGTCATCTGTTTTAATCCGATAGAATTCGACGGCCGGGTTGTAACACGGTGGCGGGGGAACCAATTCGATTTCTTCAGTTGCGCCGGGAATCAGAATTCTGGCGCCCGCCTGCAGATTGTCCGGATTGTCGAGGCTACTGTTGGCTTTTACAATCGCGGACACACTTACCCCATACACCTTTGCAATCCGTGTGAGAGTGAATCCCTTTGGCACCTCGACATATATTTTCCGTGCCGGCGCCTTCTCCGCTTTCGGGGATTCCTTTTCGCCGGTGTGCATCGGAGCGCCAGGAATCATCAGCTCCATGCCACTGTAAATTTTGTCCGGATTGTCGAGACCGTTTGCCTCAATCAGATCAGCAATACTCACCCCGTTGGCCATGGCAATGCCCCCCAGATAATCTCCGTCTTTCACGATATAGACCGAAGCTTCCCTGAGTTTTTCGGAATCCTTCCGGGCAGCACCAGCGTCCAGAGAAACGACCGTGATGCATGTCAATATGGCGGTGAGCATGAGCACTTTAATGTAATGGTTGTTGTTTCTGAACATTATAATCTCCTTACATGTATAGAGTAAGCATACATAGTGGTTTTATGTCAAGAAATGTACTACATGTGTTTACATTGTTTGAATATGGAAATAGTTATGTAAATACAGGCGGTTAATTCACTCGGTGCATCGCGACACTTCATTTTTTATTTTTTTTTATTTGATGGACATGTTGGCACTCCCTATATATCTCCCATGAGATTGAACTGAAAGGACGTGCCGACAATGAGCGATCCCAAATATCTTGATGCCATGCAGTCCATCGACGAACGCGTTGCGGATTTGCTGTCCAGAATGACGGTTCGGGAAAAACTGGGACAGATGATTCAGCTGGATGGGACCCACGGGAATCTGCATGAAATGCTCAATTCTCTTCATGTGGGTTCACTGCTGCATATTCAGAGTGCCCGGGCGCAGGAAGCCATTGATTTGGCATCGAGAACCAGATTGGGGATACCGCTGCTGCTGGCCGATGATTGCATTCATGGTCACGGTTTCATGAAAGGGGCCACAGTATTTCCAACCCAGCTCGGGATGGCCTGCAGCTGGGATGTCGAACTGGTGACCCGCGTGGGCCGGATTACGGCGGAGGAAGCTTCGAGTACCGGCTTGCACTGGACATTTTCGCCGGTTCTCGATGTGGCCAGGGATCTGAGATGGGGTCGAATCGGCGAAACGTTTGGCGAAGACTTGTATCTGGCGTCCATTCTCGGGCAAGCGCTGATTAAAGGATACAATGGCACGGGGCTCAGCGATCGGACCGGGTTGCTGTCAACAGCGAAGCATTTTGCCGGATACTGCGAGACCCAGGGCGGACGGGATGCCTCTGAGGCCGATCTCTCCAGGCGAAAGCTGCGCTCCTGGTTCTTTCCGCCTTTTGAACAGGCCGTAAAGGCGGGGTGCATGACGTTTATGACCGGATACCAGGCGATTGATGGGGTGCCCAGTACCGCCAGTTCATGGTTGCTGAAAGATGTTCTCCGCAAAGAATGGGGATTTCGGGGAGTGCTGGTGACCGACTGGGACAACGTTGGCCGCATGCATTGGGAACAGCAAATCTGCCCCACCATGAAAGAAGCCGCGACTCTTGCGGTAAAAAGTGGCAATGACATGATGATGGCCACTCCTTCGTTTATCGACGGCGCATTGGAAGCGCTTGAAGCGGGCACACTGGTTATCGGTGAAATTGACGAAATTGTCTCAAGAATTCTGGCTCTCAAATTTGAGATGGGACTGTTTGAAAACCCCCGCTGTCCCGATGCGTCCCGTCAGGCAACTGTTGTGGGATGCGAGGCACATCGTCAGACCAACCTGACACTCGCTCGCAAATCTGTGGTGCTGCTGCAGAACAATGGCATCCTGCCCCTCAGCCCGGGTCGGTGTCACTCGATTGCGGTCGTAGGACCCAACGCCGACGATCCGGATGCGCAACTGGGTGACTGGGCTGGCGCCAGTGGTCAGGTGGTATGGCTCAGGGACGGTCATCCCAGGGACTCGGTGGTCACTGTGCTGGATGGCATGCGCACATATGAAAATGAATCATTGAAGATACATTACGAGAAAGGCGCGGAAATTGTCACCATCGATCGCGAAAAATATGGATATTTTGACACCGGTGCATTGGTTTCCGGCGCGATGGATATTTCTTCTCCAGATGAATCGTTGCTCCAGCCCGCTATTTCTCTCGCAGAGAAATGTGATGTGACCATCGCTGTGGTGGGGGATCACTTTGCCATCGCCGGTGAAAACTGTTCCACGGCAACACTGGATTTACAGGGCGGGCAGATTGAACTGCTGAACCGACTTGCCCGTATCGACAAGCCATTGGTGGTGGTGCTGGTGAATACCAAACCCAACGTATTGCCGGAAAGTATTTACAATGCCGCGGCAATACTGGAGGTCTTCAATCCAGGCATGCAGGGGGGACGGGCCATTGCGGAAACCCTGTTTGGCGACAATCTCCCCGAGGGAAGATTGCCGGTATCCATTCCGTATCATGTTGGTCAGCAACCGATTTATTACCAGCAGATTCGCGGACAGCACGGAAATCGATATGCCGATTTTACCCAGCGTCCGCATTTTCCCTTCGGATTCGGGCTTTCTTACACCTCTTTTGAATACTCAGACGTTGAGCTGGAGGCGCCCGTACTGTCCGCAACGGATCAATTCCGGTGCTCGGTAACCGTGAAGAACACGGGAAAGCGACCGGGAACAGAAACCGTCCAGTTGTACATTCACGATCAGATTACCAGCGTGACCTGGGCAGAAAAAGAGTTGAAAGCATTTCAGAAGGTGGCCATTCAACCCGGGGAAAGTGTCCGGATAACGCTCAGCTGTCCGGTACAGTCGTTCAATATTGTCAACAGCGCAGGAGAACGCGTGGTTGAACCCGGGGAATTTATCGCCATCGTTGGCAGCTCGTCGGGAGATGCGAAGGGGTCCCGGTCATTCCGGATTGTCTGACCCGCTCCCGGCCTTCCTGAGGGATTTCGAAATGGCCATCAGCAATTCGTCCGCGCTGAACGGCTTGGGGAGAAAACTGGCGCTTTCCTTCAACTGATGGGTTCTGGAAAATGCATCTTCAGTGTATCCCGACATGAACAGCACCGGCATGGTGGGATGACTGCCATGAATCAGATCGGCAAGCGCTTCGCCTGTAATCCCGGTCATGATGACGTCTGTGAGCACCAGATTAATGGGAACAGTGGCATTGTTGAACAGCTCAATGGCTTCTTCTCCGTTTTCTGCAGCAAGCACATTGTAATTCTGACGTTTAAGAATCCGCGTCACACTGGTCCGCACCATCTCCTCATCTTCCACCAGAAGTATGGTTTGTCGACTTCCCGGAATCACACTGAACGGTGCCGTATTTCCAGAAACGGACTCAAACACCCTGGGCAATACAATTCGAATCGCTGTCCCGCTTCCCAGTGTGGATTGGGCGTCGATGTGTCCATTTGCCTGGCGAACCACACCATATACACTCGAAAGGCCCAGCCCGAAGGCATGGGAATCGTGTTTGGTTGTAAAAAAGGGGTCGAATATCTTTTCAATATGTTCCGGTGGAATGCCATTACCTGTATCGGCCATCGTTATCATCACGTGGGGGCCTTCTTTGAGGTCCGGAAACTGCCCTGCATTCTTTTCTGTGATATCCATGTTTTCCGATTGAATAACGAGGGTGCCGCCATCGGTCATGGCTTCCCTGGCATTGACGGCCAGATTCAGCAGAATCTGCTTCATCAGCGACGAGTCCGCTCGTATATTGCCGGGGGATGAACACAGCTTCAGCTGCAAATCGATTCTGGGCCCGATGGCTGTTTCAATATCGTTCCTGGCGTCACTGATCATCGCGTTCACGTTCAGAATCTTCGGGCGGACCACCTGTTTTCGACCGAATGTCAACAGCTGGCTCGTGAGGCTTGATGCATCTCTGGCGGCCCCGATAATTTTATCCACATCATGCTGCCCGGATGGGTTGTCCCGCAGCTCTTCCTTGAGAAACTGTGCATAGGTCAGAATCCCGGTGAGCAGATTATTGAAATCATGGGCCACCCCACCTGCCAATCTACCAAGACTTTCGAGTCGCCGGGTTGATTCTATCTGCTTCTGAAGTTTCCGGGTCTGGGCCTGACTCTGACGGGTAGTCTCTTTCAGGGCCTTTTCATTGTGGATATACGCATCAATTTTTCGGGATGATATGGAAAGAAACACATACGCACCGGAGAGGGCCAGCGCGACCTTGAAAAAAGCGATGAGCGCATCTGACACCGGAGGCATGGAAGTGGCCATATGAAGTCCGGAGTGCCACGGAATGGTCTCGGTCTGTTCCAGCAGCAGGACAATCCCGTACCCCAGAATACTGAATATCAGTGATGTTCGTCTGGCGACAGCGGGTTCCTGTACATGGTAGGCAATCATGACCACCATGTAATAGATGGCAATCCCCGATGTGATACTGCCAAAGAGATGGACGACATAGCTGATGAACAGCGCATCTATAACGGCGCGCAGACTGGCGCTGGCCAATCCCGGAATGGGTACCTTGTTTCTGAACAGAATAAGCGCAGCCAGCAGGGCATAAATTGCCATCGGCATCCAGTATCCCGGTTCAGAACGATGCGCGTAAGCGATGTAAACGGTCCAGATGGAAACAAGAGCAAAACGGATGATATCCCCCCAGATGACATTCCGCAGTGGCTTCCTGACCAATTCATCATTATCATTATGTTCATGTAAAAATGACATTCAGGAAATTAAAGTACATTATTAATAAATGCCGCGCAATAAAAGCAGACCTGAATTTCACATATGCAATTCTATCCATTTTTTCCATGGGAGGCAGAGAGTGCCTGTGACGCCTTCTTTGTTCAGTATTCTGTGCAGGTCCATTATTTGATACAATGTGCAATGGCGTAATTTAACAAACAGGAGCTAACCACCCGCATTTGATTATAAATCGGGGAGAAGTCCATTAATCTACTCAATATATTCGGATGGCATGTTGGCTGAACCGATAAACAGTGATTCGATTCTACTCGCGCAGGCATTGAATCATTATCATTTTCAATATTATTGTATTGCGACACATGTGCCGCTTCGGATTCATCCCCGTTACAATTCGCTTTACATTCATGCCTGTATTGATGAGAATTCAACCGAGTGAATTCCCGGAGAAATGACCGAATGGTAAATTTACTGATTCGGCCAGGGAAGGCTCACTGATATATCTGAAAGTAATTTCACCTGTAAATAATTTGGAAAGATGAGTTCCATTGGTCAGCGAGTAAGTTGGAATGGTTGAAGTTGAAGAAGAGAACCTGGTGAGAGATCCCATTTACATGGCGCATATCGTGTATCCGGCAAAATCCGTGTGGGCGGTATTCTGGTTCGCCATTCTGGGCGTATCTGCATTCCTCGGGAATATTTATTATCTGGGCAACCAGTGGCAACCGCAAAGACCGACGTCAACCACCCCGGCAGTACTGGCTCCCACCAGTGCCCCATCGATGGAAAGTGACGCGGAGTATCTGTTCAAATCAGAACGGATTACCGAACCGCATCAGAAAATTGAATTCGCCAATCCGGCGGACATCGCAGATTTCGCGCTCGCATTGAGAGATCTGGCCTATGGTCGCAGACACGAACCGGTACGCATTCTCCACTACGGAGATTCTATACTGACCACGGATGAGCTTTCCGGACGAGTCCGGTATGTGTTTCAGCGAAAGTTCGGCGATGCCGGGCATGGTTTCGTCCTTCTGGCCAAACCCTGGCAATGGTACCACCATCTGGGGGTCGAGCAGGGGGGAACCCTCGATAAGTGGAATATTCGCCCGTTCACTTCGGCGCCGCTCAAGGACGGTATCTACGGTCTGGGCGGCGTTGCCTTTGTCCCGCAACGGGGAAAAAACGCCAAAGCATGGGTTCAGACCGCCTCCGAAGGCGACCAGGGCCGGGTGGTGGAAACCTTTGATGTCTCCTATCTGGAACAACCCGGTGGTGGCAGTTTTGATGTATATGTCGGTAATTCAGAGCGGCGTACCATACAAACGGATGGTTCACAGAAACAGATACGCCACGTTCAGGTAAAAGTAAAACTGGGCAGTTCCCGTCTGCGGGTTGTTTCCAACAATGATGGCCCGCTCCGGCTGTTCGGTGTCATCATGGAAACCGGTGAACCCGGGGTTGTTTACGACAGCCTGGCCATCAACGGCGCCCGGGCAACGGCTCTGGCCCGATTTGATTCGGAGCACTGGACCAGAGAACTGCAGTATCGGCACCCGTCTCTCATCATACTGATGATGGGCGCCAACGAGGGCGCAAATAAATTTCTCAACCTGAAACAGTATCGCTCTGATTTTTCCGCAATCCTCAGGACAGTGAAATCCGCGCGAGATGATGCCTCGTGTCTGGTGGTCGGCCCGCTGGATCAGGCGATGAAAAAGACCACCGGAGGGCTGGGATCCAAAAAAATGCCCGCAAAACTCAGTCGGGTGCAGCGGGAAGTGGCCTTTGAATCGGGCTGTGCTTTCTTCAACACATATGAGGCCATGGGTGGAGAAGGCAGCATGGCCAAATGGATGACCACAGGTCTCGGGGGCGGAGATTTTATCCACCCGACCAAAAATGGTGCGCAAACGCTGGGGAACTGGCTGGCGGAAGCGTTGCTTCATGCATACCAGTCATACGGTAAATAAAATATACAGAACAGGGGGATATTATGAGATTTCGCTGTCCACGCTGTCATACGGGTTACGAGCTGCCATGGGAAGACCTTCCCACTCCGGGAGATGAAAAAACACCCTATAAGCTGAAGTGCGTGAGATGCAAATGCATTTTCATGATGACGGTGGAGCTGGTCTCTGCATCCATGCAGGAGACCGCAGAACAGAGCGAAAAAGACGTATATTACGAACTGATAAGCCCCGGCGCCACCACCGATGAGGAACCGCAAAAAGCAGTACAGGGCGAATCAACCCGGAAAATCAGATATGCGGTCGGCCCGGCGACGGATGTGACAACCGGAAACGGTCCGGTGGTTTCAGAGACATCCTCCTGGGAAACGGACAATACCCTGGACCTTTCCGATTACGAAATTGGCGCATTCAAGCGCGCCGCATTTATCAAATCAATGGTCTGGGGATCCGTTGCGGTTGTGTTTATCGGGTTTGTGTTGTTTGTTGCATATCGAAATGACTGGTCCATTTCCATCAATCAGCTGAATCGCGATATCAAGCGCGCGTTTTCGATGCAGACCAAAGAAGATATCAGCAGGGACCTGGTTCAGCAGATGACCATCACGCCGGGAAAGGGATATACGCTGAAAGTGGCCCGGGGTGCCACGGTTGGGGTTATCAGCGGAGAAATCCAGAACAATACCACATCAGATGTTTCCCATGTCCTGCTGGAGGGAAGAATCGTGGATTCCGCAGAAAACATTGTGGGGACGGTGATTGTGCCCTGCGGTGTCAAACCGGCCGACCAGCGATTGCGGAAGGTTCGCGCCGCCAGAATTCCGAACATATATCTGAAAAAAGGCGTTGTGAGGAACTGCAGCATCAGAAGTGGATACAGCAAATCGTTCAAGGTAATATTCCACCAAATGCCCAGAAATTCAGCTTCCACATTCACGTTCAGGGTTGTGCCTCATTCCGCGGAACCGGAGTCTATCTGACTGCTCTCGGCAAGTCGATATGATTCCGGACACCCGGATGAAATGTGAATCCGGAGCCAATGAGTCAAATTGCATGAGTCAAATTGCACTGACCGGAATCAAAATACACTTGGACCCTTGGATTGATCTTTATATATGTCATAGTAAAATTACTTTATGTTAAAAATATGAACTTCCATCAGAAATTATTTTATCGTTATGGAGTTGTTCTGACCTCATGAAAATTCGCACCAAGATTCTCCTGTTGTTGATACTGGGCGCCATTGTTCCGCTATCCGTGAGCTATCTATTTGCAGATCAGATTCTGGTAGACGATTTTTCCAAAAATGTTCGGGAAAGCGCCATCAACGAAACAGAACAGCTTTCGGGGCGAACCAATGATCGCATCAGCTGGATGCTGGAGGTGGTGACGATGGTGGTGGATGCGGTACCCTTTGAAAATTTTGAAGCGCAGAGTTTACCGCAAGCATTGAGCATCGCCTACAATCAACTGTCGTTTGCCACCGTGGTCGCACTGCTGGATTCAAAAGGGAAAGCTGTTGTGAAACCCTATCGGCCAACCAGAGAACTCGCAGCGCATCTGAAGCGGCCCTGGGTCAGCGATGCTGAATTGAACGAATTTGCAGGTAGCGTCCCCATGAGCGCGGCGCAGAAAGCAGAGCTTGCCATGGGGCCAGTGTACAGCGCGGCAACTGGAGACCCCCGGGTGGTCATTACGAAATCCGTGGTTGCGGATGAAAACCGCCACTGGGTACTGGCCATTGGCGTATCGCTGAATGATCTGTGCATGGTCATGGATCAGGCTGGCACCGGCACCGCCTACAGCTCAGAAACAGTGTTGGCGGATGGCCGGGGGACGTTTATCTGCGGCGGCACTGCATTTCAGAGGGACTTTGTTGCCTCAAAGATGCAGATGCCCCTCAAACAGAGAAGCATCACCGAACATGAGGATGAGGTGGGGGGATATTTTCTGATTCAGGAACAGATTCCGTTAACCGGGTGGCGGCTTTTTTATCGATTTTCGAGAGAGGCGGCATTGAAGCGTTTTTATCAGATCCGAAAAGCACTTCTTCTCTGGATGCTGATCTGTCTGGCGGCGGTAATCGGGGGAACGGTGATTCTGGCCCGGGGAATTACTGCGCCGATTGCCCAGCTGGTGGATGTTTCCAAACAGGTGGCCGATGGGAATTACAACCGGAAGATTGAAGTGATTACCCGGGACGAGATTGGTGAATTGTCGATAACGTTCAACACGATGGTGGACGAAATTCATACATGGAACAGGGAACTCCACAATCGGGTGGAGGAGAAGACAAAAGCCCTCAAGGAAGCCCAGGAACAGATCATCAAGACTCAGAAACTCGCTGCCCTTGGCGAACTGGGCGCTGGGGTTGCCCACGAAATCAATAATCCATTGACCGGTGTGGTGGGAAATGCGCAGTTTCTGCTCCAGGAATTGGAGCACGATCCCACATATCGAAAGATACTGACCGATGTTGTCAATAACTCCCGACGCGTGGCGCAGGTGGTGGACGATTTACTGCGATTCTCGCAGGCGCAATGGGGAGAACGCATGTTGCCGGTGTCTCTGGAGAAAATCCTGGTTCGTTCCGTGGATTTCTACCTGGAGAGGTTCAAGGAAAAGGGCGTGGAAATCGCGTGGAAGTATAAGGATGAAGACATCATCGTGAACGGTATCGAACGGGACCTTCAGCTGGTGACGACATCGTTGCTCGACAACGCGCTCAAAGCGGTGGAATCCAAATCTGGCGGCCAAATTCTGTTCACCGTCCGCAAAATCGAAGCGGGAGCCGTACAGTTGATCATCGAAGACAATGGGTGCGGTATGGACGAAGCCACGCGGATCAAGGCTGTCGATCCGTTTTTCACCACACAACCACCCGGAAGTGGAAGCCGGGGGATTGGTCTGACAACGGTTCAAAGAATCGTTGATGAACACGAGGCAAAAATGACTATAGAATCCACTCCGGGGCGTGGTACACTCGTAAGCATCTATTTTGCTTCGCAGGTTAGTGTATCTAAATCTTAGGCGGAAGTTCGCGGAGGAAACGTTGAGCAATATTTTCAATATTCTTGGCCAACTGTCAGATGAAGATAACGAGCGACTTCTGAAAGTGGCACGCTTTGCGGAGCTGGGAATCAGCGCTTCTGCAGTGATTCACGAAATCCGACAACCGATGACTGCATTGTCCATGACATTGCAGATGATCCTGGATGGCGTGAAGAACCGGTCCAATGACGTGGAACTGAATGTCCATGAAGCATTGAAACTGGTGTCACGAACCGAGCGATTGATTGAGCGTGCACGGGATTTCATGAGCCCCTCCACGGATGTCGTTGAGGTGGATTTGGTTAAAAGCATCACTAAAGTGCTTTCGGCTTTTCAATGGCAGCTTGGAAATCGCCCGGTAATTCATCTTAAAGCGTATGTTCCGGAACACCTCCCCACGGTTGTCGCCGATGAAACGCAAATCGAACAGATGCTGGCCAATCTGGTTTCCAACAGCATCGATGCAGTAGAAAGCCAGCCTGAAGCAACGATTCTGGTGGCTGCCCATGCCCACAACAATACACACGTCGAATTCATCGTCGCCGACAACGGTTGCGGCATGAGCGAGGAAGTGAAAGAAAAGGCGTTTGAACCATTCTTTTCGACCAAAGGGGATTCTCACGGCACCGGGCTGGGACTGTTTATTGTGATGCAAATTGTCTCCAGATACGAAGGAAATGTTCGGCTGCTTACTGATGAAGAATTAATAAAATTGGATGCGGATCATTTGAAAACTGGTATTTCCATCAGCTTGCCCAGGGGATACTGTCAATGAAAAAGCGGATTCTGATATTTGTGGTGCTGATTCTGATGCTGATTGCGATCGGTATTTTATTTACCCGGCACATGAATTCAGATTTGGAACCGCCTGTGTCAGTCAGTTCGTCTGCCGATAATGCGACACCTGAAGTGGCGACCGAGAATCCGGCGGAACACATCAGCGTCCTGAATGTAAACGGGGTTGCGGAGAAAAAATCAAGCGCTGATGGTAGATGGTCGCCAATGACCGAAGGGGACCGGCTGAATGTGGACGATTCTGTCCGCACCCGGAATGAGTCGTCTGTTATCCTCGGTCTGGGAGAGGCATCCACCATTGAGTTGAATAATGCATCTGAAATCGAAGTAAGAGAATTGTCCGGGGCCATCCAGCGCCTGGGACTCATTCGCGGTCGTGCCAGCGTGGATTACGGCGAAAACGGCGAACGGGTGCTGAATATCGAAAATAGCGATGGCACCGTGGTTGCAAAAGTGGATGATGGCAAGTTTTCGATTTTGAATAACGGTCAAGTGGTCGTTGTGGCCACCGAAACCGGTTCGGTGGATTTAAGCGCAGAAGGGCAGAGTGTCAAGGTGACCGGCGGTATGGAATCTGTCGTAGAAAAAGGCAGGGCGCCCGTTACCCCGTATGCGATTTCGACAGAAGCCTATCTGAAGCTGTCCACAGGCGCATGCCGCAAACAGAGCGATACATTGGCCATCGTGCGCGGAACAATTTCCGCCGGGACTGAAGTCTTTGTCAATGATTCCCACGTTGAACCCAACGAGGATGGCAGTTTCATGGCCCGCGTATGGCTGGCTGCCAACACTCGTAAAGTTCATTTGAAAACGGTTGATATCTGGGGTAGTACAAGAGAACAGACGTTAACTTGTCTTGAGCCAAGAAATACTGCCTCAATAAAAAAAGTGGTCATCGACTGGGGAAAAAAGGGAGAGTAACGAATTGAGAAACGTTTCTGCGTTTATACCATTTGCAGCTGGCCTTATTGTGTCTCTTCTGTGGTTGGCCCCTGAAGCAGGCGTGGCGGGCGAATCTCAAAATCAGATTCGGGTCACCACATCAAAGAACAAACTGCTTCTCGGCGTGGAAAAGACACTCGAAATCACCATGCATCTTCCCCGCAATTCGGACCTGCACAAATTCAATTTTCAGGCGCTTCATGGTTCCATTTCGGACGTTGAAGTCGTTCCCGGTAAAAGAAAGGTATTGGCAAGATATACGGCTCCGGAACAGTTTTTTCCGGCAGTGGAGCTTATTGTTGTTTCCGCTTCGGACGGCGCAACCACCTATTGGGGATTTGATACCATCAAACTGATAGGGCAGGGCAAAGCGAGAATCGAAACCACCCCCAACGCCACCACATTCCTGAGAATTGGCAACAGAAGATTTGGACCGACCACCGCGGACGAAACCGGAGAGGCAGTTGTAGACGTCGAAGTGCCACCGGGCGTGACTTATGGCATTGACGACGAAGGCAATGAGGTTCCGCTGCATCTGCCCGAAGGGACAAGGGCCGCCGTATTCGCAGCCCATGGCCCCCAGATTAATCGGGATGAAACAGAGAATGAAGATTTGCTGTTCGTACTGTGGAATCCGGACGGTGAGATGGACACAGTCATGCAATCGCCGTTACTGACTGTCACCGGGGGCGAGGTGTCCGGCATCCATAAAGTGTCAGACGGCGTTTTTTGCGCATCCTATCGCGTGCATACCGAACCGGGGCCAATCGTGTTCAATATTTATGACGATGCACACCAGTTATTGCAGACGCAAACCATTGAGCTGGTGGGTAAGGAAGATTTCAGCGAAACCGCGGTAATTGTCGAGGATCAGAAGGAAGAAAAAAAAGAAGTCAGACCGCCGTCGGTAAAAAAGAAGGCGCCGCCACCGGCATTGCCGGGTGAGTATCAAATGTTTCTCTCGGCAGTGGGGGGAGTGAATACTGATTTCGGCGATTGGTTGGCCCCGGTGGTCAAGGTGGGGTTTGATTTTCGTCTGCCCGCCCGACCGCTGCTTGGCGTCGGCATTCGATTGGGAGCGCAGGTGGATACCCAGAAGGATGACCTGCGGAGCGCTGGCCAGCAAACGCAGGTGTCGAGTACAACATATGTTTTCCCGGCTACCGTCCATTTCAGCTATCGAATGCCATTTCGCCCAATGTGGTATATCACCCCCGGAATAGATATCGGTCTGGCCGTGGTGTACAGCTCCCAGAAAATGACAGGGTTCCCCCGTCAGAAAGAGTCACGCCCACAATTCACAGCAGCGGCTTCCATATCGGCAGAACGCGTGCTGGGACCGGGCATGCTGGTGGGGCAGCTGAATGTCACCTATCTGCACAGTGCGTTGAACATCATCGTCGGTTCCATGTTCGGCGTGGAAGGTCTGGTGGGATACCGGTTCGCATTTGGAAAGCCCCGGCGGTGAATCCCGTCACTTTTTATCTTCAGCCTTTTTCAGAGTGCGCATCAATCCAATCATAAAAAACATTACCAGTATCAGTGGCACTGAGATGAATCCGGGAACGATGACCATCACCGGCAGCCTCACCACAGGCATCCCCACGTTGCTCTGATATACCCATTGAAAAATGCCGAGAAAGAAAATGTTCAGAAGCACCATGACCGTTTCCATGAATCCCTGAAGCATCAGGATAAGGGTCTGGCGCCGCTCTGGATTGGCCAGCCAGTATTCTTTTCGGGGAACACTGAGAATGCGATCATTGAAGCGGGGCATCAGCACCCGGAGCGCGACCATCGCAATGTTGGAAAGGACAACAATGGCCAGCCATTCTCCGAAAAAGAATGTCGGCGATATGGCGTGGCCAACCTCAGATCCCACCCGGGCCGGAAAATATTGACAGGTCGCCGCAATGTACCCCATGTGAACGGCAAATGGAAATACCCACAAATATCGAAGTAATTTTGACAACGCATTCTCCATGCTATTGCGGGGATTCGACAGTTGTATCCATGGCTTGCAGAAGCGGCGCGATGGCGTCGATGCGAATTCCGAAGTTGTACCCGCTCATCATTTTTCCTTCAGCGGCATATCCGCCGGCGTTGATGCCCACCACATTGCCGTTGAGATTGAACATCGGGCTGCCAGACGTGCCTTCGCTGATAACCGCCGAATGCTGCAGCAGAATGTTCTCTTCAAACGGGCCGATTTGCTGATGAATATTGGTGACGCGGCCAATTTCTCCTCTGACGAAGGTGGCCACCGGCGCTGCCAGATTGCTCAGTCGTCCGGGAAAGCCATAAATGTAGACAAAGGATCCCTGCTCCAGGGATTTCAGCTCCGACTGCGCCGCCATTGTCACCCACGAATCCAATATGGCGGATATTTGCAGCAGGCCCACGTCCGGTGTAATGCTTCCCGATAAATACTCAGGATGCCGAATTAATTTTTGAACCTGGTATTTTTTTTGCGGCTCCAGATTCATGAGAGCCCAGACTTCGCGATACTTGCGCTGTGCTTTTTCCACACAATGCGCGTTGGTGGCCAGCACGTTGGGACCGATGGCAAATCCTGTGCAGAATCCCTGCCAGTTGTTTGAATCCTTCGGTTCGGTCCGCGGCATTCCGGCCAGCAGATAGATATTGTGTCGATGGGAGCGGGCTATCTGTTCGGCGGCGTCGGATTCCGTTGCCAGCAATTTTACCATGGGTATCTGCCGGGTGGTGTATACGTAGAATCCGAGCACCGTCCCCATCACCACCAGAAGCGCGAAAATCAGGGCAACCGCAATCCGATACTTGCGCGTTTTCAGATTCAGGCGATTTTCAAGCATTGCTTCGAAATAGGAGGTCGTCCGATTGACGCTGCTGCCGGCGGATTTCAATGCCTGTTGAATCATCATGCCCACAGTTTTCTGCCCGTATATCTTCCGGGTGACGGAATTGGTGGGTTTCACTCGGGTGAATTGTTTCTGCCACAGCGAAATTTCAAATCGCGGCCCTCCAATGCCAAGCTGAACCACATCACCGTCGGCAATCTGGGTTTTAGAGATGCGTTGACCATTTAAAAAGGTGCCACTGGCGCTCCCCATATCCTGAATGAAGACGGTTTCATCTATCTGTCGAATCTGAGTATGGTAAGGGGCAACGTCTGTATCTTCCGGCAGATTGAAAACCATATCATTGTCGTTCTTCCCGCCAAGATTCACAATGCTCACATCATGGAATTCCACAGATTTATCTGCGCGGATTCCATTTTGAAAAAGTAGCTTCAGTTTCATCTGTTCGTTCTTTTACCGGAGATATTTCAGGATGCGGTTCTCCAGAACCTGCCAGTCGTCAACCAGTTGACCACATAAATACACAGCCGGCGTACATGTGACACAATGGGCGCGAGCGTTGCTCTTTTCCCACTCCAGAAACGACTGTGAGCGGTTGCCCGGAGCGTTGGCATCAGAAGACGCGGTGCTGGTCGCGGCATCGTACGCGGTCATATCGATGTCCAGCTGATACATGGCCAAATCCCGCAAAGCGAGATAATCGAAATAAACCCCGGTGTAACGATACAGTATGTCATGAAATTGCCAGAATTTTTCCATACTCTGCTGAGATATGGCAAAAGCCGCCATATGATAGTGCCAATAATCATTGAACGGGTAATGGTGAAAATAGAACCGCACACGTGAATCGATTTCGGGTCTGGATTCGAGGAGTTCATCCACATACGCAGCAAAATGCGCGCAGTGGGGGCAGTGCAATGCGGAATAATGCTCCACCACCAAATCCACCGACTGGGTGCCGCCCTTGTAGGGCGAAAAGCGATTGTCAAACAGGGGGCCGCCATTGCCACAGAGGCCGAAGTCTGCCGGCTTTGCCGCCGGTGGGGTCTCGAACTGAATCAATCCCGTGGTATTCAGGGAGGGAATTTCAACCTCCGAATTACACGGCGATTGATTGCATACAAACCGTTCCTCGGCGCATCCCGCTGAAATGACCCAGATCAGTAAGCCCAACGGGAGTGCAAAATTACTGAAACAGCTGATTTTTTTGATTTCATGTACGTTCATGTCAATAAAGTAATCTGTAGTGTTTTCTTTAAGTGACAACATATCATATAGATTCATTAAAAATCGAGGAATCATTCGACCGATTGCGCTGCACGTTGCATGCAACCGGTAAATACTGAGAGAGGATGACGTTTTGAGAGGGATGACAATACTGAAATTCAACCCCATTTTAAAGTCCGTGATATGGGGTGGGCAGAACCTGACATCGTTGCTGAACCGGCAATTGCCGTCTGATGCGCCATATGGCGAATCCTGGGAAATCAGTGATTTGGAAGGAAATCAATCCACCGTGATCTCCGGTCCGTTTCGGGGAGATACACTGGCATCTCTCATTCACAAATATCCCGATGAAATGATGGGAGAGGCATCGTTGCTTAATGACAGATTCCCGCTCCTTTTTAAATTCATCGATGCACAGCAGACCCTGTCCGTGCAGGTTCATCCCGATATGGCGGCGTGCGCGGCGTTGAAAAGGGGGGCTCCGAAAACCGAAGCCTGGTACATTATCAGCTGTGCGCCCGATGCGAAGTTATATGTGGGCCTCAAGGAAGGGGTCACCCGGGAAGCATTCCAGGCAGCGCTGGGGACTGGTACGGTTGATGTGTTGCTGCACCGCAAACACGTGAAGAAGGGTGATTTTGTCTTCCTGCCCTCCGGGACGGTGCACGCCATCGGAGAAGGCATTGTGCTGGCCGAGGTGCAGCAGTCATCAGATACCACCTATCGGGTCTTCGATTGGAACCGGATGGGGCTGGATGGCAAGCCGCGCGCGCTTCATATCGATGAAGCCATGGCATCTATTCACTTCCACGAATGGGGGGAGCCGCCGGCGCAGCCGCCGCAGTCCGGTCGAGCAGGCGTTCGCTGTGATTATTTTTCAATGGAAACGGTGTCGCTGACCAGCGATGAACAGGCCCAGTTCAACGCCGCCGGGCCGTTGGTGATCATGTGTACCGCCGGTGAGGGAGAAATGCATATCGCTGCCGGCACACAGGAGGAGCGGGCCCGGAACGGGGAAACCATTTTCATTCCAGCCGGCCTCAGCAGCACTGTGACCCTGACAGCCCAGGGGAATATCGAAAGTGTTGTCACATTGATTCCCTGATTCGCCTGAGTGGGAACTTCATCAGAAGTCCGCGCAGATACGGAGTCCCACCGCTATATCCCGGAGTTCCGGGTCGGGAATTTTGCGATTCACCACACGATATTGCATAGATGATGCATTAAAGTCGCCGCCGCGAAGCACAAATCCATCCTCCAGAACAGAGTGCGTCCATTCCCACACATTACCCGCCATATCCTGAACCCCGAACGGGCTGTCAGCATTGTCGGAATCAGACACTTCTCCGTGGGGAAACAATCTTCTGTCTGCACCTTTGGCGGCGCGCTCCCACTCCCATTCAGAGCAGAGTCTGGCGCCTGGCACCTGGCCGGATTCATCAAGCCATTGCGCATATCGCTGGGCTTCCGCACTGGTAATCCCGGTAACTGGCATCTGCAGCCAATCCATCTGAACAACATTCCTGCCAGCGGAAAACGTAACGGGCTGCCCTTCGACAGCCACCACTTTCTGGGTCGGGAGATTCAACTGCAGCAGCCATTCTCCCTCTGCGGTCGGCCGAAGCATTACTGGCGGCACTGCTTCTGAATCCTCATCGTCCGTTGTGAACACCAGGTTCTCATTCATCATGGCCGCATCGTCCGGTGACGTCACGTCTTCCAGAAAGGTCAGCCACTGTTCGTAGGTTACTTCCCTGCGTCCAATCAAATATCCCGGCGTCGCCACCAGTTGCGCAGGGACGGTGTGAAAGACATTTTTTCGCAGCTCCTCAGAATCTGTACTTCCCCAGTAAAAATTGCCGGGCGGAATATATATCATGCCATCCGGAACTGCTGAATTCTCCGGCAAGGCAAATGCAATCTGCATTTTCTGGGCTCTGGTGAGCACAAACGGATAGTTTACCAGCGCACCGCCCTCGGAAAGTACAGTGGCCAAATACAACCCCGGTTGCAGTTTCATTCTTTCAGTTTGATTGCGGAGGGTTCCCAGCTTTTCTGAAGAAACCATCCCACTTTCGTCAACCAGTTGCCGGGTCACATCCACTCTGACATCGCGTACCTGTTCGCCATGTGCAACATGAAACGAAACGGTTGCCGGCGAATTCCATTGGCGCATATATTCACCTTCGTCGTAAATCTGTAAACGGTTCAGGTATTCAATCCGCTGATCCGCCGAATTGGTTTCCTGGGCCAGCAGGGCGCGTTCGTACAGGATGCGGGCGTACAGCTTTTTTACTGCTGAACCGTTCTGCGCCTGCAACAGGGCGGATTCCAGATGTCGGGTGGCCTCGGCGTACCATTTTTCAAGGGGCTTGATTTGTTCAAGATATTTCTGCCACTGCTGCTCCGCCTCACTGATGCGCCGGGTTCGAAACAGCTTGAATGCCTGTTTCCGGGTGGCATGTAAATTTCCGGTGTGCTGTTGAATTCGTTCCAACACCTCCCTGGCGGCCTTTATTTCAGCATGGCCCAGAAAGGACTCCTGAGGCTTCTGTGTAAAGATCCGTCCCGACAGCATAATGAACACGGCCAGCGGAATACAGACAATAATTAACCATGTGATCACAGTTCTCAGATAGTATGCACGTCTGGAAGCCCGGAGGAACCGCAGAGAGAGGTCGTTCAGATTTTTTTCTTTCAGCAGTCGACTCTCATCCAGGTAAATTTTCTTCCACAGGGCGTCATTGGCGTAGTTGAGGCGCTCCCATTCCTCCGCAGCTCTTTGAAGCCGCTCGTGAATCAATGCCGATTCGGTATCTGCGGAAAGCCAGGTAGCGAGAGTACTCCATCCGGTAATCAGGGATTCATGAGCGATTTCATAAATCGTTCCTTCAACTGTTTCCCGGGCAACAATGAGGCGACCGCGGGTGAGATAATGAATCGCATCTCGGAATTCCTTGCGATTTTCCGGGTTCAGCTCGTCGATGGATTTGCGGGCACGGGTTTTCTGCGCCGTTACCAATTTAAGGATAATCTGTCTTGCGGCTTCCCGGGTCTGGGGCGGCAACTGGTCATACACATTGTCCGCATGGCGGGACAGGGCGCCATCCACCCCGCCAATGGCCTCCAGCGTACTCATCGATATCACATCGCGTTTTCGGGCCTCCCACAACTCCCGCAGCGTGAACTGCAGCAGTGGCAGTCCGCCGTCCGCATTCACCGTTGCATTCACCAGACTTACCACAAGTTCGTCGGACTCAAAGGAAATTCCTTTAACATTCGCGGGCCCCACCACCGCTTCCGTAATTCGATCGCGGGTCATGGGACGGACAAAGAAGAGCGCGGTGGAAATTTGCTCACTCAACTGTGGCAATGTCGCCACATTGCTTAAAAAATCACCTCGAACCGTGGCGAGAAGACGCACCCCGGGGGTGGAGATGGAAAGCCATTTGAGAAGTTCCGCAACAGCTTCGGCTTCTTTTGGATCGGACAGCGTGACCAGCTCTTCGAGCTGATCGATGAATATCAGCAGCCCTCCCTCCGGACCGGAAGCGGCGCGCAGCATTCGCGCAATATTGGCCGGTTCATGGCGGATGGCTTCCTCAATTTCCTTTTCGCTCTCCTGAATGAAAACAGACAAAGATGCCGAAAACGATACCACCGGATGGGGCCCGGGAATGATGGTCATCGATCGCCATTTCCTGGAGTCGCTGAACCAGCTTTCCACTCGGGGAATGATGCCCGCTCTGCAAAGGGATGATTTCCCGATACCCGAATCTCCGGCCACCACAACAAGGGGTTCTGATTTCAGCCGTTCCAGAATCAATCGAATCTCGGAGTCTCTGCCAAAAAACAGATTCCGGTGTTCCGCTTCAAACGGATGCAGCCCCCGATACGGATTTCCTTCCGGCGATACCTCGGTACGCATTTCCGGGGTCAACTGGGCAATGGCCATCCGGATTTCGTTTCCGTTGGCATATCGTTTTATCGGATTGCGCTTCAGGCATTTATTGACCACCGCGGCCAGACCGGGATGAATACCGGGGACAACGGTCTGGAGCAGTGGCGCATCTGACGTGACGCATTTTCTGCCAATTTCCTTCGCGGTTTTACCGTTGTGGGGGGATTCTCCAGAGCACAGGAAAAACAATAGCGCACCGAAGGAATATACGTCTGAACGAAACGTCGCTTCCTTGCCGCGCCATACTTCCGGCGCCATATAGCGGGGCGTTCCGATTGCCGTCCCCGGCCGGGTCAATTCCTTTTCGTGGATGGGCGTATCATCGGCCACCACGGCATCAATCTCTTCGGTGCTGCCTTTTTCACGGACCGGTTCATAGCGAATGGAGTTATCGAGGATGTCGTCCGTATCATCATCGAGCATCTCCGCCGGCAGATACTCCATGAATTCCCACACCGGTTTGGAAGGTGACGTTGTGTTCGACATGGATTCAAGAAGCTTGGCAATTCCGAAGTCCAGAATTTTGGCCTCGCCACTGTCTGTGACCATGATGTTTCCGGGTTTGATATCGCGATGGATGACCCCCTGCTTGTGGGCAGCGGCCAGTCCCCGGGCAATCCCGGACGCAATCTGGATAATCCGGTTGATACTGGTGCGCCGGAATGAAAATCCGTCCAGAGGTTTTCCCTGCACGTATTCCGAGACCAGATATGGAAAGCCATTCACTTCGCCCACACGGTAAATGGATACAACGTTGGGATGCTGTAATCGGGCGAATGCTCTCGCTTCAAGCAGAAATCGCGTTCTGGCAATTTCGTCGGCACGGGCAGAAGTGATGAATTTGATGGCAACGTATCGATCGAGCAGCGTATCCAGGGCTTTGTGCACTTCGCCCATCCCACCTTTTCCCAGTCTTCTTATCAGCTCGTAGCCGTCGAATTCCCGGGGAGGGGACAATTGTGTTCCGGAACTCATCGATTCAGTCCTCGCAGGAAAAAGTAACGTTTGCCAGTAAGAACTTCATTGCGCCAATGCCTCAACATGTGACTGCATATTGTGAATAATACACTATTTTTTCCGAAATACGAATGATTGCGGTCATTTTCTGTATACTACCGGTGCGAAAAGTAAATCGATGACGTCAGCCGTGCGCAAGGAGCGCGATACTCACATTGAAAAATTTATCTCCCATCAATCCAATGGGTACTTCCGTGAGCTCAAACATCACCGAGATGGAGGTGATATTCTTGGTGTGATACATGGTGTAGTTCGCACCAAAAATAACGGCAGGCAGGGAAATGGTTTGAAATTCATGGTCTGTTCCCATGAGCAGTTCCTTGAACCTGCCGGCAATCATATTACCGATTTCACAGAGTGCATCAATCGCATCGTCGTCGAGGGTGCTGATCGGTTCTCCCATCAGTTTACCGGCCAGATGCATTGCCGTGCGCTCTGATACGTTCAGTGCCATATTGCCATTTCGATTCTGACCGTGCAGTCCAACAATGACAGATATTTCTTTATTCACGGTGTTGAACTTCGATGCCCCAATGGCGTCCGGTGTCACTTCTGCCATTTCGAGACCTTCGTTGGTTCCCTGTATCACACAATTGAGCAGCACGTCATCAATCGTCAAACCGTTCATTGCATTGCTCCTTGTTCCTGACATAATACATCATCAACCGTCGAAATGAGATCTGCCTTTTCAAAAGGCTTAATCAGGGTACCGTCCACGCCCAGGGTTGTTGCGATTTTCAGATAATTTTCTGCCGGAAGCCTATATCCACCGGATATTGCGATGATTCGCGCGGACGGTGAAATTTTCCGAAGTTCAACAATCGTTTCGATACCTTCTTTTTTGGGCATAATCAAATCGGTGATTACCAGGTCAAAATTGTTGTCGCGAAACAGTTGAAGTCCCTGTTCACCATCCCCGGCCAGCACTACATTGTGACTGGATCTCTCCAGCGTCTGCTTCAACACATCTCTGATAAATGGGTCGTCATCAATAACAAGTATTCGTGCCATAATAATTATCCTGTCTCAAGCTACCGGACTGGTCGGTCATGTAAGGAGTTACGGCACAGGTTCATGAAATTAAATAACGATCTCGATTTTTTTAACGGAAAGCAGTAGGGGATGGGGCTCAGATGGTGTCCTCCTGTGTCTCTGTCAGGGGATTCTGGTACCAATGCGCCGTGAAATTCAAATTTCCACCTTCGTGGTTCAAATCTCCCAAAGAATATGTGATATAGTGTGATTTGTTGAAATCCTTAAAGATAATCAATTCCGTCTATGCCATTGCAGTGGAAAATCATCGGGATGGAGCAGGAGTGTTTATGACAGAAAATCGAAATCAGCAGCTTCTGATACAGGTCTCCAGAGCCAGAGAAGCTCTGGGCAATGCGCTCGGATTCATTCAGGATGTGGACGCGACTCAATTTGATCTGGATGGCGTCACATCACTTCTGGCGTCGTCCGTGCGCGCGTTGTTCACTGCTCAGGAGCAGCAACTGGAAACGGCCGACCCTGTCGGTCTGGCGATGAATAATCTCCGCACCATTCTGCAGATGATGCAGAATGTCGATACTTCGGATGTCAAGATTCAGGCGACATCCACAACCATCGCCCGCATACTGGCCATTCTGTTTCCCGTATACAAGGAGCTGACCGCACCCATCCCTCCGCCGGCAACGTCCGAACCCCGGGCTGTTCCGACACCGAAGAAGGTTGCCCCGAAAAAAACAGCACCCCAGAATGACGAAAGAAGAACAGCGCCCCGGAAAACCATCGAGGTGGATATTGGCGTTCAGTCCGATTCCAATTTTTTTACCGGCTTCACCACCGATATTTCAACGGGCGGGCTTTTTGTGGCCACATACGACGCACCGGAAGTGGGGCACGTCGTGAATCTGAATTTTCATCTTCCCGACGGCCCGGTGATGAGTGTGGACGGCCAGGTCCGATGGTCGAGGGAATACAACGAGAGTTCCCCGGATATTCCTCCTGGCGTCGGGGTTCGATTCATCCATCTGTCGTCGGAGGATGCCAGACAGATCAACGCGTACATGAAAAAGGTTCAACCTTTGTTTTATGACGACTAGAGCGGCGATCGGTTTGGTTCCGCCAGCGAAATCGCGGGAATACGAGCAGCTTTGCTGCGCGCCCGCAAGGCCCGACCGAGGTGTAGCCATAGCTACATCGACCGAGGGACTGA
>JBNKCR010000051.1:0-59854 GCA_050287845.1 Polyangia bacterium
TCGGCATCTTTGCGCTTTCGTCCTCAGTCCCTCGGTCGATGTAGCTATGGCTACACCTCGGTCGGGCCTTGCGGGCGCGCAGCAAAGCTGCTCGTATTCCCGCGATTTCGCTGGCGGAACCAAACCGATCGCCGCTCTAGCTGAATTCAACAATGGTTCGGGGTCAGGGAGTGCTCACGATTTTAAGCATGACGACGCTGTGACCGGCCACGTTGTTGGCGGTGTATGAGTCGTTGAATGATCCGAGGTCCTCATGTTTCCAGAGATCGCGGACCGTGGCGGCGCCGGCGGGAAGACCGATGTCGCTCCATTGAACAGTCATGGCGGGGTTGCCTGATCCACGATTGAAAAGCGCGACTGCGCGGGTGTTGGGTTCCGACAGTTCCTTGGACCACACCTCAAGATCACCCCCGGGGGTGGCGACAACGCGGCCCTGATACCCGAGCTTATCCTGATTGACGGCAATGACTTCGGCATTCGTGAGGGTTTCTATTGTCGTGGCACTCATTTGGGAAACGTCGTTGCCGGCGATGAGCGGCGACGCCATGATGGCCCACATACTGAAGTGCGCGCGGCTTTCCGTGTCACTCAGCCCGCGATTGCCGACCTCCATCATATCGGGATCGTTCCAATGTCCGGGGCCTGCGCCGATGTACTCGTTTTTGTTTGCGTCAATGCACCGGAGTATTTCGTTCCAGCCATCCCAGATGTCCATTTCGATGCGCCACATGTTCGCAACCTCGTACACTTTGAAGTCGAGGCCGGGGGGAGCAGTGCCACAGTTGGTCGGTGTGCAGAATGGGCCCTGGTTTGCCGGGTTGATGCTATAGAAAATGTCACGCCCCGTTGCTTTCAATGCGTCACGCATCACAAAGAAACTTTCCATTTTACCGGCGCACAGGTCGTACTTGAGGTAGTCAATTCCCCATTCGGCAAAGGTTTGTGCGTCAATTTCCTCATACCCCAGGCTGCCCACGCGTCGGGGATCGTTCCCGTAGAGGCCAGTACAGGTGAGGGTGTTGGGGGTGGTGTAGATGCCTATTTTCAGTCCCAGATTGTGAATGTAATCCGCAAGTGCGGCAATTCCCGATGGGAATTTGCTGGTGTCAACATTAAACCGATGGGTATTGGGATCCCTTCCATTCATCCAACAGTCATCGAGATTGACATATTCGTACCCGGCGGCCGCCAACCCTGTCGAAACGAAGGCATCTGCTGTGGCTTTCACGACATTTTCGTTGAGGCCGTCGCATGCAAACGTGTTCCACGAATTCCATCCCATCGGTGGGGTTGCCCCGACAATCTCGGGTTCTGTATCTGTATCTGTATCTGTGCCGGTGTCCGTATCCGCATCTGTGTCAGAGTCTGTGTCTGTATCAGAGTCAGAGTCAGAGTCTGTGTCTGTGTCGGTGTCGGTGTCTGTATCCGTATCTGTGTCGGTGTCTGTATCAGAGTCAGAGTCGGTGTCAGAATCGGTGTCAGTATCAGAGTCGGTGTCAGAATCGGTGTCAGAGTCCGAATCGGTGTCAGAGTCCGAATCGGTGTCGGTGTCCGAGTCACTGTCTGAATCCGAGTCTGAACCAGTACTCTGGCTGTTGTTGGAATCACTGCTGCACGATGCAAACACAGTGCAGAAAATCCAGATCAATAGTCCCAGTAGTTGTCGATTTTTCATGATGCTCCCTCTTCATTTTGGACAATAAAAATCCAATTTTGAGTTTATTGTAAGTGGACAGGAGGAGGGGCGAACGGGCGGAAAATCTGTAGACGGATGCCGAAAGACAATCCGGTCTTCTGCCGCAGGAGCAGATTCATTCAATATTGACCGAATAGCTGTTCGTGGTGAAATCCGCGCCACCGGCGCGTTGGGGAAATTCCCAACCGAATTGAATCTCGTGCAGGTATCTGTATTTGTGTCAGTATCTGTATCTGTATCTGTATCTGTGTCTGTATCTGTATCCAAGCCCGATGCTGGTCAGTGTCACTTCGGCGCACTGGAGGAGGGGGCCAATTCTCCATGGACAAATCCGGCGGAATTTTATACACTGGTAGAAATGGTATTTTACCAGGTGCCTTTAGTGGCGGAGACAGATTTTGCCGCCGATGGAGCGCATCTGACTTTTCGACTGGGATATGAAAACCAGACCATGGATGTACATCCTTCACGACTAGTCAATTATGGTCCGATCGAGAGTGAAAGCAGACCGGAATGCCTTCCAAATACAACAGATCTGTTGTTGAATCCTGAAATTGTCAGGACACCACCAACGGCTGTGTTTGTTGACGTTTATGATGTCCGCATTTATAGCAAGGTGCTCACGGACAACGAAATTCGATCTCTTGCTGTGGGGAGTGGAAAATGATGAAAGAGGGTTGAACTCCCGAAACAATAGAACTGACTCTTTTCCATGTCTCGGATGAGCCTGACTGCATAAGTGTACTATAATGATATATGGTCCAGTGGAACTGGTGATTTTTAGCCAGTATTAACGAGGAGAAAAGGAATGAATTCAACAACATTATTGCGATCAGGTTCGACAGTATTTCTTCTGGCTTTTCCGTTGATCACTCTCATTCTGATGATATCGTCATGCGACGGTGAAAAAACAGATGACCAGACCACTGACAGCGCGACTGCGACAGAAAGCGATTCAGATTCTGTCGTTGCCATCGAAGGGGAAGTCGAAATTTTCACATGGTGGACAGCCCTTGGGGAAGCAGACGCATTGTCTGCACTGCTGAATGTGTATAACAGCATCTATCCCAACGTGGACATTATTGATATTTCGGGAATATTGGGCGACGGCGCCGTCGCATTGGCGGCTATTGAAGAGAGAATTGACAATGGTGAAGCGCCCCCGGATGTGATGCAGATTTCATCCGGTTCCATGGATATTAACTCCTGGATCAGATACAATAACGTCAATGGAAATAACAAATTGCAGCCGCTTGATTTCTTGTGGGAAAAGGAGAACTGGACCGTCGACTATCCGCCGAAGATCAAAGAAACGATGACGGGCAGCGATGGCCATTTTTACGGCGTTCCCATTGGCATGCACAGAATCAATAATCTGGTGGTAAACAAAAGTCTCGTTCCCCAATCTCCCACCACATATCAGGAATTTATTGCCGTTGCCCAGAATATCGCCACACGTGGAATCACGCCAGTGATAATCTGCGAAGACCCATGGATACTGAATCTCATGTTGCATTCCGTTATGGCTTCGATTTCACCGGATTTATATGCGCAATTTTATTCAAATTCGCTGGATGTCTCGACCAGCGACGGACAAGCATTCCTGAGGGCGGGCATTGAACGGTTTCTTGAAATTTTAACATACGCATCACCGGCGGACGCAACAACAGACGACCGTTCCTGCTGGCTCAATGCGACTGACGCGATTTACAACGGTACTGCCGGCATGTTTTTCCATCCAGATTGGGTAAAGGGATATCTTACTTCTCTGGGATTCAGTCCCGGTATTGATTTTGACTCCGTGGCGGTCTTTGGTACGACGCCTCTTTTCAGATTCAATGTGGATTCCTTCGTCCTGTTCAAGGATGCGCAGAATATGGACAACGCGATCAGTTTTTTATCCGTGGCTGGATCGCCTGAAGGTCAGATGGCCTTTAATATCATTAAAGGTTCGAGCCCTGTCCATCCCAATATTGACCAGCAGAGTACCCTGTGGGATTCCATTGCCGCTTCAACGAAGCAGCACTTTGATCAGTCGACGTATCGATTGTGGGATTGGGATTATCAGAATCAGGATCTCGGCACAATAGGGTCACGATTGTACAAAGGTACCTTGACCGTTGATGAAGCGATTGCTCGATTCTGACAGAGGCAAAAGGGTGAATCGAATTCCATCGCCAGTCATGGAAGCCCATTGCAAGGGTGAATCCACTGCCTCATTCCACATGTTTTTTTTCTGAAAAAAAAGACGTTCAGCCCGTTTTTTTTTTATTTTCCTGTCCGTTACACATAGGGGCGGTGATGGTGGGGTATATGTGCAATGGAGCATCAGTAAAAGATCACCGATGCATGATAAACAGGGAAATTCAACAGATGGCCGATGTTGATTCCCGTTTTGATGAATTGGCCAAACACAAGGGGATGCAGAAATGACAAAGTTCTGGCGAAATTTTTTATCATTTATCGTATTTTTTTCAGTTGGATTGATCGTGATGCAATGTAAAGACGATGAAGATGGGACCAACCACAGAGATTCGGATACCGGTTCTGCGGCGAATGACAGCGCTACAGCCAGCGATTCGACGCAGGGCAGTGATACCAACGACGGAAATTCGTCGGACTCAACACCTCACGACAGTGCCACATTGGATGAAACCCCCACAGAAAATGAGGGAACCGAATCCGGGACCGGAGGCACAGAATTGCAGTTGGTGCGGATGCTGGATGACTTTGAGGATGGTGACAACCTGTCGCTGCTGGGTGAAGCCTGGTACTGGTACACGGATGAAAGCAATAATGGTGCATCAACGATAACCACTACCGTAAATGAAGATGGTGAAATGGTGATGGACGGAGCGGGGTACGAATCCACCGCTGCACTGACATTGAGTTGGGCGCTTGATCAGGGGGACTACGAATGGACACCCTATGTGGGCTGGGGGGTGAATTGCGGCGACGAGACGACCCCATTCGACATCAGCGGCTACGGTGGGATTACGTACATGTACAAAGGGAGTGCCCATATCGCGGTAATTGAGACTACAAATATTGTTGATAATGATTTTTACAAGGCAGGCGTGGACGCTTCTGCAGAGTGGCGCCGCATTGATATTCCGTATGCCCTTCTGGCCCAGGATGGTTGGGGCGCGACAGTGGATTTCGCTCCCGAGAGTGTTCGGGCCATTTCCTTCCAGGCCATGGGAGCAACCGGTGATACAGGCACTGTAACCATCGATAATTTAGGGTTGTTGGGCGAGCAGGGGCTTTAAACCTGAATTCGCACCCCTCCGTCTCCGTTTTATCACCCCTGAAAAATAGCCACGCAAATAGTTCATTAAGACTTGATCTGTTATGAAAATGTGCAATCGTATTCATTCAGTATAAAATTTTCGTGTCTTTTGATGTAATTTCAATCATAGGATAGGGACATAATTCATATGGCTATACATGTCGCGAAACGGAAGAAGTCGAATGATGGACAATATTGGTGACCGAATAAAGACTTTCAATACACGCTTGCTACTGAAAGTAATTTTCGATGTGTCGCGCGATGCGACGGTAAACCGGTTTTTGAAATCTCCCTTTCTGCAGAATTCTCCGCAGAATTTTTCAGAGATGGCATCCCCTCTTCTTTTTGGAATTTTAATTGTCGCCCTCCTCACGATAACCGGCTGTATTGAACCACTCGAAGACGAAAGCAAGGAAAAAGGGGTGGGCATCGGGTTACTGCTGCCATACACCGGAGGCGAATCCGCTGTGGGGACGAACTACGAACGTGCTGCGATGATGGCAAAGGAAAGAATTAACGCGGCAGGAGGGATTATGGGGAAACGAATTCATTTTGTGGCAAAAGATACCCATTCCGATCCGGTTCGCGCCGTCGCCGCGTTAAATGAAATTCTGGCGTATGAAAATGTAATCGCCGTCATTGGGCCGGAAGGTGCAGATGTTGCCGATACCATTTTTCCGATACTGGAGCAGAAGCGCATTCTCTTTATCTCGCCAATGGTGTCGGGTTCAGACGGACTTTCAACGTCCGCTGAAACCCCCTGGTTCAGACTGGCCCCATCCGCTGCAACACTTGGCCGCGCTTTTGCCAACTACCTCATATTCAACCAGAACCTCACCTCCGTGAACACGGTTTTTTCAGGAGACGACTATAACGCGGATTTTACCCGCGAATTTGAAAACAGATTTGTGGAACTGGGAGGTGTAATCGAAAACAGTATTCCTCTTTCCAGTAGCAAACTCACGTATGACAGTGAAGTGAACCTGATGCAGCTGGGGACCACCAGAAATGTGGTGATGTCGGCATCCGTTGACAGCAGCGTCCGATTTACAAACGAACTGTCGCTTTCCAGCGAAGGCCCGAAATGGAACTGGTTTCTGTCGCCAAGTCTGCAGACGCCGGTATTTATGCAGAATACGCTTCAGAGCGCGCTGGAAGGTGCGAAGGGCATTGGCATTCGTGTCGACAATCCGGATGAGGAATTTGTGGATGAGTACAGGAAGAGATGGGATGATACCCCGCTTGACGGCGCTTTTTTCTATTTTGACGCATTGACCGTACTTGGCCTGGCCATGACAGCTGCTGCCCATAATAATACGGGCGAACTCAATTATGCCGGAATCAGAGATGCCATGATGGAAGTGGCAACCCCCTCTGGAGTGCAAGTGCGCTGGTCTGAAACGGAAAAGGGATTCTCCCACATTCAGAATGGCTTATCTCTGTATTATTCAGGATTGACCGGTCCACTGTTGTTCACTGAATACGGACAACAGACAAAGGCCCTGATGACCTATTGGACCATTTCCAATGGACAAATCTCAACTGGCAATCCGCTTTAATAGAAGGGACAAGACGGTGACAAATATTCGATTATGCCATTGCCTGCACATTGTAATCATGGTGTTCATGTTATTGTTCTGTTTTACCCTTTTTACGCCGGTTGCATCCGGCGACACAGGTAGTGACTCTCAACAAATGGGCGATGGCATCGACAGTGCCACCGAACCTGAACCGGATACCGCTGAAGACACCACCACACCATCGGATTCGAACATTGCCGACGTTTCGGAAGATACTGACAGCGATACCGCGGCTGATCAAATCGCGCCAGCTGAACAGATTCCGAAGACAGATATACCCGATGATACCGTAACCGTAGACCAGAACGAAAACTTAACGGATGCGGATGTCGCTGCGGAAGCGGAGATCACCGATGTCATGCTCGACGCATCCCTGGAGGAATTGCTGAATACTCCGGTGGAAGTATGGACAGCGACCAAAACCGCCGAGCATATTGAGGAAGCGCCTTCGATTATCGAAGTGGTCACTGCCGAGGAACTCGAAAGATGGGGATACGAAACCGTTGGTGAAGCCCTTCAGCACATGCTTGGCTTCTACGTAATCGACAATCACACATTGCCCAATGCCACGGTTCGCGGCGTGACCGGCGTGGCCGGTTCGGAGAGCGGATTGATCAAAGTGATGATTAACGGTCGTTCCGTCGCATTCAGAGCAACCGCCGGAAACTGGCTCGGACCGGAACTGATTCCCTGGAGCGCAGTCAAACAGATTGAAGTGATTCGCGGCCCGGCGTCGGCGCTCTATGGTGCAGACGCGTTTTTAGCCACAGTCAATATCGTGCTGAAAAAACCTGCCGACATAAACGGCATCATTCTTCACGGTGTGCTGGAATCGGAAACGAACTCACTGGACAACATGGACGACACCTTTCCCGATACCCGCTATGACATTACCGGTGCAACAATGATTGGCGATGTGGGAATGCTGATCTCCATTGCTGCAGAAAAGGGGAGCCGGGATGGACTGCGGCTGCCGGATTCGTCGCCGGCACCGGCCATTCCGGACTATAACAGGGGCCACAAATGGGCCACCGGCGCCACCCACGACTCTGCTGTGGTATACGCAGAATTGTCCTATGAAAAAAAACGGGGTTCAATTTCACTCAGCGCATACAGCTCCACCATTGAACGCGGTGGAGAATTCTCCCAATGGTCGCAGCTCTCCCATGGACTCGACCAGTACGGCAGACATACCGGAAGCAATATCAATCTGATTCACAACCTGCTGGGAATTGACGGCGTTCTCAACGTCCATGAGAACCTCAAACTCACTCTCAATACCACTCTCTTTTACGGCAGGCCGCTCAATGGCGATAGAATCGAGGTTGCCAGTGACCTGTACTATGTTCACCGGGCGTTCAGGTACAAGGGATTCAACACTGTCCTCGAGGCTCTCTGGAAACCGCTGGAAAGACTCTCTATTGTTGGTGGTTTCGAATTGCTGTATGATGACGAAACACTTCCGCACCATGAGCGCATAGACAAAATGTCCGGCAACGTCCTTCATGACTTTTCATCGAACAACACCGATATCCACAAGGAATTTGTCAATCCGGCTGCCTATATCCAGGCGAATATGAATGTCATTCCCGATTTCCTGAAACTGACCGGTGGTCTTCGGATGGATTATCACAATATTTATGGCGGACAGCTCACCGGGCGCGCCGGTGCCGTGTTTCTCTGGACGAGAAATTTTACCACCAAGGTATTGTATGGCAGTGCCTTTAAAGCACCATCCCCATCATTGCTATATAACAAGCCACTGACGCCCGGGGATGTAATTGGTAATCCCGACCTTGAGTCACAGTTCGTTCATACCCTGGAAGTGGCGCCAGCAATTCAGATTGTACGTCATCTGGTACTGCACTCAACTCTTGCGTACAATACTATAAAAAATAAAGCAGACCTTATTCCCGATGGCATCAATCGCAAGGCTGCGAACGTGGCTGAAGTGCAGGGAATTTCGTGGGAAACAAAACTCGATTTCAATTATCAGAAAATCGTGTTCGCATATCTCGGTTTTGAAGTGCAAAAAGTGCTTCGCGACCTGGGGCGAAGCGGATATGAAGCGAATCTGATTGGCATAAAAAATGTTATTGCACCGCCATGGATTCTCCGCGTCGGGGTATCCAGCGGCCTCCCATTCCTGGCGCCGGTACCTGTTCGCATTGGCGTTCATGCAATGACGGTAGGGCCGCGCCGTGCCTCAGATGAAAATATCGTGCAACGCGGCAAGGAATACGAACTGCCCACCTACACCCTGTTGAACGCATCCATTTCCTTCCCGGATATTCGCATTTTTCCACATGGGGATACCACATTTTCCATACGCGGATACAATTTGCTCGATGCCAACGGTCCCGAACCGGGATTTGCCGGAGTGGACTATCCGTTGCAGCGACGACGAATTCTGGCAGAGTTGCTGCAGACATTCTGATCATATAACACATGATTCCCACCTTTTCGCTTCTTTGCTGGGGATAGCACCGGTACGAGAGCACTGCGCTGTCCGCATTCACGTCAACTTTTTTTTTGCGGCACTCGAGGGGCCCAAATGGGGGGGGTAAAGATTTGGTGAATGTCTGATTGCATCAGAATAGAGTGAAGTCGATTTTCAAACAGCTTTGGATCGGTCCCGGGGGAAAATCAGGACAGTCTGGGATTCGGCGAGGGCGGTTATGTAACGATTCAGGTCGGCGGTGACACGCGGGGATTTGCCATGCGGCTTCCCGACAATTACGATAACAGCAAGCCATATCCGTTTTCGGATTGCAGAAAGAATCAAATAACGGCGCCATTTTTGTTGCCCCGATGGAATCAGTGGGGGATGGGCCAATTCCGGCGGATGTGAAAATGGTCGTGATCCCATCGCCTACAGGCAGATGGCTGGATTGACAGACGATACATGTCCGATAAGCATGGATGAACCGATGAAAGACAAGTTTGTTCAGAATAACGGCTGTACACCACAGAATGCGTCGCAACCACCGTAACCGCCACCATACCTCAGTGATGGAGGCCACGTCTGTACTGATTATCAGGGGTGCAGTGAGGGACATCCGCTACGTTGGTGCGTGCACCAATCCGGACATGGCAACGCGGTTGTGGATGGCACTTCAGATCTGTGGAATTCATGCGCCACAGCGCCCAACACCTGCTCAGACTCATGCCCGTGCAGCTGGGTTCCCGCAGACGTCTGGCAGTTTTTCTTATCGCTCTGAAACTCGTTTCGTTTCAACGATCTGCGTGACGGCACGTATGCGTTGATAGATACGCTGACATTTTCAAATGTTGATTCGGGTAGCAATGGATTTTTACGTCAAGTATATAGCCTGCGAAGATGAGCGGCCACGGGCCTGGACTTTATCACGGGAACCCACAATGACATGATCATCGGCAATGCCTTCACGTACATCGGTGGCAGCGGTATCTCCGTTGCCAGATTCACTGTCGATGAAAGGAGAGACTGCCTGTTGGCTAAATCGGGCGATTATCCGTTTTTTCTGTCGCACGGAAGACGCAGATTGCTCCGATGGAGATTCCCGTCTGCCAAATTAATGGTTCGAAATCCGCCCCGTTTTTTCCGGGCTGTGCCACGATCTCCATAGGACAGACGGAAAGGCCAGGCTGATGACAGAAAAATCACCGACACTTGGGATATTTATTTGGGTTGCCATCCTGATGGGCGTGTTTCTGATGGGGATCTCCTGTTCCGACGATGGAAACGCATCTGAAAACGGTCAATCCGGTGAGTCGGATGTGGATGCGGACACAGATTCGGACAGTGACACCGATACCGACACGGACACGGACACGGATTCGGATAGTGACACCGATACCGACACGGACACGGACACGGATTCGGATAGTGACACCGATACCGACATGGACACGGACACGGATTCGGACACGGATTCGGATAGTGACACCGATACTGATGCGGATACGGATACGGATTCGGACGGCGACATCCCCGTTGCCTGTAGCACAGGAACGGCGCAGAACGGAGATGTGACAGTGGACATGTCGAATCTGCAGCAGAAGATATCCGGATTCGGTGTCTCCAGTGCATGGGCGGGAGATTTCAGAGATCCGGAAAATGATCCGGATATGCTTTGGTCGACGGAGACCGGCGCCGGTCTCACCCTGCACCGGATTCGTATTGGAGGTGGCCCTACATCGGAAACCCGGATTGCACAGAAAGCGGTGGAGTACGGGGTGAAAGTTTGGGCGACCCCGTGGGAAGTGAGTGAAACGGTGACAGACCGGCCCATGTGCCCCACCAACGATACCTGCGACCCGCCCCCCAAGTTGATTGACCCGGCCGGCTGGGCCGATATGCTGGTGGACTTTGTGAATACGATGTCCGACGCGGGAGTGCCCATTTATGCAATTTCCGCAGAAAATGAACCGGACAGTGGCAGCTTGAACCATACCGTTCCGTTCACTCCTGTTGAACTGGCGGACTGGATTGCGGATTATCTCGGACCGGCACTGTCGGGAACTGATACCAAAGTCATGGCGCCGGAAACCATGAACTGGTGGGGATTTCCCGAATACTTTGATGCGATTGCCAACAACGATGAGGCATGGAACCACGTCAGTATTTTTGCCAGTCACGAATATGGCCTCGGGCCTCGCGGTCCGGAGCCATCCATTGCTGAAGCAGGCAAGGAATATTGGGAGACGGAAGTGGACACCGGTCGCGGGGATGGTGATCCAACTGGTGACAACATGCCCACCGCGTTGCAGATGGCAAAGGCCATTCACAACGATTTGACCGTGGCCAATCTCAATGCGTGGCATTACTGGTGGCTCTGGGCTGGTGGAACCAGTGGTGTCTACAATACGGAAACAAACGTATGGACCAAACGACTCTGGGTGTTGGGGAATTTCTCAAGGTTCGTTCGTCCGGGATACATGCGGGTCTCCACATCGGGAGATGCACCGGCCGGAACAATGGTGTCCGCATACACCAATCCGGCGGATGGTACGGTGGTTGTGGTGGCTATCAATCCCAACAACAGCGATGCATCGCTTTCGATGTTTATTTCAGATGTTGCTCCCTGTGAGATGACTCCCTGGGTCACGTCCGATTCTGATAGCCTTGCAGAACAATCACCGGTGCCGGTGGTGGATGCCCGATTCACTGCCTCCCTGGCGGCGCAGAGCGTTACCACTTTTGTTGGCAAACCGTGAGATTCGAATCTGACCACAGTGATATCCGCCCGGTTTGTGTGTAGCTCGCCACAATACATGTAGAACATGTATCGATCGTTTTTGGAGGAACAAATGAAAAGAGTATTGGGTTTGTATGTTATGGTTCTGTTGATTTTCGGGCTATCGGGTCTGACCGGCTGCAACAAAGAAAGCGACAGCAAAGAACATCAGACAGGAGATGCCGACACGGATGGCGATTCTGATGCCGATACGGATGGCGATGCTGATACGGACACGGATAGTGACTCTGATACAGACACGGATAGTGATTCCGATACAGACACGGATAGTGATTCCGATACGGATTCGGATAGCGATTCTGATACGGACACGGATAGTGATTCTGACACAGACACGGACAGTGATTCAGATACGGACTCGGATACGGATGCTGATACAGACACGGACAGCGATACGGATACGGATACGGATACGGATGCTGATTCCGATGATGACTCAGATTCGAGCGGGGGGACTGATTCTGAAACGGGAACGGTGAATTCGGTGGATGGCCCCTGTGATATATATCAATCCGCAGGCACTCCCTGCGTTGCCGCGCAAAGCACTGTCCGCGCGCTACTCGGTTCCTATGACGGCAACCTGTATCAGGTGAGACGTTCAGATAATACGACGCTGGATATTCCGGTTCTCGAACCCGGCGGATACGCTGATGCGGCGAAGCAGGATGAATTCTGCGCCGGAACGGAATGCGTGGTTACGGTTGTTTACGATCAGAGCGGACATGGCAATGACCTGTGGTACCAGGGGTCCGAAGAGGTGCCGGGATCTCCCCAGAGTCATCCGGCGGTTGCGACCACTGAATCTCTCACAGTGAATGGTCATAAAGTGTATTCTCTGTATATCAAACCGGGAAACAGTTATTGGCGTGATGGCTCCCAGACGGGCATGCCAACCGGGAGTGAGCCTGAGGGAATGTATATGGTGACAAGTGGAACTCACGTGAATGGGGGATGCTGTTTCGATTACGGAAACAGCGAGACCACCAGAAAGGCAGATGCCGCTGGCGCCATGGACGCCATCAATTTCAGCACACAATGCTGGTTCGGCGGGTGCGACGGTCGCGGGCCATGGGTTCAGGCGGACCTGGAGTGGGGACTTTTTCCAGGGGGAAGCCAGGATTGGAATTCCAGTCAGAAAGCGCTTCCACATCCATATGTCACCGCCATGTTGAAGAACAATGGAACGACCGAATTTGCACTGAAAGGAAGCAGTGCCCAGGAGGGAACCCTGACGACGATGTATCAGGGCTCTCTTCCCGGTGGTTACAGTCCCATGAAAAAACAGGGGGCATTGATCCTCGGTTGTGGCGGTGACTGCTGTAAACCGGACGGCGGAGCCAATTTAAGTGAGGGAACATTCTACGAAGGCGCCCTGGTAGCCGGGTATCCCGCTGATGAAACCGATGAACTGATTCAGCAGAATATTATTGCTGCCGGATATGGTCAATGATTTAGGGTGTACCTCTGAAGCTGTACTGATTTGACAGACTCTTTTTCATCGACTCTTCCCGCTTTTCCTTTGCCTCTTTTTGACCATCCCTGTCGGGTACCATCACTCCATCCAATGACGCTGCCAGAATCGTTGTTTCTGCAGGAAGAGTCCCGCCGGGCTTCCAAAAGCTGCTCCAGTTTTGCAGAACTTGCGAGATTTAATGTCAACGATGAGGTATTGTCTTTCATGGGTGTTCTCTCCGGTTGTATGTTTTTGCTTCAACAACAACAATTTACACTAGGAGACACCTTTTTATATATTGTTTTCCCTTCAGATTGAGATCTGCACCCGATGATTGAAGTCGCATCGGATTCGAAGTAAAGAGTGTGTATCCTGATTGGAAAAATTTTTTTTTTAGACGCGCCCGGTTTGTTCTCATCGGGGCACAGTTAAGTGATGGGACAATGTGGTCTCTCAGGGTTATCACTATTGCTTTATTAAAACAGGCAAGTTATTAGAACAGACAAAATCAATTTTGAAGTCTTTTTATATGAAGGGAGAATTATATGCCAATATCTGTCACCACAGCCCAAACCACAATGATGGTTCTACTGGGTATCTTTCTGTGTATGTGTAGCTCATCTGGAGACGGGAATAATGGAGATACGGGGGATAATACGGACAGCTCCGATATGGACTCCGATATGGACTCGGATACAGATTCCGATACGGACAGCGACACTGATGGAGATACAGATACGGACGGCGATACGGATTCTGATACGGACACCGATTCCGATTCCGATTCCGATTCCGATTCCGACACCGACAGTGACACTGATACGGACACCGACGGAGATTCGGATAGTGATTCGGATACTGACAGTGATACGGACAGCGACTCCGATGGTGATACCGAAACCGATTCTGATACCGGACCCGAGTTGATATGCGAACCCTACACGCCCTCCGGTCCAATTGATGTGGATGAACAGGGCGTTACGGTTTCCATGGGGGAAGGCATCGTGAAAGTGCAGGTATGTACGGCAGATGTTATGCGCGTACAGTACACAACTGAGTCCGCAATTCCGGAAAAGACGTCCCTTGCCGTTAATGCCGACTGGGGAACGCCCGATTTCTGTGTGACGGATGATACCGCCTCCGCGATTATCACCACGACCCGGATGAAGGTGAAGATTAATATGCACAACGGTCTGGTAACCTTCACGGATCTGGACGAAAATGTAGTTCTGGCGGAGGACTCAAAGAGTGTTTCGCCGAACAGGGTGGAAAACGTCGACACACTTAAAATTGAAACAGTATTCAATTCCCCCGAAGATGAAGCGCTTTTTGGCCTTGGACAGTTTCAGGACAATCGGATGAATCGAAAAGGGAGTGATCGGCATATCTTTAATTCAAATGCTGAGACGGTAGTGCCGGTTTTAATTTCGAACAGGGGCTATGGTATTTTCTGGGACAACTATTCTGAATCCGATTTTTACGGTCGGGAGTCATCCAATACGAAGTATCGCTATGTATCCCAGGCGGGAAAACTGGTGGACTACTACTTCTTTTACGGTCCGGGCATGGATGATGTCATTGCCGGATACCGCACTGCCACCGGTGAAGCGCCCATGTATCCCAAATGGGCCTATGGTCTTTTTCAATCGAAAGATAAGTACGCCAGCCAACAGGAAATTCTGGGGATTAAGGACGGCTATCGCGATAACAATATTCCGGTGGACTGCATTGTGCAGGATTGGGATTACTGGACGCCCAACTCCTGGGGTTCACACCTGATGGATGAACGCCGTTATCCGGACCCGGGAGCGCTTGTCGATGAAATGCACGATGCCAATGTGCACACCATGATATCTATCTGGCCGGTATATCAATATATGAGCAATCCTCCAAAATCCGATGATCAGGACAACTACAAAGCGCTGGATGCCATTGGGGGGCTGTTTCCCAATGTGAGTGGCGATTACCGGTTCTATGATACATTCAACGCAGATGCGAGAACGCTTATCTACCAGCAGCAGTATGAACGGCTGGTTGGCAAATATGGATGGGATGGCATCTGGGCGGACAACACCGAGCCTCAGGACTATCCGCCGGGCGCCATCAACATTAAAGCGGTTGATACGGCATTCGGCAAAGGCGCCCATGTGGTCAATGCCTATCCCATCGGGCATAGCCAGGCGCTGTATGAGGGGTGGCGGAACATCGGGCCGGATGGCAAGCGAGTGTATGTTCTTACCCGAAGCGGATTTGCCGGACAGCAGCGCTATGCCACCACGTGCTGGTCCGGAGACATCGACTGTGACTTCCCAACATTTGCCCGGCAGATTCCCGCGGGGCTGAATTTTGTGGCAGCGGGGATTCCGTACTGGACCACGGATATTGGCGGATACTGGGGACACAATGTGGATTGGAGCACCTCAGGAAATAACGAGCTGTTCATCCGATGGTTTCAGTACGGTGCATTCAACCCGATTTTCCGGATTCACGGTGGCGGTTCCAGGGAACTGTACGGCAATCAGTGGACTGAAACGACCCGGACCAATCTGCTGAAAATTGATACGTTGCGTTATCGTCTGATGCCCTACATTTATTCTCTCGCCTGGATGGTCACCAGCAAGGCCTATACCATGATGCGCCCCCTCGTATTTGACTATCCCGATGACCCTGAAGTGTTTGATATTGGAGACCAGTTCCAGTTTGGTCCCGCAATTCTCGTCAACCCGGTGACTAAGGCAGGGGCGACGGAGCGGTCAATGTATTTCCCGGCAGGTAACTGGTACAACTTCTGGACCGGTGAACAGGTCAGTGGCGCACAGCGTCAGACTGTGACTGCACCGCTGAGTGAAATTCCCCTATTTGTCAAGGCGGGCGCCATCGTTCCGATGGGGCCGGAGATTCAATATGCCACTGAGAGCATCGACCCATTGGAAATCCGAGTGTATCCTGGAAAAGATGGGAAATTCACCCTGTATGACGATGCCGGAGATGGCTATGCTTACGAAAATGGCGAATACGCAACAATCGAATTCACCTGGAATGAAACCGATCAGACTCTTGTGATTGGCAACAGAAAAGGCGAGTACGATGGCATGCCTGCCAATAGAACTTTTAATATTGTGTTGGTGGATACCAATCATGGGACCGGAACAGAAATCACAACGCCCGACCAGACGGTTGAATACGATGGAACCGAAACCAGCGTAACTCTCGAGTAGCGAATGAAATCTTCCGTGTAAGAATGGCCGACAAAGTGCCGATGTTGCCTCCACCTGTGAGTTGGCGACGATGATTGACAGGAAGACGACGTGTAAAAAAACATTCGCAGATGATTCCGCCCGGTCTACCAATACTAAATGCTCATACAATTGATTCATTTTGCCTCTTTTAAAAAGGATGCGCCAGATATGGACGCTCGCCTGGAGGAGAGACAGAAGTGTCAATGGGTGAATTAACCAGGGTCATTCTCGGAAGAGATTGATAGGAAGACGACGTGTAAAAAAAACATTCGCAGATGATTCCGCCCGGTCTACCAATACTAAATGCTCATACAATTGATTCATTTTGCCTCTTGCAAAAGGATGCGCCAGATATGGACGCTCGTTTGGAGGAGAGACAGAAGTGTCAATGGGTGAATTAACCAGGGTCATTCTCAGAAGAAAATCGAACGGGTAACTGAAGGAGAATATCAATGAGTCTAAACTGGATCTGGAGTTCATTATTTCTGGTCGCGTTGGTGGCAGCCGGTGGTTGTTCTGACGACGGTGAAAAGAGCAATCAATCAGATTCGTCCACAGATGCCGATTCCGACGCTGATTCGGATACAGATGTGGATGCGGATTCCGATACTGACGCCGACTCGGATGCGGACTCAGATTCGGACGGCGACTCAGATTCGGACGCAGATTCAGATTCGGATACCGATGCGGATTCCGATTCAGACACAGATGCGGATGGAGATGTCCCCATTGAGTTTTCGGAATATCTGTCGCCATTTGATCTGGCATATTCTCCCGACGGCTCATTGCTGGCCGTATCGGACGCCTCCAGCGGCGCGCTTTACGTTATTGATGGACCTTCGGACACCTCGCTCTGTACCGTTTCGCTCAAAGGGTTTGGCAAGGGAGTGGCGTGGTCGTCTGACACCACCGTATGGGTGGCCGAGTATGATGCGGGCACGGTTGCAGAAATAGATGCGGAAGATTGCGAAGTGCTTCGGAGATTCGATGTGGGGGCCAAGCCTGTGGGGATTGCGATTGCGAGCGGAACGGCAGTGGTTGCTGAATATGGGTTGGGTCAGATTCTGATAATCGATGCAGCCACTGGTGATATTGAAAAAACAATTGAAACAAAGGCGTATCCGGAGTTTGTGGATATCACGCCGGACGGACAGACCGCTCTGGTGGGCCATCACTTGCCCACCGGTGACTCCTCACAATACGGTATGGCGTCAACCATTGACGTGGTTGATTTGGCTACCATGACAATCAGCGACGAAATTTTGCTACCGTTCGGATCCAGCAATCTTCATCAGATTCGATGTGCGCCCGATGGATCCTATGCATACGCGGTGCATACCCTGGGAAGAGTCACACTGCCCACCACTCAAATCACCAAAGGGTGGGTGAATACAAATGCGCTGAGCATTATCAACCTGAAATCGAAATCCCGATACACAACGGTGCTTCTGGATCGGATGATGCACGGTGCCTCGGATCCCTGGGGAATCGCCATGGATCCGGGAGGTGGAAAGTTGTGGGTCAGCGTGGCAGGCACCCGACAGGTGATTCAGGTCAATCTGAGTGAATTGCATCGATTGCTTGAAAACGGCGCAGGGCCAAACGCGAAATTCAACCCGTATTACCGGGATAAAAAGGACTACGACCGACCGTATTCAGACATCTGGCTGAAGATTTCGGAAGATCCCTCCAATCGGGAGTTGCTGCAGAATGATCTGGGGGCATTGTGGGGTGCCGGTGTTCTGGAAATTATTGATGTGGATGCCGATGGCCCCCGGGGCATTGCCGTTTCTCCGGATGGCGGGAAACTGGCTGTGGGTGCCTATTTTTCGGGGTCGGTAACTTTTTTGAATACGGAAGGCAACGCAGTACAGGGCGACATCAGCCTGGGGGATATGCCCCAGGAGGATGCGGTCAGACGAGGGGAGAAGCTGTTCTATGATGCGGTGAGCACTCAGCAGAAGTGGTTGAGTTGCGCAACCTGTCATCCGGGAGGTGCCGGCGCGGATGGATTGAACTGGGATTTGCTCAATGATGGAATGGGGAACTCCAAGAACACCAAGTCTTTAATATACTCTCCGCTGACACCGCCGATGATTGCAACCGGCGCCCGAGAAAACGTGGACGCATCCATCAATGCAGGCTTCCGGTTCATTAAGTTTGTTATACCGAGTGCAGATCAGCTGGCAGACGTGCGCGCATACCTGGACGCAAAAGAAGTTGAACGGAGCCCATATCGAAAGGGAAACCGGATGTCGGCGAGTGCCAGAGCGGGGAAAAAGCTGTTTGAAGGAGATGCCCAATGTGCCAAATGCCACCCGGGGCCGCTGTTCACGGATCTCAAGTCCTATGATGTGGGAACCAGGCATACGGTGGATAAAACCGGCACCTTCGATACACCCACGGTTCTGGGGATGTGGAATACCGCACCCTATCTCCACGATGGGACTGCGCCAACACTCATGGATGTGCTGACAACGTTCAACCCGGACGACAAGCACGGGGTGACATCAAATCTGTCAGAGGAGCAGCTGCAACAGCTGGTGGATTACATGCTTGAACTTGACTTCCGGGACATGGAGTAATGAGGTGTATTATGAGGTGTAAAATGAATCATATGCAAGAAGCGAAATCATCTGTTGCACGGAAGAACAGTTTCCTCTGGACACTCACTCTGCTCAGCGGGTTGCTGTTCAGCACCGGCGCGTTTGCCCAGATCAATCTTGACGATCCGGTTTTTGATTTTGACGATATTCTGTTTGTCAGCCGGCCTTTTCTCAATGCACTGGATAATCACGGGGCCGGGGGCCATATGTGTGACCAGTATCACGGGTTCAATGCCAGTGAAGGTGGGTTGTTTATTCTGCAGAATGCATTTTCCGGAAATCCATCGGTTAAGAACGTGCTGGAAAATTCAGTGGTGGAAAATGGCCGATTTCAGGGGCGAAAACTTGATTTCGGTGGATTCCTTTCACCGGATTTGAGTTACGACGGCAAACAGATTCTGTTTGCCTGGACTGAAAAAGGTCGATTTACTCAGGAATGGAATGAGACCAATACATTTCATATATTTAAAGTCAATGTTGATGGCACCGGTCTGACACAGCTCACGGACGGAAACAGCAATGACTTTGATCCGGTCTGGTTGCCGGATGGACGGATTGTGTTTATTTCGGACCGTCGTGGTGGATACGGGCGGTGCCACCCGAGACCGGTGCCTACTTACACCCTCCATATCATGAATGATGATGGCAGCAACGTTCGCACGATCAGCTGGCACGAGACCAATGAGTGGCAGCCCAGTGTGGACAACAACGGAATGATTATCTACACAAGATGGGACTATGTCGATAGGGGTGAAAATCAGATGCACAGCCCGTGGATAACCACTCCTGATGGACTGGATGCCCGGGCTATCAATCTGAACTATCCGTTTGATGAGTGGAGACTGCCCCGCATGATCATTTCGCTGCGGGCAATTCCGAATTCCGACAAGTACGTGGCGATTGCCATGGGGCACCACGCGCAGAGCTATGGCTCAGTGATTCTTGTGGACCCCAATATAGAAGATGACGACGCCATGGGGCCCATCGAACGGATAACGCGGGACGCGGGATTCCCGGAGTCAACCGCGGGAACGAACAGTGACCAGTTTTACGCTTCTCCGTGGCCTTTAAGCGAAGATTTATTCATGGTTGCCCATGAGCCCAATTATTCCACCAACCGTATCGCTGATCTTCGTTATGGTATCTACATTATCGATCGGTGGGGGAATAAGCAGGAGATTTACACGGACTGGAATCTGTCAGTGATGGATCCGATTCCGCTCAAGGCGCGCCCCAAACCCGTACCGGTGACCGGACTGTATTTTGAGAACATGCCGGCAGCGTTCGCGGACAATGCCACGGTGTCTGTGATGAATGTGTACGACAGTATGATTCCATTCGATGAGAATGTGAAGATAGACAAATTGAGAATTGTTCAGGTGTTGCCCAAAACAACACCCAATAACGCGAATCCGAGGGTTTCGTATTATATTAACCGGAATACACGACAGGTGCTGGGGACCGTTCCCGTGGAGGATGACGGCAGCGCCTATTTCTATCTGCCCTATGATATGCCAGTGTACTTTCAGGCGCTGGATGAGAACGGGCTGGCCTATCAATCGATGCGTTCTGCAACGTATGTTCCCTATGGTAACAGTCACATGACCTGTCAGGGATGTCATGAACCCCGGCATACCGCACCCGCGATACCAAAGTCGTATCCCAAAGCCCTGCTTCGCGCGCCATCCACCATCGAACCGGAAACCGTTCCCGGGGCAAAGCCATTCAGTTATCCACGTCTGGTGCAACCGGTGCTGGATGCAAACTGTGTGAGTTGTCACAACGGAAACCAGGCCATGGGACTCAGAGCCGACCGCGGGTTTGACGGGTTCTATGAGTCGTATCGCAATCTGTATGAAGGAAATTTTGCATTCGGATATGATGAACGGAATTTTGTACCGGAAATCGGCCGGCCATATTGCGAAAAGGACGGGGGAGACGGACCTGAATTTTATGGGTATCCCCGATCCATTCCGGGGCGCGTGGGCGCCCGGGCGTCAAAGCTGTATTCGCATATCACTTCCGGGCATGTGGATTTGAGTGAAGAAGATTTGCATCGTATTTCGTTGTGGCTTGATCTGACGTCGCAGTTCCTCGGTGTCTATCACGACGTGGATGCTCAGGCCAATGGTGAAATCGTACAGCCGATCCTTCAATGAGCTTTGCGTGTCTCCATCCTCAATATTGAACATATAGCTCCCGAACACTCTGGCCTGAAAGGGATTCGTGCATGCATTTTAACAAGTTGAATGAACAGATTGCCATTTCGTCGTTTCGCTCGGAAGCCGGTTGTTGTGAAACCTGTGTTGTTATCACCCCCGATGTCTTTCACGCGCAGTTCTCTGATTCCCTGCTGGAAATCAGTCGATGTATTGATTTGGCCGTTGAGCAGGCTGGCGTGTCACTGGCATCGCTCGTTTTTTCCAGACTGTATCTCAGCGATATTGAAAATCAGAAGACAGAGGTTCAGAAATCACCTTTGTATGAACAGCTGGCGGGCGCGGCATTTTCTGTTATTGGCCAACCGCCGCTTACGGGTGGCTCCTCCTGTCTGTTGCTTTATTTCACTGAAGGACTTGTTGCCCGGAAATTGGACCGCATCAGAGAGGCCGACGGTAATGGCGAGGATACATGGGGCAACACCTGGGTGTTTCGGGGACAGCATTATTCACTGCTGTGGGGCGCCAACTATACCGCCGCGGATAAGTGTGACTCCGAAGATGCGACACGGCGCCTGTTTGAACAACTGAACCATGAACTGGAAATGAATCATATGTCGACGCAGCATGATTTGCTTCGGACATGGGTGTATGTGAGAGACGTGGACAACAGATACAGGGGGATGGTGGATGCCCGACGGGCTTTTTTTGAACAGCACGGGTTGACAGCGGATTTCAGATTTCCCGCAAGCACCGGTATTGAAGGCCAGGCCCATACTGTTTCCTGTCTGGTGGATATGGATGCCCTGGCGTATAACAAACTTGCGGCAGAGCAGATTATTCGGATGGAAGCCCTGGAATATCTCAATCCCACGATTGATTATGGCGTTACATTTGACCGGGGGATTCGAATCCGTTTTGGCGACCGGTCGCATATGTATATTTCCGGAACTGCCAGTATAAACAAATGTGGCGACATTCAGCATCCGGGGGATGTGCTGAAACAGACCGAGCGAACTGTGGTGAATATGTCTGCCCTGCTGGAAAAACAGGGGGCAACATTAAGGGATATGGCTTATATCATTCTCTATCTTCGGGATACCGTCGCATGGTCTGCGGTGAAAGAACATTTGCATACCCTGGTTCCCGCTGAAATCCCCATTATCCCGGTTTCTGCGGCTGTCTGTCGACCTGGATGGCTGATTGAAATGGAGGGGGTTGCAATTGTCAGGGACAATGCACCATTTCCGAAATTTCTATAGAGTATTCCAGATGAATTTAAAAAAAACAGTAACAGCAAATTGCTGAATTTTATTGGTTGTATTTGCAGTTATTTTGGAAATAGAACCACCCGAATCTTTATTTTTACTCGCACCTATATCTAACAGCACCTGATTGTGCCATTGCGCCGCAATATGAAATTGTGGTCGAATGAGAAACGAGGAAAAAATGGGGCGAATAAAAAAAATAAGTGTTTTCCGCCATATCATTTTTCAGTTTATCTGTATAAGTGTTCTGCTTTTGGCTGTCGCTTGCTCTGACGATGGACAGAAAGACAGTGAATCCTCGGACGCGGACAGCGATACGGATTCGGACAGCGATAGCGATACCGATACCGACACGGATACCGATAGCGATACCGATACCGATAGCGATTCTGACACCGATACGGATACGGATACGGATTCGGATTCGGACAGCGATAGCGATAGCGATAGCGATACCGATACCGACACGGATACCGACACGGATACCGATAGCGATACCGATACCGATACAGATAGCGATTCTGACACCGACACAGATACGGACACGGATACGGACACAGATACGGATACCGATACCGACACCGAACCTGCTGTTACCCGCGAGGGACCCTGTGATATTTATGAGATAGGGGGAACCCCCTGTGTGGCTGCCCACAGTACCACTCGGGCGTTGTATGGCGGATTCGATGGCGCCCTGTACCAGGTGCGCCGAACAGACAACAACAGCGTTGAAGATATTCCGGTGGATGAACCGGGCGGATTTGTCGATATTGCGGTGCAGGATGAGTTTTGCGAGGGCACGAAGTGCACCATTTCGATAATTTATGACCAGTCCCCGGAACACAACGATCTGCCCGCATCACCGAAGGCATTGTGGCTGCCGAATGGCGGAAATGAGTCCAGCGCCCATGACGGCGAAATCACCATCAGTGGTCATCGGGCGTACGGCATCTATGGCACGGGGTACAGTCTGGATGTGGGCTATCGCGCCACCCAGACCACGGGAATTGCCCGCGGAGACGAAGCAGAATCCATGTATATGGTGGTGGACGGTAAGCGCTACAGCGATCAGTGCTGCTATGACTACGGAAACGCGACCCCCACTGGCGGGGCGGATGGCAATGGCACCATGGAGGCGATATACTTTGGTGATGATATCACCTGGGGGGGCAGGGGCGAGGGAGAAGGCCCATGGATTGCAGCCGATCTGGAGTTTGGCGTGTACAAGAGCGATGAGGGGGGATGGCAATCGGAGAGCGTGTATACTCCGAGCGCCAAGTCTCTGGTTCACGATTTCGTCACCGCCATGCTCAAGGGCCCGTCCGGGAATACATTCGGATTGAAGGGGGGCGACGCCCAGGCGGGGACGCTGACCACCATGTGGGATGGTCCGAGACCTTCCGGCGCAGGATACAGTCCCAAGCGACTGGAGGGGGCCATTATTCTGGGAACAGGCGGTGACGGCAGCAATGGGGGTACTGGAACGTTCTACGAAGGTTGCATGACTATTGGCAATTCATCTGACGAAGTCGACGATCTGATACAGGCAAACATTGTTGCCGCTGGATACGGCAAATGAATCGCCACTGACTTCACTTTTTATCTGAACACCGACTACACGATATATCTGATTTTATGATACTGTGTAGGGATGCCTGCCTCGGAGCGACCGGTTTCCACGCTTTATATCTGTGACAGAATCGGCTACGCGCCGGGGGCGCCCGGAATGGCCCGGCTGCCAGGTGGAATGAGGAGACAGATTATGGGAAAGATGCTGATATTTTTTTTGTGGGGGTGTCTGGGAATCGCATTGCTGATCCTGGGGTGCAGCGACGGCGACGGCGCTAATCCCTCCGGCACAGATTCTCAAACGGATGCGGACAGCGATACGGATTCGGATGGAGACAGCGACACCGATTCGGATGGGGACAGTGACACCGATTCGGATACGGACAGCGATACGGATAGCGATACCGATTCAGATACGGACAGTGATGCGGACTCGGATACGGATACCGATGGCGACAGTGATTCCGATTCAGATTCAGACTCAGATTCAGACTCAGACTCAGACTCAGATACAGATACAGATACAGAGATGGATTCAGATACCGCAATAGAAGTTGACACTTCGACGGACTGGGATTCTGAAAGCTACGAACATCCGTATCAGGATCCGGATTTATGGATTGAGCACCGGGTGGCCAATCTGCTCTCGCTTTTGACCCCGGAGGAGAAACTACTGTTGCTCGACGAACGTCAGCCGGAGATTTCCAGGCTGGGTCTGGGCTATCTGTCCACCTACACCGAAGGGCTCCATGGACTCGGCCAGTGTGATGGCGGAAAAATCATTGGCACTCAGTTTCCCCAGGCGTTCGGTCTCGGTCACACCTGGGATCCGGAGCTGCTTCGCGAGGTGGGCGAAATCGAAGGATATGAAGCGCGCGTCCATATGGCGGCGGGTAATTCGCTGGGGATGGGACTGGTGATACGCGCGCCCATGGTGGACCTGGGGCGGGATCCCCGGTGGGGACGAACCGAAGAGTCCCTTGGCGAAGACCCGTTTCTGGTGGCGGAGCTGGGAAAAGGCATTGTCCGCGGGCTGCAGGGGAGCGACCCCCACCATCTGCTTGCTGCGGCGACTCTCAAGCACTTTCTGGGCAATAACAACGAAACCAACCGGGACTTTTCGTCGTCGGACATAGATGAACGGGATTTGCGGGAATATTACCTGGTTCCCTTTGAAAAATGCATTAACGAAGCCGACGCCCAATCGTTCATGACCGCCTACAATGCCATTAACGGCATCCCCGCTTCGGTGACGCCATTGGTGAAAGACATCGTATATGATGAGTGGCAGTTTGATGGGATGATTTGCACCGACGCCTTTGCCCTGGAACTCACGGTGGAACAGCATCACTATTTTTCGACGTTGACCGAAGCGGCCGGGGCGATTGTGAAGGCGGGGGTGGGCGTGTTTCTTGGGGGCGAAGAGCATCAGCCGGCGGTGGCCCAGGCCTACCAGCAGGGACTGATCAGCGAAGCGGATGTGGACCGGGTTCTGGCGGGGATGCTGCGGATCCGCTTTCGGTTGGGAGAACTCGATCCGCCGGAAAAGGTTTCGTACAGCAGCATATCAGGCAGCGAAACGCCCTGGAACGACGATGCCCACAAAAATGCGGCGCTGAAGGTGGCCGAAAAGTCAATGGTACTTTTGAAAAACGAAAGTCAGACATTGCCCCTGGATAAGTCCGCCATTTCCAGTGTTGCCGTGATTGGGCCAAGAGCGGACGATGTGGTGGTGGATTGGTACGGCGGGGCGTTGCCATATAAGGTGTCGGCCATGGACGCCATTGAGCGGTATCTGGGGGCCACTCACATGGTAACCCTGCACACTGACAACAACGGTGGCGCCGCAGTGGATGCCGCCCGCAATGCGGACGTGGCCATTGTGTTTGTGGGCAACCACCCCACCTGTGACGCGGGTTGGGCCGTGTGCGACAGCAGTTACGAGGGCAAGGAAGCCATTGACCGGAAATACATCGAACTGGAACCTTCCCAGCTGACGCTCATCCAGGATGTTTATGCGGCGAATCCCAATACGGTGGTCGTGCTGGTGTCGAGTTTTCCAGAGGCCATTCCCTGGGTGAAAGACAATATTCCGGCCATTGTGCACATTGCCAATTCGGGCCAGGAACTGGGAAATGCCGTGACCCACGTGCTGTTTGGCGATGTGAATCCCGCCGGGCGGCTCAGCATGACCTGGTATGGCGCCACCTCGGATTTGCCCGACCTGATGGACTACGGCATTCGCGGCAAACGCACCTATATGTATTACAGCGGCGAACCGCTGTTTCCGTTTGGACACGGACTGAGCTACACATCCTTTGCGTATGATAATTTATCGGCAGAGGTAGGCACTCGTGGTGTTGAAACAGTCGTGAACGTAAGTGTGGATGTATCCAATACCGGCAGCCGTGATGGCGACGAAGTGGTTCAATTGTACGTGTCATTCCCGGAATCCAGTGTGGAAAGACCGAACCTTGCCCTCAAGGGATTCTCCCGAATCACCGTCAACGCCGGCGAGTCAGAAACCGTCCGTTTCACCGTCCCCCTGGATGACCTTGCCTACTGGAACGAAAACGAAAATCGCTTCGTGGTCGAACCCAGCCCCGTCACTCTCTCCGTGGGTGCTTCGTCTGAAGATATCCGGCTGAGTGAATCGATTTATTTAATTCCTTAGTACTATTTGATCACATCTTTGATGGTCCTATGACGGGAGTTCGAAGGTTGAAAGATTGACGACATAGCGGATAAACACCGATTTTTTGCAGCAATAGAAGCTGCAGGCGTCTCCTAACCATAGGAATAGTCCATCTGTATCTCCTTCCGGGGCAGTGCTCCCTGTCAGTTCCGCATGAAATGATTCTATTGTCATCGCTGAAATTTGCGACAAAATCATGATGAATACGAATCCTCTGTTTACCAGTCCTTGTGTGTCCGATTGACGATTCGTGGTTCGCCGGTCTTACGAAGATTCTGATTGTATCAGTGACAGGTCCTCTTCGGATTGGCTGGAGATAGAGGGACAATCCGAGTTAACCATTTTACATAGCTGTTTAATTCCTCTTGAGAGAAGCGATTTAACTGTGCCGACAGGCATCCCCGTTCTTTGGGATATCTCATTTATCGATAGCTCTTGAATGTAACGCAGAATAATGACCTCTTTCTTTCGTTCTTCGAGCCTCGATAATAAACCGTTTACCTGCATCACGAGATCGGAATGGATGATTCTATGCTCTGCTGATGATGAGTCATCGGTACAATTGCGAGATTCATCATTGTTGAACAGTAAATACTTTTCCATGGTTTTATTTTTACGGCTAAAGTCTCTGCATCGATTCATAGTTAAAGTAATCAAAAAACTGCGAAACAGTCCGACAGCCTTGTACTGTGAACGGTTTTTCCATAGTGTAAGGAATACCTCCTGCACTATGTCCTGGGCCAGTGCTATACACCCCAAATATCTTTTTGCAGTGCATAGAAGAAATTTCTGATGACGGCGAATGAGTATTTCGAAGGTGTAGTGATAGCCCCTCTGCGCGTACACCATTAATTCTTCATCGTCGACATTTTGCCATTGCAACAAATGGTTTGAATGAATGTCGTTGATTTCATGTTCAGACCTGACTTCCCCTGCTCTTGATACGTCGGACATTTCAATGCCTCTTTCTTCACCGCGTCTAAGCTCTCATATGTTCGGAGCCTTTGGGCTACACTTGGTTTCTTTTAAATCTCCAAACCAGTAGAGGTGTCGTAAAGAAGTTGCACTGGACTTGCCCGGAAGTTGTGGACACGAAAGAATTGAATTCTGGAGATCAACCGACAAGACGACCTTTTTCATTTATGTAAACCTGAAAAAATCCGTTTCATTCTTTTCCAAACCTGTTGTTGCGGAAGTGACCACGTTTGAAAGATGCGCAGATACCGCGATGTATGAACGAAGAAAACGAATGCAATCCGAAGTCGATTAACAGTTCTGTAGCTATATGAAGTAAGGATACGTTGGAATGAAAACGGTCAATTTGCAGGTGTTGTACGTCCATGAACCGTAAAAAAATGTTCTCTGTGCGCAACCTTTTCCTCGAACAATACGTTCGCAAAGTATCATCACAAAATCTATGTTCAACTCTGGATGTCGGTAGAAAACAGAACAGCGTCTTCATATGACAGAGGACGACTGCCTGGCAATCTACATGCCGATTTTCCATTCTTGCGCATCGTTTTGGGTCAACGTCATAATGGGTGACGTTTGATTTAAACTTGTTGGTATTGTGATGAGTACCGACACAAATAAATGATTCGAAGGAGACTAAAATGAAAGTAAACATGTCAAAAGAAAAAATGATTCTTATTGGATGGATTCTGCCGACGCTCGGATTTATTGCCTGTGAAGATGGTATGTATGATTCAGTCGAAGACAGTTCCATGCCAAACGATGAAGAGAACAATCTGGTTGGGACAGAAGACTTTGATTCAGATCCGGAATCACCCGTTGCACTTTACAATGGCCAGCCCTTGAGACTGAAAGACGGGTGGGGAAAAGCACAGTCATGTGTTGTATATTCAAAAGATGTTGTGGAATGTTTCGATTCCAACGAAGAAGCAGATGAGTCAATTGGTGCAGACAGTGATGATAAGATGAATAGTAGCTCCAGCGGTTGTCCCGACTGCGCTTCGGGATGGCTGTGTCTCTATCAATTTACGAATGGTGGAGGGCGGCGACTGATATTCCGTGACGAATCGTGGCAGTCCCTTGCACCATATGATTTTAAAAACAGAACATCGTCCTGGCATAATAATCAGGGAAATTCGGATAAGGGAGGGCTTCGGTTTTATTTGGGGGGTGGAAAAAATGAGAATTTAACCCTGAGTCCTAAGAGCTGTTCGAATTCGATGGGGTCATATGACAATAGAGCAGATGAAGTACATGGCTGAGATTTGTTATAGAGGGGGGGGTATAAGCAAAAAGGAAGAGGGAGCTTCAGATTGTGCCAAATCAATGTTCAGTTGATGGAGTGACGAGACCATTCACCCGAGCGTTTTGACCACCTGGCGGAAGTGGAAGCCGTAGATGGCCAGGGTGACGGCCAGCGGTAGTTTTTTGGGACTGGTGAGCATACAGAAAAAATGGATCGTTATCGGGTGGATGGCCGACAGCCGTGGTACACGCGATTGTGATGCTTTCTCGTGGATTTCAGCGAATGACGAAAAAACAGTGGCAGAATACTGCTGTCGGGGTGTGACCAGTTCCTACTGAACCGCCCCGGTAATCCCGGAGGCCCGGTTAGTTGAGTCCAGCCGCAGCGGCCGGTTTTCATTTTTGTCATTAACCATTTTTTCGTACTCAGCGGGCGGTAAATATCCGATTCGTCAAAATTTTTCCATGGTCCTTTTTTTCCAGATAATCTCAGTCTTAAAAAAGACCGATAACGGTTTCGGCTAAAACATTGTCGTAGCAGTCGCTCACGCTGCCTACCGAGGGACTCATCCGCTATGGTAGTGATTTTGATAGCCTTACTGCGTACAGCGCCACGAAACCCCATTGCCTTCATCGATCCGGGATGAAATCGTAATACTCCGAGACAGGGTCTCCTGGCGACAGCAACCGTAAAAGCCCAAGTGTGGTTCCAGCTATTTTGGCGGGTATCGTTTTTCCGACGCAGCATGGGCAAGCAATATTGCGGCAATGGCACGTCCGTCCGACTGTTGCTAAGAATCGAGATTTTCTGGCTGTTGGGTTTTGGCCAAGACAGATTTCCAGAAAACCCCATTTGGTGGTATACGTTTTCGGCCCAAAACCACAAGTTTCAACGGAACGAGTACAAATTCGGTCAACCATTGGCTAATCATAAAATCAGAATATCCTGCCATAGCGTTATCAACCGCGAGCGTTCCCAGCCGACTACCAAAAATAATATCACCGGTGCTAGGAGATATTGCTCGGAGAATGTGTCGGGGTTCGTTGGTCAGCACACGCAGATTTTCATCTATTTCGCGTAAACCGTTGCTTACAATTTTTAACCCGGCTGCACGAAGATAGTCAGATGTTTGTCCTTGCAGCCTGCGGCCCTGGTTTCTTGCAGCGACAAATTGTACAATTGCTTGTTTTTCGTTGTCTGTTAATTGTACCAGATCAGCCTTCGACTGATCTGTTACGTAATCAAGCGCGTCTGTAGGGATCGCTGTTTCGGACAATACGACAAGTCCGTATTTGTCATTTTTGGAACTGATCTTTTCCTTAACGATGCTTTTAAGCTGTCGCATGCTAAATTTTATTTCTGGAATTAACGCAACATCGCATACTTGGGCTTTACTGGAAAGAACAGCATGACTCACCACAAAACCCGAATCTGAACCAAATAACTGCACTATACCCAGTCTGGGATTTGAACGAATTTCGGTGTATAAATCTGCAAGCAGCTCCCTTGATTGCTCAACCGCGGACATGAAACCAAAAGTTTGCCAAACCCAAAGTATATCGTTGTCCATGGTTTTTGGTACGCCCACAACTGATAAGTCCCAGCCTGGGCTCTGGGTTGCCATATCCTTTGCCAGAGTTGAAATCGCGTGGGCTGCTTTCATGCTTCCATCTCCACCGATAATGTATAGTATTCTTATATGATTATCTCGAAGTTGCTGCACAATGTTTTTTAGCCATCTCATTCTGTCTGGACCAGAAAAAAGGTCCATATCTCTAGATGTACCAATGATTGAACCACCCTCGTCAATGTGTTCCGATGTACATTTTTTGGGATTAACACCAAGGCCAAATTCGTTGCGGTTGTTCTTGTCGACTAGAAGGAATTTCCTGTCAGCAAGCGCTCGAAATGCAGAAAACCCATTTTTTAGTCCCCATATTTCAAGGCGACCTCCACCGTTCGGCCTTTCCTGTTCTTTATCGTGATATTTATAGTGTCTCTGTGTAATACCGTCAATCACGGCGTTCACTCCAGGGGCGATGCCACCTGATACTAAGATGGCAACCCTGAATATCTTCTCGACATTGTATTGGGGGTAGAATAGCTTTTCCCGGGGACCAGCTTCAGGAAAGGTTAGTCCATTTGAGTTCATGCATCCTCTGGGAATTTTGCATGAATCTGATGGATGGTATTTTGACAATGCTGCAACAAGGACTTTGGCGTCGTTGGAACGGAATCCACCGATATCTTTTAGTAAATTTTCCTTGTCGCCAGATTTGTACTCGACATTTGGCCAAGAATCAGGGCATCCCATCGAAATTTTTTCTTTAATTATGTTTCGGACGCAAGCGAATTTCTCTGGTTTGTTTCTGAGTTTCCTAAAGTCGGACGCCGAAATAAATGATTTTAGAAAATTGTTTAAATCGGCTTCTGTGCCAACGAAGTTTTCAGAGTCGCCTTTGATGTCAGCTATCTCTTTTTTGATATTAAAAAAATCAATAATGGTTTTTTCGTAATCGAAAAGATGCGGATCTGTAGGCAGGTCATCTTCAAAAGAGATGCTCGTATTCAAGTATTTTTCACACAATTCCTGTGCGCCTTTATGAAAGTCATTATTTTCAACAGCAATTGTTCCCAATGCCCCATTGGGTACCCTTAGTGCAGCTTTATTTGTACTCCCAGGTGTCAGTTCAACCAGAATGACCTTGGCACTCTCTTTTTTATTGTGATTAAAGTAGGTTGCTTCACTTTCTTGCGTGTCTCCTATTTCAGTTCCTATAAAACAACAGTAGTAATCGCAGGTCTCGATTACTTTCTCGACCTCCTGTTTCCAAGAGGACTGATGGAATGCATTGTCGAAAAAGTAGACTGAGGTTTCATTGAACTTGCCCGAACGCATCAGTAACAGATAAAATTCATTGACGGCTTTTTTGTCTTTGAAATTATAGGAAAGGAAAATGGATTCTGGCATTGGCGACCTCTTGACGCATTTGAATTGGTTTCAGTAAGAGTTAAACGTATCTTTGTGCGAACAAAGTGTAAATACCTTTTTTACTAAAGTGGAAAGTTACGCGAGAAAGGGATTCTGGTGGGATTGTAAATCCGCATTCTATTTAAACTGAAGTTCCCCCTCACAATAGACGAGTTTGTTCAATGATAACCGGGGGACGAGGTCGAAAACGTGCGTAGTATTCTGTCTATATTTTGATTTGGTGGAGAAGTTCGAGGACTTTTTCTGTTTTGGATTTGGAGTGGTATCGATAGTGGTGAAGACAGCAGTAGAGTCCGCGTTATCAGCGGCGCTGACACACCAGTCTCTGGTGATGGTACTCATGTGTTTGAGCAGAGTTCGAAATAGGTTGTTTGGACACTATACCCTCACCATTGAAAAAATCTTACATTGTGTGTCAAATTCAATGAAAATGACACCCATGATAGGTCGAATTCTAAACAGTCGATTCGTCATTTCCGTAGGCGGATATCCAGTTCTGTGCTATCCGGATTGCCGCCTGCACGGAGATGACGGAACCTCGATTCTCAGGTTGGATTTCTTATATCATCCCAGTGTTTTGACCACCTGGCGGAAGTGGAAGCCGTAAATGGCCAGGGTGACGGCCAGCGGTAGTTTTTTGGGACTGGTGAACATACAGAAGATGACCAGTTTCCAGAAGTACATCCGGCCCCTTTCCACCACGCCCAGCCGCCACAGGGCCGCAAAGAAAGCTCTGATGTGTTGTCGTTGCAGTCGGGGCGAATGATGAGATGGCAACCGGTAATCCTTCAGCAAGTTTTTCACCCGAATGAAATACGCCTTCTGGGAGTAAATGGTGCGCAGTATGCGGTGGTAGCCATCCTTTAACTGTTGGTAGCTCATTTTGGGGATGAAATTCATGGACGTATCCATATTGTCGCCACTCATGATCCCCAGTAAACGGTTTTCCTTTTCCATGCGCGCATATAGGGGTGTTCCGGTGGGGGCATTCAACAGGCCTACCATGGCCGTGGTGATGCCGCTGTCCTGAATAAAGCGAATCTGTTTATCGAAAATATCCGGCGGGTCGCTGTCAAACCCCACGATGAAGCCTGCCGATACCATCAGCCCCCCTTTTTGCAAACGCTTCACCGATTGCACCAGATCCCGATGCCGATTGTGTTTTTTTCCACACTCACTGAGGCCATCGTCGCTGGGGGTTTCGATGCCAATAAACACGGAATCAAATCCCGCACGCACCATCTGCGCCACTAGCTGTTCATCATCGGCCAGATTGATTGAGACCTCGGTCATGAATGTGAACGGATGTCGATGAGCCTTCATCCAGGTTTCCATGGCCGGCAGAATCTCTTGCTTCAACTTTTTCCGGTTGCCAATAAAGTTGTCATCCACAATAAAGACGCCGCTGCGCCATCCGGCGTTGTACAGGGCATCGAGTTCGGCGGTGATTCCCTCGCTCGCCTTGGTCCGCGGAATTCGGCCATTCAATCTGGAGATGCCGCAGAACTCGCAGTTGTATGGACAACCTCTGGAATATTGCATGACCATCGACGAATAATTTTTCATATTGATGAGTGACCACATGGGCACCGGCGTGCTAGCCAGCGATGGAAACGTATCGGAAGTATACACCCGGTGTGGCGTGCCATTTTGCAGGTCTTTCACAAACGCCGGCAACGTCTGTTCCGCTTCGTTGAGCACAAAATGATCAACGCCCTGGAAGGCGGTCGCATCCAGTGTGCAGAGCGGACCGCCCAGTACCACTCCGGCGCCCGCCTGTTGGCAGCGGAGAATAATGCTTTTCATGCCATCCAGATGGATGTTCATCCCGGTCAGAAACACATAGTCGGCCCAGCGCAGCTCTTTATCACGCAACCGGGAAACATTCATATCGACGAGTCGGAGATGCCAATCTTCGGGAAGCATTGCCGCCACCGTCAGTAATCCCAGGGGCGGCTGAGAAGCCTTTTTCCCCACAAATTTCACCGCGTGATGAAAGCTCCAGAACGTGACCGGCGTTCGCGGCTGTACCAGCAGAATTTTCATGGAGACACCTCTCCTTTCATGCCATCCGTTGGCCATGACATGCATTCATCATGGATATCTTCTTGGGGCCCGGCATTCAGTTAAAAATCTGGTATCTTCATGTCATCTCCGTATCCCGGGTCTGTCACGATTCTGTTGGCCTTATTGTTCGAAAACAGTTGGAATATTCCCTCTGGTTAAAAACGGACATCTGGTAAAAATCAGATTGCGAATAAATGGATGGACGTCGGACGTGCGGTGCCGGCGATTGTGTTGCATCGTCTTTTTTCACTGTTTTTCTATTATAATTGAAATCTTCTTACGGAACTTTTGTGTTTTGTAAAGGTCACCGAATCGGGCAAGCTGGATGTGATGAATGTCACATCTCGATATTGTCTATCGTCGATGGGGATCTTTATTGCAACTATTTCCGGTAGCCGCATTCCAGCGGACTGTTTACAGGAGGGCCTGTTATGGCAAAATGTTCTTTGAAATCACCCGAGTGGCACCGTTGCATGCATGCATTGATTTTCACCGCTTTTACTGTTTTGTGTCTTGCAGGGTGTGATGGAAAAAAAGGCGTAGATAAAAACAGGAAAGCTGCGGCGGTGGAGACAGCGAAGAAAGTGCTGGTGCAGTCGCTGAAAACCATGGATATGGTGGACCGGCGTTCTTATGCAGCCGATCTGGAAGCGTCCACGGAAATCACGCTGTATCCCCTGGTGGCGGAGCGCATTGTCAGTTTTCCGGTGGAGGAAGGCGATCGGGTAGAGGCAGGACAGGTGGTGGCGCGGATTCGGGCAGCGAGTATAAAAAAAAGCATTGCCCAGATGCAGGCGGAAATCGAATCCCTTGATCAGACCATCGGGTCACAGAAGCGGGAACTTGAACGATCGGCTGGACTGTACGACAAAGCGGTGATTACCCGGCAGACCCTTGACCAGATGGAGTCCGGTTACAACGCCACACTGGCCAAACGCAAATCCCTTGAGGCGAGTCTCGGGCAGATTGAGGTGAGCGCGGGTAACGCGGTGATGAAATCGCCGGTGGCCGGGTTCATCGTGGAGAAGCGGCTGGAAGAAGGCGACATTGCGCAACCGGCGATTCCCCTCTGTAAAATTGTGAGTGTGAATCCCATTCGCATCGATCTTGGCATTACTGAAAAAGATTTGATGGCGGTGCAGGAAGGCATGGACGCAGAACTGAAGGTCAGCGCGCTGCCAGATAGGGTATTTTCCGGCAAAATCGTGCGAATGCTTCCCATTGTCGACCGGGCGACCAGAACCAACGAGGCACGCATTGAAATTGACAACCCCGTAGACGGGAAATTGGGCAGGCCGCTATTGAAGCCGGGAATGTATGGCCGGGTGGAAATTGTGGTGGCGCGCAAATCCGATTGCGTGGCGGTTCCCTCCCGGGCGCTGATGGTGGGAACGTATGTGTCGGCGAATGAACGGAAGCTGTTTGTGGTTGATCATGGCAACCAGGCTCACGAGCGGGTGGTGCAGATTGGCGTGCAGAACGGAGACTGGGTCGAAGTGACAGGTGGGGTGACGGCGGGAGAACGCGTGGTGATTCGAGGGCAATACAGTTTGAAGAACGATGACAAAGTGACTGTACTGAATGCATCCGAAGGAGCGACGGGCAAATGAATCTTTCCAGACTGTCGGTTCGAAGGGGGGTTACCTTCGGCATGATTTTTTTGCTGATCTTTCTGTTTGGCGGGTATTCGCTGACCAGACTGCAGCTTGATTTGTATCCGGATATGACCTTTCCCGCGGTGTTGATCATGACCAATTACACCGGCGCCAGCCCTGAGGATGTGGAAACCCTGGTAACCCGTCCCATCGAGGAAGGGGTGGCCACGGTGAAAGGCATCGAAAAGATTTCGTCTCATTCAAAGCAGGGCGCATCCATTGTGACGGTGGAATTCGGATGGGACAAGGATATGGACCAGGCGGAAACCGACGTGCGTCGCAAAATGGATATGGTGACCACGCTGCCGGACGATGCGACGGACCCAATTATTCTGGCCATGGATCCCTCCATGCAACCCATCGTGATGATGACCATCAGTGGTGAATATTCCCTGGCCAAATTGAAGGAGCTGGCCAAAGACAGCGTGTGTGAGCGGATTGAACGGTTGGACGGCGTGGCGTCCTGTGAAGCCATGGGGGGCGAGGAACGGGAGATACGTGTGTCAATCAATCCGGATACCCTGGCCGCATTCGGTATTGATGTGCAGACGATCATGAGCGTCATTGGCATGGGCAATCTGCAGGAGCCCGGCGGCAGCATCGATCAGGGAACCCGGTCGTTCAACATTCAGACCACGGGCAAGTATCAGAGTATCGATGAAATTCGAAACGTGGTGGTGGCGCAACGGATGTCCGGGACCGGCAAACGGATGCCGATTTATCTGCACCAGGTCGCTGACGTTGTTGACACATTTTCAGAAGAGACCCAGACCATTGAAGTGGATGGCAGACCGTCGGTGTGGATTGTGGTCAGCAAGCAATCCGGTTTCAATACGGTGAAGGCTGCGGAAGCCACTATTGCCGAAATTGAAAGAATTCAGCAGGAAAGGGGCAGCAGTCTTGTTTTCGGGGTGCTGTTCAATCAGGCGGATTTCATAAACCAGTCCATTGGCAATCTCTCGTCTACTGCGGTTGCGGCGATTGGCATTTCATTTCTGGTGCTGCTTTTCTTTTTACGGAACTTCCGCAGCGCATTGATTGTGTCCACCGCGATTCCCCTCTCGGTGGTGGCCACCTTCGCGGTGATGAATCAGATGGGGATGACGCTCAATGTGATTTCCATGGCCGGACTGGCCCTGTCGGTGGGCATGCTGGTGGATAACGCCATTGTGGTGCTGGACAATGTGTTTCGCCAACGGCAGGAAGGAATTCCCATCCGGGAAGCCGCGGTGCAGGGCGCCACTGAAGTGTCCACCGCGGTGACGGCTTCCACATTGACCACTGTCTCCGTGTTTCTGCCCATTCTGTTTGTTCCGGGTATTGCGGGGGTGCTGTTTAAGGATATGGCGGTGACCATCTGCTTTGCTCTGTCAGTATCGCTGTTTGTGGCAGTCAGCTTTATCCCGCTGGCGGCGTCCAGACTGCTGGGGCAGCGCAAAAAACAGAAAGCGGGAAAAGAGGAACGCAAAGACGCCACATCCAGGATAGAGGAACCCTATGGACGGTTTCTCCGGCATGTGCTGTCTCATCGATGGATGGTCATTGTGGGACTGGCGCTGCTGATTGGGGGCACCGTTGCCGTGGCAGTGACGATGCCAACAGATTTTATGGCTCGAAATGATCAGTCCATGGTAGCTGCAAAACTGAAGGCACCCGTGGGCAGTAATCTGGAAGAAACAACCCGTTACGTGCGTGAGGCGATTGTAGAGGTGGAAAAAACCATCCCGGGAAAGGATCGAAAGCTGATTGCGGCAGAAATTGGAAGCGGTTCCGGGTTTTCGGCGCTGTTTTCAGAGGGCATCCACTCTGCGACATTGCGCGTACCACTGGTATCCATGTCGAAACGGGGAAGGACCCAGCAGGAATATGAGGCCCTGCTCCTTGAACGTCTGGCGGATATTCCGGACCTTGAGTTTTCCATTGAACAACCGAATCCCACTGGTGGCAGTGGGGATATGGAAGTGATTATCAAAGGGCACGACCTTGATGAACTGCGACGGGTGGGCCGGGAGCTGACTGACCTGCTGACCGTGATGCCGGAGATGGCGCAGGTGGTGTTTTCGTTTTCAGAACCCACGCCACAAATCAATGTGGTGTTTGAGCGGGACAGGATGGCGGCCATGGGCATATCTTCGGCAACGGTGGGGTCCTCTGTGGCGACGTTCTTTCTGGGAAAGACCGCGGCATTCTTTTCGGATGGTGACAACGAACACCGAATTTACGTGCGATTCGACAGAAACTTTCGCACCAATGTGGCAGAGCTGGCCCGTATGCCGGTCTCCACCCCCACTGGCGGCGTGGTGCCTCTGGACAATATTGCAGCGATTACATTCGGGCCGGGGCCGGTGACCATTTCGCGAAGGAATCAGCAGCGGGTGGTGACCATTGCCTGCACCCTCAGGGATACCTATCCGGGTGCGGATGGAAAAATGCGCCGCAAGGATCTCGGTGGGTCGATTCAGAATGTGCGAGATAAATTGAATGAATACGACTGGCCAGACGAAATGGGCTTTGAGGTGGGTGGCACTGCCGAAGATTTTATTGAGTCGTTCATTGCGCTGGGCATTGCGCTGATTGTGTCGGTGCTGCTGGTTTACATGGTGATGGCCAGTCAGTTTGAGTCGTTCAGGGAACCGTTTATTATTCTGTTTACGGTGCCTCTGGCGCTCATTGGGGTGGTGTTGATCTTTTCATTCACGGGAAACAGTCTGGATGTCTCTGCGCTTATCGGGGTGATTATGCTGGTGGGTATTGTGGTGAACAACGGTATTGTGATGGTGGATGCGGCCAACCAGCGCAGAAACGCCGACGGTCTGACGCGTCTGGATGCGGTGGTCCTGGCAGCCCGGACCCGGCTTCGACCGGTGCTGATGACCAGCTTCACAACCATCTGTTCCATGATTCCCCTGGCGATGGGGATTGGCGAAGGATCTGAATCGTGGAAGGGAATGGCGCAATCCGTGGTGGGGGGGATGAGCACGGCCACGCTTTTAACCCTGGTGGTGGTGCCCACGTTCTACACCTTTTTTGCAAGAAAGAAGGCAAAGGGATGAAAAGTGGAACCATGTTGACAATCAGAATAGTTATTCTCATTGGGGCGAATCTTATGTTCGCCCTGGGGACTGCAGAAGCGCAAACCACACGGGAACAGGATGCTCGCGAATACGAAGCAGCGGAGACGAAGGCCAATGAACTGCTGGCGTCTTCAGATTTGCCGGAGGGCACAAAAAAGGTGTCGCTGACACAGGCGCTTCAACTGGCCCGGAAACGCAATCTGACATTGAAGCAGATGGATTTGGAATTTAAAAAAGCGGATGCGCGGTTGCGGCAGGCGCGCGCATTGCTTTTACCGGTCGCCCAGGCGGAGTTGCGATACATCATGGCCGACCATGGGGATGAAATGAACATGGCGGAAGGAATGCAGGGATTGCTCGATGAATTGGACCAGATGCTTTCTGGAATTCCGGGGTATACGCCTCCTGCGGACAGCGGGGCAGCGGGTTCTGAAAATGTGGTGATCAACCCGCGACATACAGTGAATGGAAGTGTTACGGTCAGCGTGCCCCTTGTAAACTTGAGCAACTGGCGCAATTACCATATGGCCAGGTCCGTCAATCAATTGACCGCATTGTCCGTTGAGGAGGTTCGGCAGAATGTGCTGTATGGCACGGCGCAGGCCTACTTCATGGCCTTGATGTCAACGACACTGGTGGACTTGTTCAAGGAGCAAATCGTGGCCACCCGGGCGCATCTGCGGGTGGCGGAAGAAAAATTTTACGCGGGCACCGGGTTGCGCATTGATATGCTCCGGGCTGGAATTGATTTTGAGCAAGCCGAAGAGGACCTGTTGAATGCCCGGGTATCTCTTGCTGCAGCCTGTGACGCACTCGGTATTCTGACCGGAGAGAACGGCATGATTGCACCCTTAACCGTGGATGCGCTGGTGACGCCGGATACTGCAGATGCGACTCTTGAATCAAAGGCATTGGAACAGCGAGTGGATTTGCAGCTCAAACGAGAAAGCGCCATTGTTTCGGATGAACAGGTAAAAGCAGCAGTGTCCGCGTTGTTTCCGTCGCTGAATCTGGCCTGGCAGGGGTCATATCAGTTTACCGAACCGTCGGGGTTCGGAAGTACAGATCGCAGCCGGTGGAATCTGGTGCTGGCGCTTTCGATTCCCCTGTTCAACAGTTACACCAATGCAAAGATTGGCGAGAGCAGGGCGGTGAAGCGTCAATATGAGCTGGAAATCGAAAATCTTGAACAGAGCGTCAGTCAGCAGGTGCGTCAGGCCAAAAGAGAACACGAGACCGCGCTGGCCAATGTACGCGGAGCGAAGCGACGGGTGAAGCTTGCCGAGGAGTCTCTGCAGTTGGCCGAAGCCGCTTATGCCGCCGGGGCCGGCACCTCTCTGGATGTCACCGACGCGAGGCGCATGTATCTCCAGGCAGAAGTGAACCTGGCCACCACCGAACTGAAAACCCAACTGTCTCTTCTGGTACTCCTGAAAAGCATTGGCGAAAACCCATCTCACCTGGTGAAGTGATACGCCGTCGATTCGGGTATGTCGATTCTGAAAACGGAAGCGTGCAGTTCCCGGGAACGCAGAGCTTCCTTATCCCTCCTATCTGATATGGAGTTTTTCGATGGATACAAAACCGTTGGTTTCCATCCCGTAGGCACACGCCACCGGTCGAAGCGCGTCCGCGTACACGCGCCGAAACCATGCGGGTCTTTGCTGAAGTCGTATTTTATCAAGTGTGAAAGTGAAGATAATGTGAACTGCACAACAAATTTAATGTGGACCATTATACGGTTTCATGGAACTGTCAGAAGAATTGAATAACATGGATTTTATCTGGCGTTTATCCTGTCATGTCTGTAGGCCGTGATCTGACAACGCTGGTGAAGGAGGTTGCTTTGTTAAACTGCATGAAATGGATGGCATTGCTGTTGCCGGTATTGTTTTTTTACGGGTGCAGCGCCCAGAACGGAAACACAGATGAACCATCGGAAACGGACAGTGCCGTTTCAACCGAAAGCGCAGACGGAAGTGACGAATCAGAGAGCGATGACACAAATCCCACGACCGCAGATGATACTTCAGATACTGACAGCGAAACAGTGAGCGATACGGCGACGGGGGACAGTGCCTCAGATGGTGCGACCGATGATGACATAAAAAAAGAAGAGATTGGTAATAATGTATTCGATGACAGTAATATCAAATCCTATTATCTTACCTTTTCGGATGAAGAGTACGAAAAACTGATGGATTATTCCACGCTGCTATTATCACAATTTGATGTCAACAAAGACCGATATGTGGAAGCGTCGCTGAAAGTCGATGATACCGAATTTCCGTCCATTGGTGTTCGATTCAAGGGGGATCACTCAATCTGGAGCTGTTTTGATTTTCCCGACCCGGAGCGCAAAGCGCGTGTTGAACCGATTTGGGGGGATGTGGATGTTTGCCAGCGTTTCTCCCTCAAGATCGACATCGACCGCTTTGATGACAATCGTCGCCTTGATGGTCTGAAGAAAATCAATCTGCACTCCATGTCCGCTGATCCGAGCAAACTGCGGGAGCGGCTCGGCTATTCGCTGTTCAGAGAGATGGACATCATTGCGCCCCGGATGGCGCATGCCCGGGTGTATATCAACGGGGAGTACCACGGCCTTTTCGCTGTGGTGGAGCAGATAGATGGCAGATTCACCGCCAATCGCTTCCCGGAATCAGGTGACGGCAATCTGTACAAACAGGTATGGCCATCTGAAAAAACAGCCGATTACGAAGTGGAGGAAGGGCTCAAGACCAATGATGACCCCGGGATCATGGATGTCTCCGATTTTCTCGAATTCAGGGATGCCGTCGTGGCGAGCGATGAAACCAACTTCGAATCAGAAATGGCGCCATATCTCGATTTCGACTATCTGGCCCGCTATATTGTTGTTGACCGGGCCATCAACAATTTCGACGGTATGCTTCTGTTCTGGCTCATCAGCTCAACCCGTGACATCAACCACAACTACTACTGGTATCACAACAGCGAAGATGGAAAAATTGTCCTTCTCCCATGGGATCTCGACAAATCCCTCTGGTATCCCGAGCCGATTTTCTGGACGAACAATGCGCCGTTCGAGGAGTACGACGTTCCCAACTGGAATGCGGTTTCCAGCAGCTGCGATTATCATCCAACGACTTTCGACTTTCCCCTGGGAACATGGGCGGTTGTGCCAATGGACTGTGATCCGTTCCTGAAAAATCTGCGCGCGGTGATTTATGACCGACAGCAAGACATTGCCAGTGAGTTCATCGCGGGGCCGTTCTCGGAAGAGAGCGTTGGTCAGAAAATCCAGCAGTGGCGGGAACAGATCAAAGAGGCGATTGAGGACGATCCGCTGGTGGACAGCGCCCAATGGTCGGATGCCGTGGATGCACTGCTGGCGGATGTGCCCAATTTTCAGGAAAACCTGAATCTGATGATGAGCGGAATGATTGAGGAGTAGTCGTGGGACATTCAGTTCCATTGTGACCTCAGCGACCCGTCTGCGGTACTCGAACTGCAGGCCAGGATTGCGGTCGATTTTCCGGAGATGAATCTGCTGATTAACAATGCCGGCATCATTTCAGACGCTTCATCTCTTCAACGAGCGTGGTGTAAATACAGGACGGCTCGCGGTTATGCCAGCTGGTGTCTGATTGGTCGTATCGGCTGCTATCGCCCGAGTTGGCAGGTTCATCGCGCCACCAGACATTTCCAAACGGATCCCTGATTCTCGCAATATTGAATCCGTCACTGGATTCCAGGACTATCCAATTCAGGGAGGGGTGCAACCGCAGATGAATTCCACCCGCACACCTCGATTCGTCGGGTCAAAATCCGGCGAAGTCAGCCACCATAAATCAACGCCATCAAATCGATGGCAGCCGAGACCCCCGGACCTATTGTATCCCTGATTGACCACCTGGGAATACCCCAACGCCGCAAATATCGCCGCGCAATTTTCGAGAGCACCACCTTGCCTCGGTGTACCAACAATTTGCTCCGTCATTGGATCATATCCCCCTTTTCTGGAACACACGCCAATACAGCTTTCATCTGGAGTACTCAGGTACCAGCACAGATCGAACAGATAGACACTGTCGGTATTAACGCATGGCGACAAGGTGTCCGATTCGCTGTCAGTGCCTGTGTCAGTATCTGTAACGCTGTTTGTATCTGCAGTGTCTATAGTATCCACAATGATGTCTACACCAGAGTCTGCACCGGTATTTGTATCAGTATCAATATCCATATCGGTAATGCTATCCGCATCCGAGTCGTTGTCGAAGGGTTTCTCAAAACCGATGCGTCCACAACTGCCAAACAGGAATCCACACAGAATGCCAACTATATAGAGAGAGATTACAGAGGCATTTACCCCATCTACTCCATCGGTAACGACGTCAGGCGGGATGCAGCAGCTGTCAGAATTCACGTCTGTTCTGCTCAGAGTACCACTGGCTGTCTGTAATGTAACAAATACTTTTCCCATACGCAAAAATTCTCCAGCGGGAGGCGAGCAGTGAACGCCTGGATTACCAAAGAACAGATTAATTATTACACAGTTTGGCAGCTCGTCGAGAAAGAGATTCATCTGCGTGTCCACGAGTCACCGGAAACGCCTCCGGAATGAGTATTCGCTGAGGTGCCCCGCCTACGCGTGGCGGGTTCAACCTGGTGCTCAGATGGGGAACATGCGACATCATCCAGACATGGCACTCTCCGCTGGCTACTTCGGTCCCAACGAAAAACAGATTCGGCAACACTGCGATGGTAGATTCGGTGGTTGTCGGGCTGGCATCAGTAACATTGGCATTGCAGGTATAAAAATTCTCCCCGTTTCTTTTTACCTTTCAATTATCGACCATTTCTGACTGACATTGCCATTGCATTCCCAGAGATTGAGAACCGATGCGTTCCGATTGTCGTTGCCGTGGAGGTTGAGACAAAGCGTTGTATTTTCAATGGGTCTGATAGACTCATCGATTCGAATCCACCGTTGCGTCACACTGTTGTTGCAGTCCCACAGATTGAGCACCTTCCAGACTTCAACTCCGTAATGCATGTTCAGACAGAAATCGGGATCCGTCGCACTGCGAATCGTGCCATCCGATTCCCAGAACCATTGCTGGCCGGCGCTGCCATCCCATTTCCACAAGCTGACACCCGCGCCCCGGTAATTGGCATCGTTGTTCCGGTTGACTGTATACCCCTCCGCATTTACGAACTGCACCTCGCCGGGGACTGTTTCCCGGATGTCATCACTGTTGCGATTGTCCATGGCAGAATCATTGTTCTCCGATGTCGTTGAATCCGTCTTGTCGTCAGGGGGGCTGTCAATACTGTCCGTGTCTTTGGTCAGTGGTTCGACGACACATTGACCGGTGGTCGAACACCGATAAGTGGCGCCACAATCCGTGTTGTTATCGCAATCGAAATGTCCGGTCATATCCAGATCGCAGGACATGCAGAACAATCCAGCGACAAGCAGTAAAATTTTTTGATTCATCGATAACCATCCATTTTTTAAAAACGATAATAAAACAAAGCGGTGTCATTCTGACCCACAGCGAACCCGGCCCGGAAAGAATTGCCCTTTTTCCGATTTCTATTCCCTCTCCGAATCAATGCGCTGCCTACTGCGATGCCAAGTGCAGTAATGCCAAGTCCTCCCCAGAACAGCCCGCTATACCGTTCGTAATCGTCCCTGGCAGAAAGGGATTCTCTGTGATAGTTGGTACGGTCAAACGCTTTTTTGGCTCTGGCGGCCAGAATACCGGACACCACCGCTCCACCCAGCGCTGCCGCTGCGAAAATAAGTGTCGTTTTTCCGGCTACAACGCGATTGTTTTTTTTGGAGCCGGTATCAGAATCATCTTGCAGGGATGCTGGCAATAACATGGGGCGTGCATCAAATCTGACACTGGTCAGTGCCACGCTGTCAATAAATCCATTGTAGTATCGTTTGCCATATTCATTCAGGAATAATCCTTTCTGAAGATCTTCATTCAGTCGCCCCCGGTCCGTCAGTTTTTCCTTTGAATAATGAAGCTCATTCACATTAATTGAATCGCCGGACTCCGTATTCACTCTGGCGTATTGATCGTTGGCATACACATACGCCACCCGCCCCGCCGGGATGGCCACATTCATTCGCGTTTTATCCTCCAGGTGGGCATCGAGATATCGCTCTCCGTGATCCAGCTCAATGAAAAAATGACCGAGCGTGGACGGGTTTCCGGTCAGGAATGCAACGCGGGCAAATGTGGACAAATCCACGATTGGCACGTTGCGATTTCTCGGTGGTGGCGATCCGATGATTTTCATCCGGTTTCTGATGTCGCTGACGTTTCGGTTTGCACTTGAAACAAACGCGACAATTTCGCTGTATTCAATTTTGCCATCTCCATTGACATCTGCTGCGCCAGACAATCCCGAAATGACTTCATGGGTGAATATGCCGGATTCAATGGTGGACCACTCGTGAGTGACGCCGTTATCAGATGATGCGATGACTGTGCCGAACCCGGGGAGTGAATCCCTTGCCGGCCCCATTATCTTATTTATATCATCTTCCGATAACCTTATTCTTTTGCCGGAAGTTTCGTTGTCGAACTGACCTCGAAACCCCACAACGCCACCCGCGTGGCACGCATCCACAAACAGGTGGGTGTAATCGGCATTTATCTCCGTAATGGCATCGTACAGTACCTGATGCGAGATTTTTCCGCCAATGAGTGACAGATAGGCATCGCCATTATTATCATGGTCCCCATGGCCACTGAAGGTCATGTAAAAGACCACTTCATGACCCGCCTGTTTCGCCGCGTGAACCTTGCGGGAAATTCGAGTTATTTCTCTTTTCAGATTTTCCGGCGTCGGTAACACCGCCCGGGTGGATATTTCCGGATAACGGGATTGGGTTCGCGCATCCGGTAATGTCATCAGTCGTGTCATTTCTGTGAAATGGGAAAAAAAACGAAAGAATCGGACTGCATCGTCATCAGCGAATTTCAGTGTTTCCAGAGACGAATCCGGTGGGGGAGAATTGTTTCCAAGAACCAGTGCGAAAGTTTTTGTTTCGGCATGGACGTTTCCTGCCACCAGGATAGACAGGATAGAAAGAAAAAGGACTCCGGGATTTTTCAATGTGTTTTAACCTTCTATGTTGAACATGGATTTGACTATATCGGCGTTGTGACTGTCGAACTCACCCTGTTCATTGAACAGTCCTCGGATATCGGCCGCACTTAAGGGATTATCTGAAAAAATCGAAATCAGTTCGTAGGTGCCGGGAGCGTGCTCTTCCCCGATGGTGATTCCCTCCTCCAGCAAGATTGTGTCTCCGCTGCTGCTCAATCGCAGACTGCGTTCGTTTTCGGTGGCCGGGAAATACCACACCACCGCACCGGATTTCTGATGTCGGGAAAATGCTGAAAAATATTGTCGGGTACCTGACGGGGTGACTCTGAATGTCATTGTATCGCTCCGGTGACACATGCCCGGGTTCTGCGTACCGGTGCAGATCAGGGTTACGCCACCGACGGATGCCGTGCCGCGGGGAGTGAAGGTTCCCATTTTCCTCCCGGTAGTCGCCGAGCTGAATTCAGTCGCCATCCAGCCGCCAATTGCCAACACGCCCACTAGCGCCAAAGATATTGCTGCCCAACGGAAAACCGGGTGATGCACGACCACGGAAAACCCCTTTCGCTCGGCTCTACGAGTGGCGGCAAACACGTTGTCAAAAATTTCTTCATGCTCCTGTACCGTTACACCGGCGTGTTCGGCGTACAGACGAAAAGAATCCTGGTAATCTTTATCTGCCAAAATACAATTCTCCTACACTGTTGATACTGAGATTTTATTCAGATTGGTTGTGACTTCCTCATTTTTTCCTCCGATGGAGAGATTTCGTTCTTCAAGGTATTGTTTCAGCCCTTTCCCCAACTGTTTCTCCATATGACGAGCCTTTCCTCTGGATATATCGAGTTTGCGCGCCACCTCCAGCAACGAAAACTCCTGTCGGTAACGCATGTCGATGAATCGTTTCTCTTTTTCCGAAAGGCCGGTCACGTACACCCGCATTGCCCGGATGCAACGCTGCCAGTTCAACACTTCCTCGGGGGAGCCAGGTACGGGATCGCCATAATCCGCCGAGGTTGCCTGCTCTTCACAAATCTGATTCACATCTGTTTCGGTGCAGTAGTGCGCCAGTGCATCATTGGGTCGTGAGCGAATGTAGTCCACGACCACGTTCCTTGCCAGTGTGAGCAGATAGTTTCTGTAGGATCGGAGACCGTCGTATGACTGACGTGCATTTTTTGAAAATGCACGAAGGAACACTTCCTGTATCAGTTCGAGACGGAAATCCGTATCCATGGATAATTGAATACGGGAATATTTCCCGGTTTTTCGACTGATCCAGCCCGTGGCAATGAATCGCTCAATGTCCCGGCAATAATGTCGATACACCGCATGCAACGCCTCTTTTTTTCCTTGCCGGAATTCAGCCAGTAATTCTCGGTTCTGTTGCAAAATGGTCATGATGATCACTTTCCATGTAGAGGTTCTGTGTCGAGAATGGATTCAAATGAAGCCAGGTGTCTTGAGAAAATCGGATCAATGGATTCACCTTTCCACAGTGTGGGTTGCCGCTTCTGGCGAATGGACCAGGCAGATCGTCGTCAGAAACTGCAGAAAATTGTACGTGCAGAAAAAGTACTCGAATTCTCTCTCTCGTTTCAATAATTTTTTCTCATATATTAAGGACCGGTATGCCACTGGTCCGTGAAACTCAGAATAGTGTGAAACATTTTCCAGGACGTATCCGAACGGCGGCGCAGTGATGCGTGCTGGTGTGCATCGGGGCTATTTCACACGCACTTTCAGCTCCAGTGGTTTTCCGCTTTTTGGAAGCGTTTGGGAATGGCTTTTTTTTTTGGCTTGAACTGCTTGCGGGCCACGGCTTCGAGATTTTTTTCACCGAACAGATCGATGTAGCAGATGTGTTATCTCCATTGAGGAAGACGTGACGCCAGGAGATGCCCAGAATCTTCCGCCCGTCCAGTTTGTCTCCCTGCCGGTACTCTGGTGAATATTTTATCTGGCGAGATGGACATCTTCTGCATTTCCCTGTGCATTCTCCGGGCAACTACATGGTTGCGCAATTGCCTTTTTCGCCTTCTTCCGCTGTGTATCCAAGACGGCGCAGCCTCTCGAGAAGCGTTTCATCCAGTTCGATTTCGACCTGCTCATTCACCGGGGATTTTTGATTCAATCTTTGGGTAATGACCTCGAGGCGATCTTTGAGATGTGCAAGCATCCGGGTTCTCGCGCTGCTGATGTCGTGGTGCTCTCCCGGGTCGGTTCTGTGAAAATACAGTTCGAAATGTTTGTTGTATCTGTTGATGAGCTTCCATTGGTCCAGCATCAGTGCCGTCACATGTAAATCGCGAATCTTTGAATAGATGCGATGGGCAAACAGGGCCCGGTGCGACAGCTGGCTCGCTTTTTTTCCGTGGTCGTTGCGGCGCAGCAGCGGCACCAGGCTTGTTCCCTCAAAATAGTCCGGGCGGGGTTGGCCCACCAGGTTCAGGAGGGTGGGCAAAAGGTCGATATGGCTCACATTCACGATTTCTTTTTTGCTGACAATGCCCCCACTGGGCCAGCGGTACATCAACAGGACACGAACCAGCTCCTGATACAGTTTCGGGCCGTGTTCCGTGCCTCCGTGATCCATGAATTCCTCGCCGTGGTCCGAGAGCACTATCAGCAGGGTGTTGTCGTCAACGTTCAGCAGCTTCAGCATCTGTTGTACATGGCTATCCACATAGCCAATTTCGCTGCGATATCGGCCGGCATCGTCATGGGCGGGATCGCCTCCGGCATAGTAGGGACGACGCACTTCGTATGGGGCATGGGCATCGTTCAGGTGCAGGTAAACAAATGATTTGTCGGCAGCATTAATTTCGGGCGCCCAATGTTTGAGCTCCTCTTCCACCACTTCCGCCGGGCCCCGGTTGTATGGGATGTATTTGAATTTATTGAATCCCCGGTTGAAGCCGAGATTTTTACTGATGTTGATGTTGGTGGAGATGCCATAGGTCCGGTATCCCAGTTGCTGAAGCATTTCCGTGAGTATTTTTCGATTGTCCGGGAGTCTGGCGAGTTCCAGCTCCACGTCTTCATCATTTTCGAACTTTTTAATGAATGATCGCTGGGCTTTGAAGCCATATTGAATACCGTGCCCCTGGGGGTACAGGGAAGTGAAGACGGATGCGGTGGAAGGCGCGGTCCAGGACGATGTGGAAAAGGCGCGGGTGAACACCATGGCATCCTCGCTCAACTTTGCCAGGTTGGGAGCGGTCTCCGGTGTATTTCCATCCACAAACCCCAGATAATCGGGTCGAAGTGCATCCAGCAGAATCATCACAATTTTTTTTGGCGAGGCAAATGGTTGGGACGCGGATGTCCGGGGTTCTGCATCGGTGTCCGGCTGCTGGGAATTGGAGGCTTTGTGCGCTGTAGATGCAGTCGGTTTGGTATCGGTTGTTTGGCGGGACTCGGGGCCACACCCCATAAGAAAGAGGAATATCGGGGTTAGAATAATTGGTGTCCGTGATATCTGTGGGGGAACGAGTAAAAAGAGAGTTGTTCGGTTGTACTTGAAAGGGATGAATTTGTTTTGTGTAATTAAATTTAGCATACTAAACAAAATGGTAGTACGCTGATGCAAATTGTCAAGGGTAGGAATGTCAGCAATGGAGACATGAATATCGGCCGGGATTCAGAACCATGAAAAATTAACCCGGGAGGGCAATTCGGGAGAATATCGGAAAACTGTACTAAGGAAGTGCGCTTTCCGTACTTCCCCAGGGTTTGTGAAGACGATTGTAAATCAGCTGTCCCCAACCTTTGCTGGGGGTAATCGTCACATTCGTTTCACAGTTGTTGCTGGCGGTAATCAGCGGGTTGCCGCAGTTGGTATGAAACGTCCAGGCGAGCCACGGAACGTCCAGTTTTTCTGCTTCCATGGACAATTTGTCGCAGTCCTGTAAAGAGAGTGTATCCCAGGACTCATACAACTCTGCAAATTCTCCGATAATGACCGGAAGTTTCCGGGATGGAATTTCCCATCGTTTCTCCCATTTGTCGCCATCGTTCCCATAATACACATGCACTTCATATGCGATATTCTTCCCCCCGTCGGCGGTAATCGGGTGGTTGACATAGTACTGCAGGAATTTGGCATATGCCCGGGTGCCCTGCACCGTGATGATGTGCCGGGGGCTGCCCACTCGAGCTTCCACCGCGCGGATGGCCGCGACGGTATTGTTCATGCTCTCCCACACTTCCACGTCATTGGCGTCTATCTCCACATCATCCGTGGAATGCTTGCCTCGCGGTTCGTTTACAAGGCCAAACATGACATACGGATACTTTGCCAGCTTTTCAGTGAGATGCTCCCAGATAGGAGTCACCGCCGGGTGGGGGATACGAAGTGGGTGTGTATCCACCGTCGTGTCCCACCATAGCGACACCAGCACATATACCCCGGTCTTTTTCCCGATGTGCTCCACAATCTCGATAACATCCTGCATGTATTTGGCGTCGTTTACCGCATTACTCTTTGCCTCATGGCTCTCCAGACACAGCCTGAGGAAATTGGCGCCCCAGATATCCACCACTTCATCAATGCGGCGTTTCACTCCATTCACGTTGGGGGACCAGCAAGCGCCGCAGCTTCTGGTGTCGTGGACGTTGGCGCCCCGGCCGCGAAACACCGAGCCATCCTCATAAACAATTTTATTTCCTTTGGTGCTCAGCCACCCTTTTCCCGGGGGAATCTTTACGTTGTTGTTGCTGGATTTGGGGGAGATGGCTGCGCCGGCGCCGGTGCTCGGCTTTCCTTTGACGTCCGCGCGAGCCGTGGGGGGAGCCGCGACCCCGGCGTTTCCGGCTGCGGTTGTATTGGTTGCCGCTGGATTGACGCACGAATTGCTGCCCGCACAGCCCGGGTCGTTACAGTCGAAGAGGCCATCCCGATTGTTATCTGCCTTGTCTTCACACTCCCCCGGATCGTCTCCTTCAAACGCATACGGGCCCTGATTGCAGGAGCGCAAACCGCAACATCCCACACTCGCCGCCAATAACGACATGGTCAACAGTAGAACCAATTTTTTCATTTCGTTTCCTTTGCTATGTGCATATGGGAAGGATAATTCATATTGTTTATCTCCCCCGGGGCGTTACCGCCGTTCTGTGGTTTCACTTTATTTATATAAGGGAGATAATAGTGGCCATTGGAATAAAAATATACTCAAAAAAATGGACCCCGGTTGGGGGGCCGACCGCGAATCGAACCGGGAATCCGGAATTGACGTGTCGGCAAAGCGTCAGATGGGCACCATTTAAATGTCTGTTACTTCCGTACACAGCGGACGTAAACATTGTACCCCTTGTCGTTGGCGAACACGTTGCCGGTACTGAAGCTTACGTACCACGCCTTCTCACCGAGGGCGTCACCGGATGACGACCAGTAGTAATTGTTTACCGTTGCTGGAAAAACGCTCGAATCTATCGAAGTGGCCGCCTTCTGGTTGTCTGCAATGCTGCGTAATTCAGTAACGTTCGGCAGTCGCCAGTCATTGTAGTTCCCCCATGTGGATTTGACGCAATACGCCAGCGCCTCCTGCCAGGTCATGTCCGTAGCGGCGCCATCACAATTGTCACCGCGCTTGCCCGCAGTGCACCCATGCCATACGAGCCCGGTCGCATTGTCGGTCACCACTGCTTCATACATAGTGGAGGTATCCCTGACGAATCGGCTGGCCCGGTCCACAGGCTCGCTCCGCACACAGCGGACGTAGTATGCGCTGCCCACATCATCGGTATCCACGTCACCGCGATTGAAACTCACACGCCAGGCGGAATTTGCGCTGTTGACACTGGACGACGATGTCCAATAGAAACTCTCCACCGTTTCGGGAAAGGCGATTTCATCGATGGCGGGTGTCTGGGCGCCATAGTTTACAATGGACTGCAGGGCAAATTCATCGGGCAGGCGCCAATCGCGGTATCCGCCCCAGTTGAGGGTATCGCAATAGTTCAGCGCTTCGGTCCATGTCATTCGCTGGCTTTCAACACTTGCATCTGTCATTTCACAGTTATCGCCCTTCAATCCTGCTTGACATCCCTGCCAGCTGAGTTCCGTCACCATATCCTCGACCACCGGCTCAACCTGGGCATCCAGATTACGGATGTAACGGAGGTCACCCGGGGCGTGGTTGATATCCCAGCCGTATTGGGCGTCCTGACCATAAAATTCGTCCTCTTCAGCGGCGGGACAGTCCGAGAGGGTACCCGTTCCATTGAAACAGACGAGCTGCCCTGTATCGGCAAGGGAAAAGTATGGCCCAGGCACATTGCAGTCAGCCGTACCGCAGCCGGGGGATTGGCACACGCCTTTAATGCAGATGTCGTAGTCCCGGTCGTTGGGAGTTGTTTTCACCAGACATGGGGTGAAATCATCCAGTCCTGTGCAATCAGAGGGCAGTGTGTCATCAGTGTCCTGCGGGGTATCGGTATCTTCAGTGTCCTGCGGGGTGTCGGTATCTCCAGTGTCCTGAGGGGTGTCGGTATCCTCCGTATTGGTAGAAGTATCCGTTCCGTTATCTGTTCCGGTGTCCGTCGCAGTATCCGACGACGTGCCTGTATCTGTGTCATCCCCGGTATCCTGGCCGGTGTCCGATGCCGATTGGGTATCCGTTCCATCGTCCGAGGTGGTATCTGTGGACGTGGTTGCCGTGGTCGAGTCGGCGTCTTCTGTGTCTGTTCCGTCTGAATCTGAAGGATACTCGCCATTTTCCCTGTGTTCCACGATGGCTGTACACCCCATCCACCGCAGACAAATCATCCAATAAGTCATCCACACTGCGATTCGCTTTACTCGTTGCATTAAAACTTCCCTCCCAACAGCACACCCACCGAATTCCAATGCACATGCGGTACTATTTGAACCAGACGATCTTTTTTCTTTCTCTTTTTGCCAACAATAAGCAGCACCGCACCGGTGACCACTATCGCGGCTCCTGAAAACAGCAGCACATTGCTGGCCAGCGACAGATTGTCCACGCTGTTGTTTTTAGTGTGGAGGTTCGGCGGACAGATATCGTTCTCACACGGTTCATCCAGTTCGTTGCTGCGTTTGAGGGCTATCCCGCCCACCACCAGACTTGCCGCGATGGCGGCGGCGCCGGTGATGAGGAGTACTACGCCCGTAGGGACCAGCTTTGAAGGAGCCGTTACAGGTGTTGTTGAAGCAGTGTTTTCTCCGGGGGGCATTGCTGTGGATTGTGTAACCGTCCTGTCCCCGGTGCCTGCGGGCGCCTCATTCTCTGAGACGACCCGTGCCTCATCTCCCGGTCGACTCACATCGTCCTCATTCACGGTAATCGCGATGGACTGGCGTCCACTGACCTTCACTTTGCGGCGATACAGCTCACTGTTCCCGGAAACGACCTTCAGGTCGTGATCCACTCCCGCTGCCACCATCAATCGGCCGGAGAGCGGTGCCTGTCCCCGCTGCTCACCGTCAATGATTATCGCTGCCCCATCCGGCGCCACAATGTCTACAAATCCGACCAGCCGCTGTAAACGATCGAGCTCGGCCTCCACCAATTTCTGACGCTCCAGCGTGATGTTTTCGGCGCCCAGCGCAAAGTACTGTTCAAACGCTTCCATGGCGCGGCCGTGCCGCCCCGCCGCCGCCTCGCTCTGCGCAATATTGTATAGAATCTTCCAGTGAGGATTCGTCTCGTAGGCCAGGCGAAACGCGGTCGCTGCCTCAAGGTACTTCTCCCGTTCAAACAACGTCGTGCCATCCTGATAGGCCTGACGACTTCGCAACTGTACCAGTTCAGCTTCCACTTCTTTGCGCTGCGTTGCTTTAATTTTGTCTCCGCCATCCGCCAGATACTGTTCAAACGCCTCCACCGCGGGACCGTAATGATTGGCTTTTGCTTCGCATTGCCCGATATTGTACAGTATCGTCCAATCGGATTTCTGCCGGTATGCCGTGCGATACCACTCGGACGCCCCCGTATAATCTCCCTGTTCAAGCAGTCTGGCGCCATTCAACAACGCCTGCCGCGCATCGCCTCCGGCGGCATGGGCCGACGGTGTTGCAACAACTGCAACCGCAATTGAAAAATACAATATGATGCTCCGCATTCCTTTTCCCTTTGAATTTCAGTTTGAGGTGGACTCTACCTAAAATCAGCGGTTCCGTCCACGAGATAAACTGGCGTGAATCTGGTCAGTGTGAGCGAATAATAACAACATCAACCAGTTTCATGAACCGGGGGGGGCCGAAACCGGAACAAACGCGCTGGAGACACAATCGCCACGGTAGTTGGGTGACAGATGCGTTTTCCTCATGAAATCACAATCCGAGCTGGCAAGGGGGGAACCAGGGGGGGGATTTCACACTGGAACACATCCGGACGACATCCCCCTTATTCTCTCGACGAGGGGAAAAAAACACTCCCGACAACGGTGCGTTCAGATTTGTGACCAATCTTCAGGGTTCGGACAGACTCGTGGCAGTGGGGACTGGAAATGGATGTTATCTGAACGCATCGTCGGTATCCATGTCAGTGGTTGCAGGCATCGGGTTTTCGAAATATTCATCAATCACCCGTTGAATGTTCGAATCTTTGAGTACTACCGATATTTCAATCCGGCGATTCTGCATGTATGCCGCTTCATTCTCTGCTTCGTTGACGGGGCGGAATTTCGAATAGGCGCTGGATGCAAAAAAGCGACCGAATCGCGATTCCAGCACAGGCGCCGCACTGAACATGTAGTCCAACACGGCATTGGCCCGTTTGGCGGATAAATCACGGTTGAAAGAGGCCGACCCACGTGAGTCTGTGTGTCCCTGAATAAGGATAACATCCACGTTTTCGGAAACAGCATCGTCACTCAGAATGGCAGAAAACGCATTTGAGAGCGTATCCAGCAGGGGTTTGGCCTCCGGCTTTATTTCGTATGAGTTGTACTCGAAAACGAGACTTTCATTGATAACGATATTTCCGTTGTCGCCAATCGCAATTTCCGGTTGCTGGCCACCGGACTTTCGGCCCAGTTGGTTTTCGATAGCCTGTTTGACCTTGTTAATCACATCCACCCGCAATACCGCGATGCCGCGAAGTTGCGTGCGAAGGTCTCCCAGCTCCCGATTGCTTTCGGCGATAATTGTATTCTGTTCTGTCACTTTCGCCTCGGAAAGTCGAAGCTGCGTTTCCCCTTTTTTTATCTCGGCCATGGTCATGTTCAGTCGCTGTTCCAGTAGTCGAAGCTGTTTTTCAGAACGACTGATTTTTGCCTGCGAATCACCCAGATGCCGCGAGGTCACATCCAGCTCTGATTGAATATGGAGCATCTTTTTGCCACTCAGAAGATTCTGGAGATACGCCAGCAGCACCAGGACAAACAGAATCAGTGCGATGGTGGAGACGACGTCCGTAAACGCGGGCCAGAAATTTTCCTGGGATGTTTCCTCGGACAACACAGAACGACGTCTTTTCATCGCTTCCTCCAATGGTCATTTTCGTCCTGAACGGCAGTGGCCTGGAGTTTCAGGGCATTTGAAAGATCTGCAAACTCCAGACTCATTCGTTGGATATTGTCCTTCAAATGTGTATTGAATTCTTTGAAATCTCTGATGTTTCCCGAAAAAAGCTGCAATGCGTCCCCAAAAGACGTGACCGCATTGTGAAGTGTATTGGCGGTTTCTTTCAGTATGTCGCTGTCGAAGGCAGAGGACTGTTTTTCCCTACCCGGGTTTCGGCTACGCAAAAACACCTCAAGTTGGAGAACAAATCCATTTCTGCTTTCTGCGGGACCTCGAAATACCCCCACAAGCATCACCGCGATCGCCGACAGAATCCCGACCAGGGAAGTGGAGAACGCCACCGACATTCCTGAAAGCGCCCCGGCGAGTCCCTGAGTAAGCGACGCGGTGATTTCGACAATCCCTGATGCGTCTTCGGTAATAAGCGCCACCAGTTTTCCGATGGACAGGGTCAGCCCGTAGAACGTTCCCACCAGTCCAAGCACGATCATGATACCTGCTGCGGATTTAAAAAATCGCTCGGCAGTGAGTGCCCATGACAAATGTTTACTCAGATGAAAATCTATCAATGTCTGTATGTCCGCATCCATATCACCTGAGCGCTGCAGTCCAACAACATCTGCGTTGATGTTGCGCAGGAGCTGATATTGAAAGGGAGTGCTGTCTCTGTCGTGAGAGCGCAAATCCCGACTCAGCGCGGCATACCTGGATCGGACGACCCCATTGAACACAAGGGATAGGCAAAGTATCAAGAGAATTAATGAAATAATAATGTATCCGCTTGTGTCAACAAGCGATAGACTTTGAAACATATTGGTCAGCATAATTTACTCCTGTATCTGTTCATACCATCATTACGCTCAATTTACGCGAATGTTGCAAAAAGCCAATGACTGAAACCGCTGTCGCTCGCACAAGGGCGCACCATCTGCTTCTGTGCTCAATTTTTTTTGATACAACGAACGATGAGTTCGCTTTAATCCATAAAAATCTTCACCCGGACACAGCCGGTACACCCGCTTGCCCCCTCGACGAGGGGTAAATTACACTGCCGCAACGGTACTTTCAGATTCGTGATAGATCTTCAGGCTTATGGCATGGTATCCAGACGGGCGACGCCGTCGTTTCTGAAACGGTCGACGACGGTTTCCACTTCGGTGGCTGTGAGCACCGTGTCGCGGGCGTGAAATACCCAGTCCACATCCTGTTGGTACACTCTGGTCTCCCGGCTTTCAGCGAACCCATCTGCGATGAACCACAGGTTGAAGCTGATGTTCATTTCACTCTCCGGATAATAGTCGCCGGTATGTGTACATTTTAAACTGTCACCGACATAGTAGGACACATCGCCGTCTGAGACCGTGAACACCAGCGTTTGCCATCCTGCAAAACTGTCTTCACTGGCGTTGTGGACATTGTCGGATGGCTCCGCCACGTCCCAGGTGGTGTTCCATAGTGCGGATGTGGCGATTCCCCATCCGCCATTGGCCAGATATTCAAAATCGATTTCGCTGTATTCTTCAAGGCCGGCCATGCTCCAGGGGGTGATGGAAAAGAAAGTTTCGACAATCTGATCGCCATCCACGCCGTCACTGACCGGCGCATCGGTAAACCGGACCCGCGCTGCATATGTGCCCAACAGAAATTTCACCGGTGTGCCGATTTCCGCCTGTTGTGATCCGCTGCCGGTGCCATCTGTTTCAGCGGTCAATCGGACAACGGTCTGGCCATCCTGCTCGTGAAAGGAAATGGCATCCGCAGACCAGGTGCAACCATCGGGACCGGGACCGCCGGTTCCCGAACGAAGGTACCAGCCCATATCGCGCAGAGCACTGTCTGCGGCGGATGCATAGCTGAAGTCGTCAAAGAACACATGTTCCGGTACTGGCGGCCCATCGCTGGTATCGGTGACGGTGTCGGTGTGCGTATCCGGAACAGATGCGGTGTCGGCATGGGTATCGGATTCACTTGCGGTATCCGGCTGCCCGTCCGGCGTATCCGTGGCGCAGGCCCATGTCCAGAAAATCAGGGGGCAGAGCACGATGGCGTTCAGAAATAATTTTTCAATCTGTTGAAACATTGTCATTCCGCCACTCTATCAGGTTTTAAACCGGGTTGTCTGCATCCGAATTAAATTGCTCCTGAACGAAATTTGACCGTTCAGGTCGGTTGACCGGATTTGAACAGTAGAAGAAACACAATGAGCGTGATAAATATGGTGAAAGCCACAGAAAATTCGCAAACGGGTGTGAAGCCGAGTCAGAAACTGCTGGAAGAGATGGGGCGTTTTAATGAAGAGCTGACCAGCGCGGGCGTCATTGTGGCGGGAGATGGCCTTCGGCCCAGCAGTGACAGGAAACGGGTTCGCTTTTCAGGCGACCAGCGCACGGTGCTGAATGGTCGCGTTTGCGAAGCATAAAAGGGCATATCCCAATTGGAAGCGCAGGGGGATTTCAGGCATGAAAAATAACTGGAAATATCTTTTGTCTGTTTTCCTGGCAATGTGGATGTCCTGTTCCAATGATACTGATGATACTGATGTCGCTCCGGAAGACGAAGTCTTTACCGACACTGACGACACCCGGATAGATACGGCAGATTCGGCAACGCTTTCGGGTACGGACACTGGGTCGACGTCAGGAACCAATTCCGGGACCGATACCATCATGGACAGCGGGACACATGCCGGGGCCGGGACTGATACCGATACCGATACTGATACGGGGAACACGATGGACACCGGGATGGCAGACACCGATTCAACTGCGGACACATACGGGCCCCCCCCCCCGGCGATTGCACCGGTCTGGCCGATTTCACCACGTGCCTGGTAATCACTGACCCCGACCGGAGCTACGACATCTGCATCAAAGAAGTATGCCAGTCTCCCGGATGCGGCACTGCGGATTGTAATGTGCCTGGCCCTTACTTCCGCCTTGCCGACACCGGTCAGCGTGCGTGTTTCAATGGCGAAGGCGTTCTTGCAAGCTGTCCGGAATTGGAAACGGACAATTTCTACGGTCAGGACGCACAGTTCGGCTGGGATGTTGACCCTCCGGAAGACGAACTGCGCTATACACGCATTCTGGATACGGTGGATGAGCCGGTGGTGCAGGACAATGTCACGGGCCTCATGTGGCAGGGATGTCATGGGGGATTACGGGGCGATAGTTGCACGGTCGCGGATGAACGCGTCTCTTCTGAAACGATGCAATGGACCGACGCGATCACATACTGCGACGCCCTGGAGTGGGGCGGTCATGACGACTGGCGACTGCCGGATGAATTCGCCCTGCAGTCGATTGTGGACTACAGCGTTTACACTCCCTCTGCCGATACTGTGGCCTTCCCGGCAACCGGAATTTCGTATTACTGGTCCTCGTCGTCTTTTGTCGGTGATGAGGGTTTCGCATGGTACGTTGATTTCAATACCGGCAGCGTGAACAGCCTTGGCAAGGGCAGCGACCACTATGTCCGCTGTATGCGGAGCGGACCAGCGACTCAGGCCAGCCGATTTGTACGGGATATTTCCACTTTGAGTGAACCGGTAGTGATGGACAGCGCTACGAACCTTGTATGGCAGGGGTGTTCCGCAGGTCAACGCGGCAAAGATTGTGGTGGGACCGCCACGACCATGACGTGGCAGGAGGCGCTGGCATATTGTACCCACTCCACCTGGGCGGACGACAACGACTGGCGACTGCCAAACATTGCTGAATTGCACAGTATTGTGAATAACGGCACTTATAACCCGGTGATTGATGACGATGTCTTTGCGGCAACGCCAGGCGATGACTATTGGTCCTCGTCGTCCTACGCCTTTTACAAAGACACTGCATGGTATGGAAACTTCTATAGTGGCCTTGTGAGCTGCAGCGCCAGGGATCTCTACAGTTCTGTACGCTGTGTGCGGAGCGGACCGTGATGGGTGCTTTGAATGTTTGATGCTTCGGGTCATTCGTCTATTTCCCCTTCGAACACTGAACGGCGATTCTTTCCCCATTGTCCCGATCACAAAACGCCCGGAGTCTGAAGAACCATCACAAATCCAGATGTATTCGGCAACTGTCCATGATGTCAGCCCAAAATTCCCCCTTTTGAAGGGGGTTAGGGGGATGTTGACACAACCTTTTACAACCCCCTCCCTCGTCGAGGGGGAGCCAGCGCAAAGTTCCCCCTTTTGAAGCTGTCTCTTCATCATATCTGGATCGTGAGTCGACAAATAACGGATTTTAGACGTATTATCAGTGCAAAATGTAGCTGCGGGGTTTATCCCCGCTTATTTCTGTTCTTTCCAGGGTTTTGAAGCGGGGATAAACCCCGCAACTAGTGCGCCGGGCATGGCGTGCAGCGCCGGAGATTGGCGCTGGATAACCGGGGAGCGAAAGCGAACCGGAAAGTGACTTGGAGGTGAAAGTCCTCTGGAGGTTTAGATGACGGGATCT
>JBNKCR010000052.1:0-31370 GCA_050287845.1 Polyangia bacterium
AAAACGCTGGCTCAAATGGGACTTAAAAGCCTCTTCAACGAATACCAACGTTTCAATTCTTCAACCTGAACCGCCGTATACGGAACCGTATGTGCGGTGGTGTGGTGAGCTCGGGCGGGCGACCGCCCCGGCTACCCAATCGCCATGAACAGAATATCAGACTGATGTCTTCCATCCATTGGCATCCGATCCAGATATGATAAAGAGACAGCTCGTCGAGGGGAAAATACAGTGCCGACAACGGTACTTTCAGATTTGTGATAAATCTTCCGGTTAAAGGGCGTTTGAGGGTTTTATTCGGTTCGCATGGAGAGGAAGCGGGCGTGGCCTTTTTCGACGAGGGTTCTGTTGATGTAGATGTTGTCGGCGACCAGGTCGGCGACGTAGCGGCCGTAGCGGTCGGTGCTGTAGGTGTAGATAATAATATTTTTTTTGTTTTTAAGCAGGCGTTCCAATGCACTCTTTGCTTTCTGTCCCTGCGGGCTGGTGAGTTCCATGGCATCGACGCCCCGTAATCGGAGACGTTCGGAGATGAAGATGCCAGTGGTGAGCTGGATACGCATTTTCACGGTATCGCCGTCGATGACTTTTTCGAGGGTGGCCAGATAGCAGTAGCGTTCTCCAGGGGTGCAATCGACGGGTTTCAGGTGGCCGGTGGGGAATCGCTGAATGAAGGCGCCGTCCTGGAGGTGGTTGAGTCTGGCGGTGTTGGGGAGGTGCTGGACGCCGAATCCGACGTCGAGCAGCGGCGGAGCGCCGGGAGTGGGGCGAACGAGTTTTGCAATCTGGAGAGTGCCTTTACGCGGAGAAAGGGGAAATCTTTCCGGTGCGTCTTTGTTTTGCTGAAGGGTAAGGGATACCAACTGCTGCAGTGCGTCGCGATCGAGATGCCGACGGATGGCCTCCTGTTCAAGTTGCGCCCGTGTGGCGGCGTCCTCGACGCTGAGCAGGATGCAATAATGGCTCCATGAGAGTGCGGGGTTCACGGTATCTTCGGTGTACTGGGTGGCGAATTTACGCATGTAGCGCATGGTGCGGGTGGAGGGACCTTTGCCGTATTTGGTTTTGAGGTCCCGGCAGAGGGTGGGCACCAGTTTTTTGCCGTAGTTTCCGGTCTGTTCCGCGATGCGCAGAATGTGGTCTATTTGTCTGCCTATCTGAAAATATGTGCTGCTTTTTGGACCCCCATGGGCGGTTTCGGTGTGCAGGAGGGTGGTTTCGTAAATTTGACAAATTCTGTTGAATAGGGTTGTATAATCAGTGGATGCACCTGGGGTCATGGACGGCCTCTACGGTTGTGATTTCTGTTGTGATTTCTGTTTTTTTAACCCAACTGGACAAATAGTGCAACCGGTTGCAATTTTTATCCGCTACTGGACATGATCTGTAACCTGCTGAAAATAAAACAATAAATAGTGACGTGTATCGATTGTTTAACCGGGGGTTAACAATTCAATTGGTTTTAAATCGTGTTTTGTTGCGATTGTTGACCCTGTATGTGCTGTTGGTTGTACTTTGTAGCGGCGACAGTGCAGTCGAACAGTGCAGTCGATGACAATCCGTGCTCGCCTGGGCATCTGTTCTTCCGCTCCAGATTTTCGACCCGTTCCATATGTTATGAAACGAGTTGTACAGACAAATTGGTATTCGTGAACGTGTGTGGTATTTTTATGGGAACCTTGAAATCAAGGTTGTCTGAAAAATGATTTTCGACTGTTCAATGGGGAGCAGCGCATAATCCGCCGCTTTGAGGATTCAACCTGAGCCATCTGAACGTGGTGTAACGACTTCGACGCTGAATGATGATGAAAAAGCAGACGAAACAGCCGGGCGGACTGATGTCCCGATTCAGTGGGTTTCTGAAAAATTCGAAGGTGACGGTCTTGTCGCCCTTCGGCAGAGATACCCTTGCGGATGCCGGTCAGGGATCGCGGATTGGCGCACCCGGGAGCGCGCTGGAAAAGTTGCTGCGCGCGGTGGGGCAGAGCGGTGTGCTTATGGGGCGTACCGGCAGACTGATTTTTACCGCCAAATGCGATCGGGGTGAGACATTTCGGGTTGCCCATAGATTTACCAATGGATCGTTCTGGTTTGTGGTGATTGCCATGTCCTTTGTGGGGATGATCATGGTGTACCAATCCACGGTTCAGCTGGATCGGGCGGTGGGGGACACCACCCTGGTGGGGGCGTCGTTTTTCAAGCTGCTGGTTCGCGTGCTGGGGCCAACGGTGATTGGGATGCTGCTGGCGTGTCGGGTAGGGGCGGGAATTGCCGCGGAAATCGGCGCCATGAGCGTGACCAGTCAGCTGGATGCCATGCGGATGTGCGCGGCCGACCCCATTGAAACCCTGATGGTTCCCAGGCTTCGTGGCGGTATTGTGGCTTCGCTGACCCTGACGGCCATCGGATGTGCCGCGTCGATGTTCGCGGGGCTGGTGACGGGAATTGTGTGGTTTGCCATGGCCTCAACGACCTACATGAATTTTTCACTGATTGCCTCTTCGGATATTGTGCAGGGGCTGACCAAAGCGTTTTGCTATGGGGTGGCCATTCCGGTGGTGTCCGGCGCCTGCGGCCTTGCAGCCCATGGCGGGGCGCGTGGGGTGGGCCAGGCCACCACGGATGCGGTGGTGGGGTCTTCTTTTGTGATTGTGGTGCTGGACTCCCTCATTTCGATGGCGTCCCACGTATTGGTGGGTCAATGATTTCGTTTGACCGGATCTCCATTGAACTGGGCGGGCGCCAGATTCTGGAGGATGTGTCCCTGAATATTGAGGAAGGCGAAGTCTTTTGCATTGTCGGTCGCTCCGGCGTGGGCAAGAGTGTGATGATTAAGCAACTGGTGGGTCTGTTGCATCCGGATGAAGGGTCGATTCAGTTCAAGGGGCGCGAGGTGGTGGGGATGAGCGAAACGGATTTGCAGCAGCTCCGCAAGGAGTGTGGCATGGTGTTTCAGCACGCCACCCTGTTTGATTCCATGTCATGCGTGGAGAATGTCGCGTTGCCCATTCGGCTGCATCAGGGGGTGAGACATCACAAAGCCCGGGAGCGGGCGCTGCGGTACATGGCGGAAGTGGGCGTTGAGCATCTGGCGGAAAAGGATCCGGCGACGCTGGGCCCCGGGCTTCGAAAGCTGGTGGCCATCGCCCGGACATTGACTCTGGAGCCGGACGCCATTCTGTTTGATGAACCGACGACGGGGCTGGATCCGCTGGCTGCCCGCAAGTTTGACCAGCTGGTGACCGGCACTTTGGCCGGGACGAATATGACCCAGGTGGTTGTGTCTCACGACGTTCGATCTATTTTTGATATTGCCAATAAAATTGCCATGCTCCATGAGGGCAGGGTAAGATTTCTGGGAACCCCCGAAGAGCTGGAGAGCAGTGAGGACCAGGTTGTACGGGATTTTATATTGGGGCAACCCGGTGAGGAGTGACAATGGCGGCCGGTAACCGAGACGAGAGACGACTGGAGCTGAAAGTTGGTGCAATGATACTTGTTGCCCTGGCGATACTGGTGGCGTTCGTTCTGATAGTCAGTGATATTTCTTTTGCAAAAACCGAGCAGTTGGACATTTATTTTCACAATCCGGGAGGGTTGTCCCCGGGGGTGGCGGTGAAGGTGGCAGGGCGCAAGGTGGGCAAAGTCACTGAAATGACATACATGGGGTTGAATGGTCCGAATAATCCATTGACTGGGCGTCCCGCATTGGTTCGGGTGCGAATGGAAGTGGAAAAGACGGTGTTCGATACCCTGCGCAGTGATGCCCATTTTTACATTACTTCGAAGGGGGTGCTGGGGGATCCCTTCCTGGAAATCGATCCGGGGGTGGCGGAGGCCCCGGTTTCAAGGAGCGATAAACTGTTTGGAACGGACCCGCCCCGTCTGGATTTGTTTCTGGCGGATGCCGCGGAGCTGGTGCGGGCCCTGAATCGGTTGCTCGTTACCAATGCGGACAGTCTTGATCGCCTGATTAAGGGAACCTCCAATCTGGTGACCGTGGCGGATGCGTTTGTGAACGGCGACAATGATGCCGATGGCAGCAAGGCCCGATTCGTTCGGATACTTGAGAATATGGAACAGCTGACAGTGGATACACAGACGCTGATAAAAAATGTGAACGAAAAGTACGTGGACAATCCGGATGTGTTGAAAACGGTTCAGCATCTGAAGTCTGTATCCGCCAAACTGGATGGAGAGCTGTCGCCGTTGATGTCCGATGTGCGCAACACGTTGGCCATGTTGAACCGGGTTGGTGAAACCATTGGTCCGGAGGAGCAGGAGGCCATTCGTCAATCGCTGATGCGGCTGGACAGGGTCACCCACCGTGCGGATGCGGCGCTGGTTCGTGTGGATGCGATGATTGAGCGGCTGCAGCAGGGCAAGGGGACAGTGGGACAACTGTTGCAGGATGAAGAAATTTATGATGACCTCAAAGAATTGCTGAGAGATATCAAACATCATCCCTGGAAACTGATCTGGGAAGACTGAATCTGGTGAATCATACGGAATTTAAAGGGAATTTGATGTATTTAACTGCTTTGTGGCGACGGGAATGTAGTTGACCACTGAATTGTAAGTATAATATCTTTGTTGAAACAATTGGATTCTACGCCTCGGAGGATAGATGGCTTCAGATAACAGACTTGGTGAATTGCTGGTTCGGGAGAAGATGATTTCTCTGGTTGAGCTTCGGAAAGCTCAGGAACTGCAGAAGCAGAACGGTGACAACCTGGGCAAGAGCCTCGCGAAACTTGGATATATTTCCGATGATGAGGTGACCGAGTTTATCGCAACACAGTATAATGTGCCTTCCATTAACCTGGATGAGTATGAAATTGAACCGGAGATTCTCGAACTCGTGCCCAAGGAGGTTGCGGAGCGGCACAAAATTCTGCCGGTTTCCCGCGCAGGGACGTCCCTGGTGGTGGCCATGGCCGATCCGACCAACCTGCATGCCATTGATGATGTGAAATTTCTGACTGGCTACAATGTGGAGCCGGTGGTGGCGTCCGAAACCGCCATTGAGTCCGCCATGGAGCGACACTACGCCGCTCCCCTGGCGTCGTATGACGAAGTGATGGATGGTTTCAATGAGGACGAGTTCGATTTTGAGAGCGAGCTGGATGACAATGACAACGTTCTTGAGTTGGAGAAACTCAGCGAAGACGCGCCGGTGGTTCGGTTGGTGAACCTCATTCTGGTCAATGCCATCAAGAAGAACGCATCGGATATTCACATTGAGCCTTATGAAAAGGCGTTTCGCGTCCGGTATCGGGTGGATGGGGTGTTGCATGAAGAGATGCGCCCGCCTCTCAAACTGAAGAATGCCCTCACCAGTCGACTGAAAATCATGAGTAAGCTCGATATTGCAGAGCGGCGGTTGCCTCAGGACGGCCGGATTAAACTCAAGCTCGGCAAAGGCCGGGAAATGGATTTCCGCGTGTCTGTGCTGCCAACGCTTTTTGGCGAAAAGGTGGTATTGCGATTGCTGGATAAATCCAATCTTCAGCTGGATATGACCAAGCTGGGATTTGATCCGTTACCCCTGGAGTTTTTTAAAAAAGCGATTCACAACCCATACGGCATGGTGCTGGTGACCGGTCCCACGGGCTCCGGTAAAACCACCACGCTGTATTCGGCGCTGTCCGAGCTGAATCAGACGGATGTGAATATTTCCACGGCAGAGGATCCGGTGGAGTTCAATCTGTACGGCATTAATCAGGTACAGATGCATGAAGACATTGGCCTTAACTTTGCCGCGAGTTTGCGTTCGTTTCTGCGGCAGGACCCCGACATTATCATGGTAGGCGAGATTCGGGACTTCGAGACGGCGGAAATCGCGGTGAAAGCGGCGCTTACCGGACATATGGTGCTTTCCACCCTGCATACCAACGATGCGCCATCCACCATCAGCCGTCTGCTGAACATGGGGGTGGAGCCATTTCTGGTCACGGCATCGGTAAATCTGGTTCTGGCCCAGCGATTGGGACGAAAGCTGTGTACCGAGTGCAAAATTCCCGATCCGAACGCGACCCCGGAGTCACTTCTGGATGCGGGCGTGACGAAGGAACAGCTGCAGGGGGGATTTCAGGCGCTGGTTGGAAAGGGATGCGCCAGATGTGGTGATACCGGATTCAAAGGCCGTGTGGCGCTTTATGAAGTGATGGAATTTGACGAAGTGCTCAAGGATCTGGTGTTGCAGGGGTGCTCCACCGCCGAATTGAAATCCGAAGCCATCCGCCGTGGAATGCAATCCCTGCGAATGGCCGGGCTGAAAAAGGTTGGCGAGGGGGTTACCTCCATGGCGGAAGTGCTTCGCGTTACCGCCCACGACTGATTTTATTCTGTTTTGTATCAGGATTGAACTGACGACAGGTCAGTGGCAATACCAAGGAGTTCAATGTGGCCAATTTACATCAGCTTCTCAAGGCGATGATTGAAAAAGGGGCTTCGGATCTTCATATCACCACCGGGTCGCCCCCGCAGCTGCGTATCGACGGTTCTCTTGTTCCGCTGAAAACTGATCCCCTCGCACCGCAGGACACCAAACGCCTCTGTTATTCTATTTTAACCGAAGAGCAGAAGGTGAAATTTGAAAAGGACAACGAACTCGATTTGTCTTTTGGTGTGAAGAATCTTGCCCGGTTTCGCGCCAATGTGTTTGTTCAGCGGGGTGCGGTTGCCGGGGCGTTTCGTTCGATTCCCTTTAAAATCCTCAGTCTGGAAGAGCTCGGGCTGCCCCCGGTGGCCACGGAGCTGGCACATCGTCCCAAAGGACTGGTGTGTATCACCGGACCGACCGGAGCCGGGAAGTCGACGACGCTGGCTGCCATTATTGATTATCTGAATTCCACCAAACGGTTTCATATTATTACCATTGAAGATCCCATTGAATACCTGCATCCCCACAAACGGAGTCTGGTGAATCAGCGGGAAGTTGGCGCGGATACCGTGGGATTTAAAGATGCATTGAAATATGTGTTGAGGCAGGATCCGGATGTGGTGCTGGTGGGCGAGATGAGAGACCGGGAAACGGTGGAAGCCGCGCTGACCATTTCAGAGACCGGTCATCTGGTATTTACCACCCTGCACACCAACAGCGCCGTCCAGACCGTGAACCGGATTATCGATTTGTTCCCGCCACACCAGCAGGGACAGATTCGCGCCCAGCTGTCTTTTGTGCTTCAGGGAATTCTCACCCAGCAGCTACTGCCGCGCGCGGGTGGTCCGGGCCGGGTGCTTGCTGCGGAAGTGATGATTCCCACGGCGGCCATGCGGAATCTGATTCGCGAAGACAAGGTTCATCAGATGTACGCTCAGATGCAGGTGGGACAGGGACAGCATGGGATGATGACGTTCAATCAGTCGCTTCTCAATCTGCTGCAGCGACGTCTGATTACACTGGATGAGGCCCTTGGGCGAAGCCAGGATGTGGAGGAACTCAAAGGGATGATTGCAGACGCGACCAAAAAAGCGTCCAGATAAGTTCCCGCTTTTTGACCTTTGGGCGGTAATCGGGGTAAGATCTGCGTAAACGTTTTTGGACAGGACTGGCGAATCATACATGGCAAAATTTTTATATGAAGCACGGGACAAGTCGGGACGCAATATCTCCGGTGAACTGGAAGCGGAAACCGCGCTGGACGCGGAGTCCAGGCTGAAGGCCAACGGGCTGTCTGCCATAAACCTCAAAAAGAAACCGATTGAAATCAACATTAAGCTTCCATTTGGCAATAAGGTTACCGCCAAGGATTTGAAGACCTTCACCCAGCAGTTTTCGACCATGGTGGACGCCGGGTTGCCCCTGGTACAGTGTCTGGATATTCTGGGAAGCCAGTCGGAAAATAAATACTTTGGCAATGTGCTGCTGGAAATTAAAGGCTATGTGGAGGGGGGATCCACTTTTTCTGATGCCCTTGCCAAGTATCCCAGAATATTCGATACGCTTTTTGTCAATCTGGTGGCCGCAGGTGAGTTGGGCGGTATTCTCGATACCATCATGAAGCGCCTTTCGGAATACATCGAAAAGAAAGAACGGCTGCAACGCAAGGTAAAAGGCGCGATGGTCTATCCGACGGCCATTCTGATTGTGACGATGATCATTATTTTTGTGTTGCTCAAATGGGTGATTCCCACCTTTGAAAAGATGTTTGCGGACTTTGGAAAGTCCGGCGAACTTCCGGCGCCCACTCAACTGGTGATTGGCATCAGCAGAGGCTTTCAGGAGTGGTGGTACATCATTTTAGCGGTCATCATCGGCATCGGGATCGGGTACAGGCTGTTCAGACGAAGCGAGTTCGGTCGGCTGTTCATGGACCGGCTGTTTCTGAATTTGCCCGTCGCCGGACCGGTAGTGCAGAAAATTGCGGTTGCCCGATTCACCCGGACACTCGGAACGTTGCTTTCCTCCGGGGTGCCAATTATTGATGCATTGAATACCGTGGCGAAGGCGGCGGGGAACTCGGTGGTTGAGAAAGCCGTGTTCTTTGCTCGGGATCGGATTTCAGAGGGGCGGAATATGTCTGAACCGCTCATGGAAGCCAAAATTTTTCCAGGCATGGTGGTACAGATGATCGCCGTGGGGGAGCAGACCGGTGCGCTGGATATTATGTGCAACAAAATTGCGGATTTCTACGACGAAGAGGTGGACGTGGCGGTGGCGGCACTGACCAGTATGCTCGAACCGCTGATGATGATGGTGATTGGTCCGCTGGTTGGCGGTATGGTCATCGCCATGTATCTGCCGATTTTCTCCATTGCCGGAACGGTCGAATAGCGCGTTCATGTTTCCACTGCACTCTGAAAGTTCCGATTTTTCAGATTTACCCATCACAAGAGATGTATCCAGACTGTCGTGGGTGATAGTGCTCCGGGTGGTGATTATTTCTGCGCTGCTCGGCGCTACGATTGCGCTGAACCAGAGCATCGACGAGATGCTCGGCACATCCACCAGATTTCTGCTGCTGTTAATCGTCAGTACCTACGCGCTCACCATTGTGTACGCCATCTGGTACAAGTGGAATAAACATCTGACGACCCTCGGGTATGTGCAGTTTTTCACCGATGCGCTCCTGTTTGGGGCCCTGACCTATGTGACCGGGGGGGTGACGTCGGGGTTCACGTTTCTGTTTCATCTGTGGGTGATTGTATCCGTCGTTTCAATGGGAAAGCGCGCGGGATTCATTCAGGCCACCATTTCCGCATTGATGATCCTGCTGGTGGGCATCATCATGGAAGTGACAGCGATATCCCCAATGCCGGAACTGTCGATGCCCTCCTCAACTCCAGGCACCACGTTGTATGCATTGGTGGTGAATGTCATCAGCCTGTATGTGGTGGCGTTTCTGGTAAATATTCTGGCCGCGCGATTGGAGCACGCCGGCGAAGGACTTCAGAAAGAACGCGCACAGAAAGAAGAACTGGCCCTGAAGCTGGAGCACGCCGAAAGACTGGCCGCGCTCGGCGAGTTGGCGGCGACGCTGGCTCACGAAATCCGCAATCCGCTCAGCGCGGTATCCGGTTCTTTTCAGATGATGAAAAGTGGACTGTCTCTCAGTGAGGATGACGCGGCGCTTTCGTCAATCATTGAGCGGGAGCTGGAGCGAATGGGGCGCCTGGTTGCTGATATTCTGGAGTATGCCCGGCCGCGGGAAGCAGAACTCTACCCATTGGATGTGTCGAGACTCTGCAATGAGACGGCGACTGGATTCGATGCGGGCATCCGACACCGTGGCATTGTGTTCGAGATGCATGTGGCCGGAGACATCTGGTGCATCGGTGATACCAATCAACTCCGGCAGGTACTCTGGAACCTGCTGGTCAACGCTTCCCAGGCGGTTTCCGACGATGGGGGAGTTATCTGCCTGACGCTTCGCCAGGTGGACAACACCATTTTTCTGGAAGTTGCGGACAATGGTCCGGGAGTGCCGGTGGGTCTCCGAAATCGGATTTACGAAGCGTTTTTCAGCACGCGGGAGAGGGGAATGGGGCTGGGACTGGCCCTCAGTCAACGGATTATCTCCGCCCATGGCGGGGCGATGGAAGTGCTGGATTCTCATCTTGGTGGCGCGCTTTTCCTGCTGAAGCTGCCCGCATCTGACCGCGGTGGACGGGACTCCGGCGACGCCTGACAGAACCACTGGTTTTTTGGCGCATAATGTGAGAAGAGGTGGGTATGCGTGTAAGAGTTGTTCTACTTTTTATCTGTGTACTTTTCATTTCAGGATGTCCTTCCGACGTCGTTACTCCCATCGTTGCACCGGTGCCCCGGAAAGCGGCGTCACCGGAAGCTGAAATTCTTTATCGGGAGGCCACGAACCAATACGACGCGAAAAATCTGGACGAAGCTGACCGGATGTTCGCGGAGTTCGAAAGGCAATATGGGAACGACCCGTTGATGGAGCAGGTGCTGCTTTTCCGGGGGAAAATTGCCATGGAACAGCGCCGTCCCGATGATGCGAAACCCCTTTTTGAAAGGCTGTTGCAGCTTTCATCCGCATCATCCCATGGCGACTATGCGTCGATGTATCTTGGATTGATTGCCTTTCAGCAGGGAAACGCAGAGGACGCTGTCCATTATCTGCAACCCCTCGCCGGTCGTTTCGCTGACCGGAACGACAATCTGGCGGTGCTGCGAACCCTCTGGGAGTCGTATTTCAATCTTGAGCAATATTCAGAGATGCTGGTGTGGATGGAGGAATATCTCCAGGCCGGTCCAGCGGCGGCGAATCGGGATGTCGCGCAAACCACAGCGCGGAATGTGGTTGGCGGACTGACGCTTCCGGAGCTGCAGCGGGTGGCCACGCAGATGAATCAGAAGGGGGTTGTCTGGACACTGGTCACCGCGCAGATTGCCCGCATTCAACTGGAGAGTCAGCAATTTGATGCGGCTATGGAAACCGCGGAGAGCATCCGGGATTCGGGGATGGAAAATGCGTCTCTGGTGGCGGATGTGCTGGAACTGGTGGAGAGCCGCAATCGCGTGGACATGACAAAGGTGGGGTGTCTTCTACCCCTGTCCGGGAAAATGCGGCTGGTGGGAGAGGAAGCGAAAAAGGGAATATTGCTGGCGTCCGGGCAGGGCGGTTTTGCACGGGGAAACGCGCCACTGACGGTGATATTGCGGGATACGGCAAATACTGAACAGACCCTCGAAGCCACGGTGGAGGAACTGGTATTGACCCAGCAGGTGGCGGCGATTGTCGGTCCCATGGATGCGGTGGTGTCCAGACAGGCCGCACAGAAGGCGCAGCAGTTGGGGGTTCCGATGATTGTGCTGTCAACCGATGACAGGCTGGGCGAGATGGGCAACTTTATTTTCAGAAAGTTTGCATCCAACCAGAGCGAAATTGAAGCCCTGGTGCGGGCGGCCGGGAGCGAACTGCAGCTGCGGGAGATTTCGGCGAATTCCGCGCGGTACGCCACCCTGTATCCGGAAAACGGGTACGGCAAGCTCATGAACCGGATTTTCGAACAGCAGCTGGAAACCCGAAGCAGGGCAGTGGCGTCGGTGCCTTTCCCGCCAGAGATGCGGGATTTCAACCATGTGGCGATTTCTCTGACCCAGCGGGAATTTGATGTGCTGCTGCTGCCGATGACCTCGCAACAGCTCGCCCTGGCCGCGCCGGCCCTTGCTGCGGCGGGCATCTGGCCGTCGTTACCGGGCACCGACGATGAGTCGTCGCGCACCGCCGTGTATCTTGTGCCGTCGGTGGGGTATTCCCCATCGCTGGTTTCCCGGGCAGGCAGGTACCTCCAGGGAGCGTATTTTGTGCGCGATTTCACCGCTGACACGGAGAGTTCATCGGTATCCATTTTTATCCGGGAGTTCAGCAATACTTACAAAACGCCTCCCTCGGTGTATGCGGGATACGGATATGATGCCATGTTGCTGATTCAGCGGGCGATTCAGTCCGGCGTGACCAGTCGAAGTGCGTTGCGGACATGGCTGGATGAAGTGGTATCCGCCGCCGGGCTGGTGTATCCGTTTGAAGGGTTCGATTCGGAGGGGAATGCCGTGGCCCTGCCGATGGTGCGCTCTCTTTCGGGAACGGAACTCAGGTGAAGCGATGAACGGGCACCAACTGGAGGAAAAGCTTCTGACCAAACATATGGTGGTGTGCGTTGGCCCCGGCGGTGTCGGGAAAACCACGTTCGCGGCGGCATTGGCTGTCCGCGCTGCCCATATGGGCCGGCGGGTGGCCTGTCTGACCATCGATCCCGCCAGACGGCTCGGGGATATTCTGGGGTTCGAAACCGATGGTACCGATGATGACGCAGAACAGTCGAAGGCGGCCATGGGAAGCGATGCGCTTCACGATGTGACGTCATTGATTGCGTCCAGGGGCGGTAAGGGTACCCTCCATGTGGGAATGCTCGATGCCCAGCGGACCTTCGATGCAGTGGTGAGAAAGCGTTCATCTTCCGCGGAGCGGGCAGAACGAATTCTGAATAACCGGCTGTATCGCTATGTCTCGGGGTCCCTGAGCGGTCTGCAGGAATACATGGCGCTGGAGCGACTGTGTCAGCTGCAGGAAAACACCGCGTACGATTTTATTGTGCTCGACACGCCACCGTCGGACAATGTGGTGGACTTCTTTGCGGCGCCGACACGGATGCGCGAAGCACTGGCCGGCCCACTGGTTCGAATGATGCGCAGCGTGTATGGCGGTCAGGGCGCTCCCGGCCTGGATTTTCTGGGGAAGTGGGCCTTTGGGGTCTTTAATGTATTGTCCAGAATCACCGGTGCGTCGTTGCTCGACGAAATCGTGGCGTTCGTGGAGGCGTTGTCTGATTTGTTCGGGACATTTTCGGAGCGCGCAGACCAGATTGAAACCATGCTCAAAAGCACGGATGTCGAAGTCCTGATGATTACCCGTCCCGACAGCGCTTCCGCCAATGAAACCGCTGACCTGCAGGGCATTCTGGAAAAGAGTGGATTCCATGTGGACGGTCTCGTGTTAAATCAGTGCACCTATCCCGAGATAACCGGGGAAATTCCCGCAGATGTCTGCGAACCCTGTCGGTCGGAGATGGCGGCGCTCAACAGGAACTGGAACAGGGTGTATCAGAAGGAGAAGGCCGTCATTTCAGAGGTGGTGGACAACGCGGGATTTCGATGTGTATGCCTGATTCCATTGCTGCCGTTCAACCGGAACCGCCTGGACATGTTGTTTCATATCTGGCGTTCGCTGACCCCGATTAAAAGTCCGGACCTCTGACGAATGGCGGGGGGGGGATGCAGTTATCACTCGTACTTTCGGACTCTCACCACCGGACGCTGATTGAACTCAACGGTGAACTGAAACAGAAACTTTACCAGACCGTCGGTTTCGTTAATCAGTCCTTCCGGCACATTGGGAAATGGCGCTGCTTTTTTAATTGCGTCAATGGCTTCCTGGTCGAGAAACGATGCGCCACTGGGTTTCTTTGTGTACAGATGATGAATCTGTCCATTCCGGTTGAGCACCACGAGGAGTGTGGTGACCCGGTCTTTCTGGCCAATCAGTTTGGCTTCCGGATCATTCTTTTCCATGGCATGGTCAGGGCGCCAGAACTGCTCCACCATTTTCTGCACTCTCGAAAAAAACGATGCATGCCTGAATGCTCTGGAGTTGAGTGAGGTCTGATTGCCTTCTTCAAGGTCTCCCAAATCTGCAAGACCGCTCCCGGTAATTGCGGAAGAAAGGGTTTCTTTATCCGGGCGAAGTTTGAGTGGCGGAAGCGGTTCCGGTTCTCCCTGGGTCAATGATGCACTCAGCCCGGAATAACTGGCCGACACCTCTGGTGCACTTGTTTTCTCTTTCATTTCCTCTGCCAGATTACCGGAAGCAGACAGCGCTGGCGGGCTGATTTGCGGATTGCCGGCCGCTTCAGGGGCTAGACGACGTCCCATTCCTTTTTTGCGGGTTTCCCTGCGGGTGCTTGAGCCGCTTGACGAAAGAAATTTTGTGGCGGTGGGCGACGGCGCTGAATTGCGGTTTTCCGGTGTCGCCACCATGGCGTTTTCATCCAAATCGGCCAGGTCATCTTCTTCGTGCGCCTGATCTTTGCCTCTGGACCACAGGTCAACCGAGAGGGCCTCATCAGAAGCCTGCTGTTTTTCGTTGCTCAGAATGAAAGAAAGAATCAATGGCAGCAGCGCCAGATGAATCAATGCCGCCACCACCAGAAAAAATGGCAGGGTATTCTGTCTGGAAGCGAGGCGGTCAATCATCCGCCGCGCAGATGGGCTGAGTCTATTGGTCATACGTTCATCTGAAACTCAATATCCATATTGTACAACAAAGCACAAATGTAAAGTAGGGGAGGAACTCTGTGTCGGGGGGGGGTATCGGGTTCCGGGTCTTTTATGATTTCCGCGTGGGGACGTTGCATGCAGCACCCGGGTTTGGCATGTAGCGCCCGGGTTTGGCATGTAGCGCCCGGGTTTTGCATGCCAAACCCCTACGGGCTGTCTTCAAAAACGATGGGGGCGGGAACAATTCCTTTTTGCTCTGACAGGTCGCAGCCGCGGCGGGCGCCGGTGGGCATGCCGGCAGTGACCAGCACCTTGAATTCCACACGACGGTTCTTTTCATTGATGGCGTCGGTATTGCCTTCTTCCACAGGGCAATACTCGCCGTATCCCTGAGAAATGATGCTCTTTTCCTTCACCCCTTTGCTCAGCAGATATCGTTTTACCGATGCGGCCCGGTCTTCAGTGAGACGCAGGTTGTAGGCATCGCTGCCATTCTGGTCCGCGTGACCACCGATTTCCACCAGCTCGATTTGCGGATTGTTTTTGATGGTTTCTGCCACCGCATTCAGAATGTCATAGGATACTTTCTTGATATTGGCGGAGTCATACTCAAAATACACTTTTTTCAGAATCCGAATGCTGTCTCCCTGCAGAATGACGTCTCCCTGGTCCGGGCAGCCATCTTCGTCTTCCTTCCCGTTGTACACCTCCGGATTGTCCGGACACTTGTCCACCACATCCAGAATGCGATCCTTGTCGTTGTCGGGATCGGGGCATCCGTTCTTGTCTTCGAAGCCGTCAATGTCCTCGGGATCGTTGGGACACTCGTCGTGGATGTCCAGAATGCCATCCTTGTCGTTGTCCACATCCGGGCATCCATCCTTGTCTTCGAAATCATCGTGGTCCTCGGGATTGTCCGGGCATCTGTCATTTTCGTCCAGAATGCCATCGCCGTCTCTGTCCTGATCGTTCTTCTCCGGGCAGCCATCCTGGTCTTCCACACCGTCGGCATCTTCGGGAATCAGCGTACACATGTCCTGCCAGTCCAGAATACCGTCCATGTCGTTGTCCGGTTCCGGGCATCCGTCCGAATCCAGAAATTCGTCGTAGTCTTCCGGGTCCAGCGGGCACTGATCAATGTCGTCCTTAATACCGTCTTTATCTTTATCGCCAATGCTGGGCTCGTAGGCAAACCCTAAAAACACCCGCTGTTCCAGCGCCTCATACCCATACCCCGGGTTTTTGGAGCGTTTTCCCGAAAGGGGCAGACCGTGGGAGTATCCGGCCATCAGATACGAACTTTCCTCAATGTACATCTTGAAACCGGCGTTGGCCTCCACCGACAGGTATTCGGGGGTGCCAATTTCAGAAAGCAACTGGGAACCATACACTTCCAGCACAAAATCCATCACCCCGGGCCAGAACGCAAAGCTGTTACCGAGCCCAAAGTTGGCCTGTGGTCCGTTTTTAAAAAGCAGGGCGCCGTGTTGCCTGCGAACAGCCGGATCATTGTTCAGGGCAAATTCCCGGGACGCATAGTTGTTCACCGTTTTGAGCGCGCCCAGGGGCAGATGCACCCCAATATTGAGGGCCACCCGGTACCGCTCCGATCGGGTTTGCGCATCCACAATCAATTTCGAACGGAATACACCGCCTCTGGGCGACCCCATGATGTATTTGGCATCCCCGGTGGGAATGTTGTACTGAAAGATGGTGGATAAACCAATAGGGTGTCTGTCTGCGCGAATCCAGCGAAGTTTGGCGTGAACGCTGATGTCGCCGATTTTTCCGGATGTGGACCACGCGGCCCGGGTCGGGTCCCCCAGGTTGTCGTAGCCGTTGAAAACATAGCCGGAAGGGAGCGCAATGGGAATGCCCGCGCCGAACACAAACATGTCTTTGTATCCCCAGTTGGCAATGAGGATTGAGTGCAGGTACACATTGGTCAGCGTGTCTCTGTAAGCCGCTTTGGTTTTCAGTTCCGGGGCAAACCAGCCGTTGAAACCGAAGTTCATTGTCAGAGAAAGCGAAATGGCCCGGTGGGGAAGAATGCCGCTGCCATCGACGGTGAAGTGACCCTTGGTATCAATGGCGGAGCGAAACAGGCGCAGGTCCGCACCGTAGTTTTCTGTCTTCTGAAGAAGTGGCCGATCTGCCATTGCGAATGAGGTGGCAATCAGGACGGCAATGAAAATACTGAAAAGAACCGTTGGAAAGCTCGCCTGTTTTGAACCCATTTTTGAACCCCTTTTTTGTTCCGGTACCCAAACGCTGGAACGGTTGTAAGCCCCGCTGTTTTTTCGTCGCCTGTCATTATTGAACCTGAATAAAGAACAGGGCTGTATCGTCGAACAACCGTTTTTGCAATAATGACTGCGTGCTAAAAAAATGGTCTTAAATTTTAACCATATAATTATAGGAAAATATATTCAAATGGCCAAAAAAATGGCGTTGTGCACCGGTATTTGGCTAAAGGAGGTGATTGAAGACAAATATTTTTGCTTTTTTCAAAATATGATTATTATTCCGTCATGTCTTACATGTCTTACAAGCTTAGCCCGCCCGAAACTCCCGGAAAAACTGAATCGCAATTTATCACTTTGTCGACCGATAAATGTGTACGGAATTGCGCGACAGGTAGGTATTTTTCCATTCTCACAACAAAAAACAGATGCATACTTGAACTGCCCCAATAACAGGGTTAAAACTTGTGGACCAATGAAAGGTAACTGCAAGCAAAGCCAATGATGTGCAAGGGTGCCGTTGGCTCATCCAATTTCCTTAAGGAGGAAGTGTTTATGACAAAGCAAAAAAAAATTAAAAAGGCGTTAATCGTCATCATGACCGTCCTGATGGCAGGGTTTCTCTCCGGCGGCGCCTGTGAGGACAAAGTAAATGATGCCAGTGAAGCAGCTTGTGGCGCATGTCCAACTCTGGAAGGCGGCGGCGCTGACTTTACGGGGGATGCCCGTGTGGACGGTCTGTTCAGAGCCATTGGCACCCTGAAAGCATCCACTGGCAGCATCCGCGCCAATTTCGATGCCGAAATTATGACACTCGGTGAAGTGTTCGGCGTGGACGTGTCCGGTATGGGCACAGCAGCGGCTGTCGCAGCGGTAAAAGGCGCCATTGAAGCGGACATCAATGCCCATGTGGAAGGTGGCGTGGCTGGCGGTCTGTCTGTGGACTTCCAGAAACCCAAATGTACCGCCAATGCCGAGTTGGCTGTCGAAGCATCTGCGGAGTGTCAGGTAGACGCGGGTTGTGAAATCAGCGCCGAGTGCGAAGCTGGCGAAGTAAATGTAAAATGTGAAGGTCAGTGCTCCGGCTCTTGTGAAGGCGGTTGTGATGCTGGTTCTATCCCGCAGTGCACTGTGGCACTTTCTGCTTCCGGCGAATGTTCCGGCACCTGCGAAGGATCCTGCGAAGTATCCGGTCCCCAGCTCACTTGCGAGGGCGAATGCTCCGGTTCCTGTACGGTTGAAGCGGGTATGCGTTGCGAAGGTACTTGCGAAGGAAATTGTACGGGTACCTGCGACGGCAGTACCGCCGACGGCGTCGCCTGTGAAGGCAAGTGCGAAGGTCAGTGCGATGCGGCATGTACCATTCAGGGGTCTGGCAAATGCGAAGGTACCTGCAACGGTTCCTGTGAATACACTCCGGCCAACGGTTCCTGTGAAGGTTCCTGCAAAGGCGAGTGTAAAGTGGAAGTTGAAGCCAACGCAACCTGTGAAGGTGGCAAGGCTCCCAGTTGTAAGGGTTCCTGCTCCGGTTCCTGCTCTGGTTCCTGCGAAGGCAACGTAACTCCGCCTTCCTGCTCTGCAGAAGGATCCTGCAGCGCCAAAGCTGATTGTGAAGCCTCTGCCTCTGCCGAAGCCAATGCCAGCCTGGAATGTACACCGCCTTCTCTCGCCATCAACTACTCGTTGAAAGCAGACCTCGAAGCGGGTGCAGATGCGAGTGCTGCTGCCAACTTCAAAGCCAGAATGGAAATTTTCAAAAAATCCATGATGAATATCGCTCAGGGCGCCTTCAAAATGAAAGCCCTTGTAACTGGCGACGCTTCTCTCGGCATCGAAGCGCCGGTTGTAACAATCGGTACTCAGATGAAGGCCGTTGGTCAGGCGTTCATTCGTGGTGACCTGAATATCGATATTCCGGTATTCCGCATCAATTGTGCCACCGCCGCTATTAACGGCGCAGCTGGCGCGCTGAACGGCATTAAGGCTGATGTTCAGGCCACTGTAAAAGGTCAGGCGGATATGCTGACGATTCTCAAACTGTAGTCATCAGCTGATGTAATTACATCAATTACCGCCGGTCGGGCTCTCCTGATCGGCGGTTTTTTTTATTCATTTTGCCCGGTAAAAACGACAATTCAGTGAGCATTTCCAAATAACTTTACAAAGTAAAAATGGTTTTCTTAAGCGTGAACAAGTCATTTCAATATGTAAAAATGCAAAAAAAATGGTCTACCTGTGCCATTTCAACATGCAAAAACTGCTTTCCTAAGCGTGAACAAGTCATTTCAACATGTAAAAATGCAAAAAAAATGGTCTACCAGTGTCATTTTACTTTTCCAAAATGCTTTCCCAAAGCATATCTAAAACACTTTTCCGTACGGGCAGGCTGCCGTGCCCGCCCTTCTTTCCCCCATACATCCACCCCCGGGATCACGGAGCTCCAGCTCCGCCAGTGCAGCGGAGAAGTTGCATGCAACGTCTCTACGAAGCATGAATTGTATCAAATAGCCGCAATTGTATTGGGGGTTAAAGAGCAGACGTGGGTGCGGTTCTGTGTGAAGGAGATTTTACCAGGCCGGTGAGAATAAACCTTTTATGCGACGAATTGTGCCCAAATGGTAAGGGCGAAAAATTTTTCGTCCCTATATGACATTTCGAAATAATCCCACGTTGTCGGGGCCAAACTACATTTCGCCCCGAACACAGCGGATATAGTTTGAACCGCTGGTGGGATCATCGGAAATACCTGCCCCTAGGAAATTGACAGTCCAGGCCACATCGACACTGTCTGATTGCTCTGAACTGGACCAATAGGAACCACATCCTCCGATAAGGACGTCTGGCCAATAGCAGCCATCCACCGTTGGCCCGTCCCCCAGACCACATGGTATACAATTGTCACCGCGTCGACATTCGAGTTCAAGACATTCAACCGCATCGACTGGGCAGTTGCTTCCCCATTCAGTGTTTGAACATCCTCTGATCAGCGTTCTCATTTCGCTAATATTCGGTAACCGCCAGTCATCCTTCCCATCCAGAATGAGATCATCACAGTACCTGATGGAATCGGCCCAGCGGGATTTACCGAATCCGGAATTGTTTTGGGAGATAAACGGTGGATTCTGCCAGATGAGCCCAATGGTATCGTCTGTCCAGGTGCCGAGGACGAGTTCAGAATCTGTGTCAGTATTAATATCTGTGTCGGTATCTGTGTCTGTGTCGGTGTCGGTGTCGGAGTCCGTGTCCGTGTCCGTGTCCGTGTCTGTGTCCGTGTCAGTATCTGTATCAATATCAGAATCGGTGTCTGAATCCGCATCCGTGTCAGTATCCGTATCCGTGTCGGTATCTGAGCTGTTTCCCTCATCTCCACCGCAAGCGAGCAGGAAAGATAGACCGGTCAGAAGGAACAACAAATAAACTGCTTTCAACAGCATAGAACCCTCTCTTCGTGAATTGATTGTATCAGGTTTGAATATAATTGGCGTGACAGAGATACTCAAGGGATTTGTGTAGCATCATCCCATGAAAGACTCACTCATCCTGACCGCGCCCCTTGTGCGCGCGGTAGAAGTGTATCCCAAACATCAAACTGGATGCCCGACGTCTCGGGCATGACGGCGACTCTTCCCGGGATCGCGGAGCTTCAGCTCCGCATTGCCTGGTGGGCGTTGCACCTGCTTCGTCCTCATGAAGGAGCCCCGAATTTGGCGACTGATGGCCGGGCCGATTGTCCGTTTCGGCCACACTGCTTTGCGAGGATGATGTCTGAAATAACGTTTTAATTCAATAGTTTGAGGTACCGAAGGGGCGGCGGTGGCGACTGGCATGAGGTTCGCTATCAAGGCTGCCCCATGAGAACCATATCCCCAATTAATGATTTTTTCTTTCGCTACCTGTTTGGCGGAACTGGTCACGAGCACCTGACCCTCGATTTCATCAACGCCGTCCTTTCGGATTCGGGCATGGGGCCACTGCAGAAGGTGGTGGTCAAGAACCCGTTCAACATCCGGGAATCTGTCACCTCCAAAGAGAGCATTCTGGATATCAAGGCAGAGGACGAGGATGCCCGCATCTACGACATCGAGATGCAACTGGCGGGCAATTCGATCTTTGCCAATCGTTCTCTGTACTACTGGGCCCGGTGTTACACTTCCCAGATTGGTGATGGGGACGACTACCGCAAATTGAATCCGGTTATCTGTATCAATGTGCTGGATTTCGATCTGTTAAAAAATAATCTGCAGACCCACAGTTGCTTTCTGCTCAAGGAAATTCAGACGCACCGGATTGTGCTCACCGACCACCTGATGATCCATTTTCTGAGTTTGACCCGGTTCAAGAAGATGCGATATACTGCAGAGAGCCATTTGACAGATTGGCTTACATGGTTTTGCTTTGATATAGAGGATAATATGAAAGGGCTCGACACCATACTGGAACGAAATGATGCCGTCAGAGAAGCCCATGGGCTTTACGAGCGGTTCACCGCCGATAAGGAGCTTATGGAGAAATACGAAGCCCGCCAGAAGTATCTTCGGGATGTATCCACCATCAAAGGTGTCAGCCGGGATGAAGGCTACAAGGAAGGCCTCGAGCGCGGAATTAAACAGGGAATTGAACAGGGGAGCCGGCTGGAACGAATCAAATTGGCGAGTACCATGAAGAACAATGGCGAGTCACCGGAAAAAATTCAGCAATATACAGGTCTTTCTATCGCCGAAATAAACGAATTGCAGTTGTTGTGTAGTGGGTGATTTCCATTCTGGTCCCGCAAGCTACAGTTAATGTATCCGCACCGTAGCTGCTTTTTGAGGGGAATATCTATGCTGGATTTATTTCGTGAATTGATTGTATCAGGTTGAAATATAAATGGCGTGGCAGAGTTGCTCAAGTGATTTGTGTAGCATCATCGCATGAAAGACTTACTCATCCTGACCGCGCCCCTTGTGCGCGCGGTAGAAGCGTATCCCAAACATCAAACTGGATGTCCGACGACTCGGGCATGACGGCAACCCTTCCCCCGGGATCGCGGAGCTCCCGCTCCGCATTGCATGTTAGGCGGCCCGGGCAGATGTCGCTTCAATCATTGTCCACAAACACCACGCCCCGTTGCTGGGCGATGAGGGCTTCGGAGACATCCACACCGCGGATGGTCAGACCGCCGGCGTCATTGAATGCGTCGGCGCCGGGATTGAGTGTGGCGGTGCTGCTGTCCGGCACGGTGTCGAACAGGCCGCGGTCTTCGGCGTCGTAGGGATATTCGTCTCCATACCATTCGGGATATTCTTCAAACCACTCGTCTTCCTGGGCCCAGGTGGTGCCCCAGTAGAAGATGCCCTTAAGGTGCGGAATATTTTTCACCGCGTTGGTCAACTGGTAGAGAAAATCATACTGACCCTGTTTGGTGGACGGCCAGTCCGGAGTGTTTTCGCCGGTCCGGCTGGCGGTCCAGTAGGCGGCGGTTTCAACGACAATCATATCCTTGCCGTGGCTGGACATCTCGGTGTATGCGGCCACCGCATCGCTGATGGTGCCGTGCCAGATGGCATAGAATGACGTGGCCAGCACATCCGCCTTTCCACCGGCGTCCAGATATGTGGAAAACCACCATGGGGCGCTCGACATATTGCCGGCATACTGAATCATCACCGGAATATTCGCCACACTCTTCACCGCGTCGTACCCCCGGCTGGAAAGCACTATGAAATTGCTGAAATTATCGGGGTTCCAGGTGATTTTGCCCACGGGATGCACCATGCCGTTGATGACTTCGTTGCCCACCTGTACCATATCCGGCAGCACACCTTCCGCATTCATGGCGTTCAGTACCGAAGTGGTGTGGTCCGCCAGCTGACTGGCCACCGTATTCAGGTCGTTACTGGGCCAGGATGCCGGTTTCCATTGTTTGCCCGGGTCAGCCCAGCCGTCTGAATAAAAGAAGTCGAGGAGAATCTGCATGCCTGCGGCTTTTGCAGCCCTGGCGGTGGCAATCACATAGTCGATGTCCTGATACAGCGCATCTTTGTATGGCGGTTCCACCAGAATACGGATGCGTACATAGTTGAACCCATGATTGGCCAGGATGGAAATGGCCTGAATCTCCCCATTGTCTTCGGTGCCGGTGTCGGAACTGGTTTCCGTCTCCGTGTCATTTCCGATGTCGAAACCTGTATCCGTGTCCGAGCTGGTATCTGAGTCTGAATCTGAATCGGTGTCCGTATCCGAGTCTGAGTCCGAATCAGAATCCGAATCCGTGTCTGAATCAGTGTCGGTATCCGAGTCTGAGTCTGAATCGGTGTCTGCGTCTGCGTCTGCGTCTGAGTCTGAGTCCGTATCTGAATCGGTGTCGGTATCCGTATCTGAATCGGTGTCGGTATCCGTATCTGAATCGGTGTCCGTATCCGAGTCTGAGTCCGAATCCGAATCTGCATCCGAATCTGCATCCGACACTGCGTTTGATTCCGACGGTTGCGAATTTCCCTTTTCAGTGCTGCAGGCCGGAATCAGCCAGAGCACGCATAGCAGTGAAAAGACGAAACAGGACCGGTTATTCATTTCGTAACTCCTTCATCCATGTGGATTATCCATCCGGAACAGTCCTGTCTACCTAACGGTTGGCGACGAATAGTTCAAGCGATAAAATAACCGGAAGCATCCATGCAACGTCTCTGCGAAAAATAAAGTACGCTATTCCTACCCATCATGACCGCGCTCCTTCTATGAAAAAGCCTGTCAAGAGAAAAAAGGTTCCCTGTCCACCTGGCCTGTAGCAGTTCCCTGGCAGTGCGTCCGTTGTTACGTGTCTCGGTACTCAGTCCCTTTGTTCGACAGCGCCGCTGTCGCCCTGCTGGCATTGACAGGATCACAATTGCAGTTGATGGACGTATTTCCGCTGTTTTCATGTTCTTTAATGACGCATCAATCGGTCTTTCGATTGCAGGCATTTAACTGAGACGTTTTTCACCCTTCTATCAAGCTCTCACGGGTGTTGGAACAGTTGTTCCAAATTGCCGATTTCACCCACGGGGCATTGCAATCATCAGATATAAAACGGTGGAGGATTAGCCTCGTGTCAAGATCTCCAGTGCCAGCCGGGATCATGGGGCGCACAATCTCTCCACCTCTCCAGACCCAATGGATGCGTCATCCAGACTGGAGATTCGGCCACCAGTCACTGTCGGGTCCAAAGATTCTCAAGTACCGCTATGGTTTGATGCCTGCTTTCGCTGCGTCACCTCCCATTTTTTGTCGTTATATTTTTTTCCAGATTTCCAGACGCCAAGCACGGTGGCTGCAATCTGCTTTGTTACGGCATTGCGTGCCGACTTTTCTCCGGTACCGTTCTGTATCATTTGTTCATATTTTCTGCGAAACGAAGTATTGGATTGAGTAGCACTGTTAAAGGCGGACTTAAACACTTCCTTTAACTCGGAGCGCCCGTGTGCTTTTACTCTCCCATATTTCTTTCCATCGCTCATGCGGTCATGTTTCGTCAGCATGGCATATGCATTAAATTTGGATTTATTGGAAAAACGATACGGCGTCACAATAATTCCCACGAGCTTGTTTGCCCGGACTGCAGCTATGCCTGGAATACTTGTCAGCAGTTTCACTGGTTTCAGTTTCTTCGCGTTTTGCTCAAATCGTTCCAAATATTCGACACGGTCGTGTTCCAATCGCTTAATTTGCTCATGAAATTTTGTAGCCACAAATTGCCTCTCTTCGGTATCAAGAAGTGCAATCAGCTCGGAATCATTATAAAAACTGCGTCCTTGCGCTGGCAGCGCAATTTGGCGGAACAATGCCTTGTATCTGTTTTTGGTGCGTACAATCTCCTCAATCACATCCGCGTAGCCCGAAATCAGAATGCGCAGACGAATCATTTCATTGTCCGCATGATATATGGCTTTCAGACCGTTGACGCGAAGAAGCTCAGCGAGTTCTGCGGCATCAAGCATATCCGTCTTGGCGCCTTTCCTCGCAGTCGGCTCACAAACAATCACCTCTTCAGCTTCCCTGTACAATAGCACATACAGCCATTGTGCAAGAGGACCTTCCTCAAATGCGATCTTCTTCTTTCCCTTGATTGAACGCACAAATTCCAGAAGATCATGTTCCTCCGTGTCGATAGTTGTACGATTCAAAATACGACCACTTTTTCCTTTGACGACAAAAGTGCATTGTCGACTATGCACGTCTATTCCAATAAACTTCATTTGCAGCGTTCCTTTCTTGTTGGTAGTTGTGGTTGACTAACCATAACAAAAAAGGACGCTGCTTTTTCATATTGCCTCGTGCGCGCGGCTTCCACAGCGCTGCTGGACACCTGCACGGTTTCCCCCATCATGACCGCGCCCCTCCTGCGTGCGGTTCCCAGCTCTCTGTGATACCCACACTGTTCCTCCCCCCATCATGACCGCGCCCCTCGTGCGCGCGGCTTCCCGCCTCCCTGTGACACACACACACTGTTCCACATTCCGGGCAAAGCGGAGCGGGAGCTCCGCGCTCCCGGGGAACCCGTCCGCCGTGCGTCTTTTCAACGGTTGCCCCCACCGCCGCCTGATTTCCAGTTGCAGAGTGCAGGGCACATGAGGTAAGTCATTATTCATGTTTGATATTGATGTGTATAGACCCGATGAAGTTGACCTGGATGAATTTGCCGCCATGCAAAAAGAGGCTTTCCGGGATCTCCTCGAAAAGATGGGGGTCGACAACGCCTTCATGACCCCCGAGTTCTATCAATGGAAATACAACGGCCCTTTCGGTCAGGCCAAAATGTCGCTAGCCAGAGACAACGGACGCATCATCGCTTCCACGGTGAACCAGGCCCTCGAAATTGAGTACAATGAAAACACGTATCGCGCATGGCAGAATGGGGATTCCGCCATGCTGCCCCAGTACCGGGGCAAGGGCCTGTACCACAAATGCGTGGGCAAGGCAGTGGCGTCCCTTAAAGAAAATGAGCTGATTTACGGGTTTCCCAATGAAAACTCCAAACGGGGATTTTCTGCCCACGTGCCAGTAAATAAGGGCATCATTCCCCTGCTGGCGACCCCATCGGTCTTTCCACCCATGGCGTCAGGTAAATACATTACTCAGGTGGAGAGTTTCGCTGAGACATCCCTCTTTCCTGGTCTCGGGCTGAAACCGGGGACGGCGGCGCTGAAAAAAACCAGCGAATATCTGGCATGGCGGTACGACCGACATCCGGTGAATTCATACACATCATTTGTCTACCGGCATCCCACTACCGCCGATCAGGCGGTGGTGGTCACCCGAAAGGCCGACATCGGCGGCAAACGGGTGCTGCTCATCATGGAGCTGCTGGGCGGTTCCGTCCGGGCCTTGGCCCGCGTGCTGCACTTTGCCATCCGCAAGCAGCGAACCGGAGTGGCCACACTGATGTTCAACAATACGTTCGGCATGGGTGAACTGATTCGGCTTGGATTCATGAAGGTCCCCACTCCCCTGCTTCCCAAAAAGCAGCTTCTTTTTGTTCACGGGAGTTCCGGAGCGGCCACCGCGTTGCTGGATGTGCCCTGGCAGGTGCAGATGGGAGACTGGGATGGTTTCTGAAAATATATCCAACGGGGTAAAACAACTCATCATCAACGCCGATGATTTGGGGCTGTCGAAAGGGACCAATATCGGTATCGTGAACGCCCTCCAACGCGGACTGGTCTCCAGCACCAGCCTGATGGCCTGCGGCAGTGAATTTGATCATGCCGTTTCACTGCTGCGGCAAGCGGGCATCAACGGGGTCGGCGTTCATCTCACCCTCGACGAAGAAAAGCCCGTATCCGCCCCGGCAGAGATTTCCTCCATCACCACGGTCGCGGGAAGGTTCATGGACCGGGGAGTGCTGCTGAAAAAATTGCTTTTCTCCAATCAAATCAACCTGGAGCACGTGGCCCTGGAATTCCGGGCCCAGATACGGAAAATCATGGATGCGGGGATGACCATTACCCATCTGGACGGCCACGGCCATGTGCACGTGTACCCCAGAATCAGCCGCATCGTCGCTGCCCTTGCCGCCGAATTCGGGATTGCCAGAGTCCGGTTTCCGGCGGAGCGCTATGGGTATATGGACGTCAAATCGTTCAACGCCAGAAAGTATGTGAACAAGTTGATTGTGACCACCTTTTCCCGACTGGCCAGAAAACAGTTTACTGCACAGCACAATATAATGCCGGACGGATTCATGGGCATGCTGTTCGGGGGCCACCTCAATGGGGCCAATCTGGACAAGATTTTTGCGAACATGCCACGGGCGAACTGTGTTGAAATAATGAGCCATCCCGGGGATGAGGATCCGGCGCGCGAACAGGTGTACGGGCACTGGAGGTATCACTGGACAGACGAGCTGAATGCCCTGCTGTCCCACAGTAAGGAAGAAATCCGGCACCGGTATGGATACAGAATTATTTCATATGAAGAACTCGGCAAATGATCGGGATGAAAAACAGATGCAGATAAAAACGGTTACAGTTATTGGGGCCAATGGCACCATCGGTTCAAAAATTGGCGGCATGATTGCGGCGTTCACCGACGCCACGGTGTACATGATGGCCCGCACCATGGAGGACGCCGAAAAAGGCGTGCGCAAAGCCATTTCCAGCGTCCGAAGCAGCACCCTGGAATCCAGGCTGATTCCGTGCACGCTTTCCGGGGCCAGGGAGATTCTTGGCAAATCCGACTGGATTTTCGAGAGCGTGATTGAGGACCTGGATGTGAAAAAAAGCGTGAATACCATCATCGACCAGCACGCGTCTGCCCAATGTGTCATCACCACCGGCACTTCCGGCATCTCCATTCATGAACTTTCGGAGGCGTTCAGCGCCCGGCGGCAAAATTTCTTTGGCACCCATTTTTTCAATCCTCCCTTAAAGATGACCGCCTGTGAGATTATCCGGACCCGCTATACCGATGAGACGCTGGCGTCCGCGTTTACCGGATTTCTCGAATCGACCCTCCACCGCAGCATCATTCCCATTGAGAGTGATCGGGCGGCGTTTGCGGGCAACTACATTGGCTTTCGGCTGTTCGAAATGGCCACCTTCATCTGCGAACAGCATGCCGACAAAGGGGGCATCGATTACGTGGACTACATTCTGGGCAACGCCGCCGGAAATACCATGGCGCCCCTCATCACCCTGGATTACGTGGGACTCGATGTATACCAGTCTATTGTGGAAAACATCCATGACAAGCTTTCAAATGCGTCGTCGCGCAGCGTTTCCGGTTTTATCCGACAGCTGATTCACGATGGTCACACCGGCAGCAAGGCCAGACAGGGACTATACGATTACCGTCACAAAAGCGCGTCGCTGCCCCAGGTCTGGGATGTGCGGGATAATGCCTATCGACCGGCCACCGACTACCGGATTCCCGTCATCGAATCCATCAGGCACATTGTGCGCCATGGCCGATACCACGACGTTCTGCCCCGCCTGCTTGCTGAAAACAACGATGCGGCGTTTATTGTGCTGTCGTACATCCTCTCGTACATTGTGTTTTCTTTCGATTTGGTGCCACAGGTCGTTGCCGATATTCACCATGTGGATGATGTGATGATGAACGGGTTTGCCTGGACGCCTCCCACCTTTTGGCTGTGGCAGCTGACCCGAAATCTGAACGACGGCACCTTTACCGATCTCTGCGGAAAGTATGATGTGGGGCTCAAAGAAAAAACCCAAAGCCAGATTGAAAGCTACCTGAACCGCGGCGACCGGAATCGGGACGCAGGGTACCGGAATTTTACGGTAAGTGGGAATTGAAGATGAAAAAAATTTATATACTGGGCGGTGCGCAAACCGACTTTGAACGAAACTGGACCAAAGAGGGCAAAAGCTTTGTGGCCATGATGACCGAGGTGGTCCACCAGACCCTGGAGACGGTGGGACTGGAAATGGAAGAGATAAGAGGGCTCAACGAAGCGGGTCGGATGTCCGGATTCATCGCCAACTTCGGCGGCGAACGTTACCTGAACCAGGCCCACCTGAACGCATTTCTCGACGAAGTGGACGATGCCTTCATCGGCATGCCGGCCATCCGGTACGAATCGGCCTGCGCATCCGGTTCCGCGGCGCTGCTCTCCGCCATTCACCAGCTCGGAAACGGTGTGGACGTGGGCATGGTGCTCGGCATTGAAATCATGAAATCCCTCAACTCACTGGATGGGGCGTCGGTGCTCGGCGGTGCGGCCTTCTATGAGCAGGAGGCCGCAGGAAAAAAATATCCCTTCCCCGAGCTGTTCGGCCAACTGGCCCTGGACACCATTCGCAAGTATCACCTGAATGAGTCAAGGTACATGGACCACCTGGCCATCATTGCCAACAAGAATTATAAGAACGCCAAACGCAACCCCAACGCCCAGACCCGAAAATGGTTCATGAACCTGGCCCATGCCCAGACCCGGGGCGTGGAATACAATCCGCTGGTGGGCGCCGGACTGGCGGTATCTGACTGTTCCCAGATTACCGATGGCAGCGCCTGCCTGCTGCTGTGCACCGAAACCTATGCCAGGGAATACTGCGACACCCACGGCGTGTCCCTCGACGCGCTTCCCTTTATCGCGGGCTGGGGACACCGTCATGCGCCGGTCAGCTATCGCAAGAAAATGGCGTACGCAAAGAACCACGACTGCATTCTGCCATTCACCCGCATGGCCATCGAAGACGCCTATCGGATGGCGGGGATAACGGTCAGTGATTTGGATCTCATTGAAACCCACGACTGTTTCACATCGAGTGAATACGCCGCCATTTCGTGTTTTGGCATCACTCCGCCCGGCAAGGAGTTCGAGGCCATTGAATCCGGAAAAATTTTCTCCAACGGCGACCTGCCGGTTAACCCCAGCGGCGGATTGATTGGCGGCGGACACCCGGTGGGGGCCACCGGCGTGCGCATGATGCTCGATTTGTACAACCAGATCGGTGAAAAAGCCGAAAAATACCAGGTCAAAAACGCCCGCACCGCTGCCATGCTCAACCTGGGCGGTTCCGCCACCTCCAACTTTGCCTTCGTGGTAAAACGGTCGGCGTGAACCGCGACTCGAATCCGAATACAGTTGAGGGCTTATTCCAGCAGATCTATCACAAATCTGAAAATACCGTTGTCAGCAGTGTAATTTTTCCCCCTCGACGACGGAGGTTGTTGTAAAAGGAAAATCTGGACGCATCACAAAAACAAAGCAGGGACGGTCTTGAAAAGTGATTCGTGGCCAGTAACTCAACCAGCATTATTTTGAATGATTTTATATCCCATTGATTTTGCGATGGATTTTATTCTATTTAGTCGACTTGTTTGAAACTGCGCTTCGTAACTTTCTTCACCAATGTCTACATAGTCCTGCCCATATTTAAGCATTCTAAAAGCAAGCGTTGCCAGCTTTCTTGCTGTTGAAAATACGGCAACGGTCATCCCCTTTCTTCGCGAAATTCGTCTTAAGTATGCCCCTATTGCAGTTTTAGAATTTTTTAAGGCTACCGCTGACATTCTCATAGCCTGGGATATTTGTGTTGAGCCAATACTGATTTTCTTTTTCTTCACAGGTTTTCCGCCAGAAATAGCTGTTTTGGGAGAAAGACGCAACCATGATACGAAATGCTTTTCAGTTGGAAATCTAGAGAGATCAATTCCTATTTCTGTAACAAGTACCTCCGCAGCGCGGACACCAATCCCATCTATACGAGTAAGATCTACACCAGTTAATCGCCACAGTTCTGTTCTGAGCTCCTGTTCACCTCGCTTTTTAAATTCCTTCTCCTTTTTAGATTTGGGATGCGCCGGGACCGGTTCTTCAGAGCGTTCGGGAGGCTGAAGCTTTTTTAATTCGTGCAATATCATATGATCGTATGAAGCAATCATGTCGCCTAATTGATCAAATAGCCGAAGAGCCATTTTCAGATTGAAAAGGTGCTCCTCTCGCCAGGTACCCGTAAGATGCGCTGCAATTTCATCCAGAGATTTCTTACAGCGAGGATCTCGCAGCAAAGCAAGTTTTTGGGGATCGCGTTCACCGGAAACGATTTCCCGTATTATGGAAAGGCCGGTCTTTCCGGTTATGTCGGTAACAGCTCGATGGACCTGAATATTCATCTGGTCAAGCGACTTTTGCATCCACTGCACGGTTTTGGATTGCTCAGCAGTCAAATTCGCACTTTGCCGTCGCAAAGCACGCAATCGACATATTGCTTCGTCCGGACGGAAAGAGCCTTTCAATAATCCACAACTGTGAAGGAGTTGCAGCCATTGGCAGTCCTGCATGTCTGTTTTACGCCCAGGTACATGGCTTAACTGACGCGCGTTGACAAGAATCACCTGAATCCCTTGGGATTCAAGCAATTCGTACAGGGGAATCCAGTATACGCCCGTACTTTCCATCGCTACAGATTCAACATTCTGCTCAATTAGCCATTCAGCAATCTCCAGCAAATGAGGCGTTGTGGTGGCGAATACACGTACATTCGTCTCGACATTGGGTCCTGGCGGACAGCAAACCCAATGCTCTCTGCTTCCCAAATCAATTCCGGCAGCATGAGGATGAATAACCGGTAAAGAATGAACATTCACTTTTTGTTTCGACTTTTTCTTTTTGCGGACTGCCATAGCATAATCTCCTTTGCTGTACCGTTTTACTGGTACCAAAGCGACGGCCCGAGGTGGCAAACTTGTGGACTCTGGCCAGGGGGAGTGTCGCGAGGACCTCACCAATGAATGATGGCCTGCTCGGAACCAAACTGAGAAAGGGGCATGAGCTCCAGTCGGATCATGGGTCTTACTGCCGTCACCCAGTACAGAAAAATCATAACCTGGTAGGACTATCGCGAAACAGTTACTTCCTGAATGATCGGGCAAGCAGGGCCAGGTGGCCGCACTGAGAA
>JBNKCR010000053.1:0-27104 GCA_050287845.1 Polyangia bacterium
AAAATATAAACACCGGTCAGAATAACGCGGTTATTTCAACCAAAATCCAAACAATTGTTTCGGTGAACCAGCTGATTTCGTCCTCTTTTCCGGTCAGAATAATTGCTTATGAAGCGGTCAGAATAATCTTGTAAACAACAATTATCTGTGCAAAAAATTGCAGTCTATCCCGCCACAGAATCGTTTGTGGCACACATGACACATTAACAACAAAACACGAAATATGTCTTAAACACATAAAATTAATCAAAAAATAAAGCCGCAGCGAGTCATGGAACATAAGTTGCTCTACCGATTGTACCAAAACACGGGACAATCCGGCACAATCTGGCCCGTCCCCGAAAACAATGGAAAGAGGAAAAATGCGATGAAAACAAGGATAGACAATACGTTTAGAGTGAGTATAGCCGTTTTTCTTACCGTCACCGTGATTTCATGCGCCCAGGACGGTCCAACACAAAACGATGACACAGCGGGTGGCGAGAACGAAAATGTCACGCCCTGCAGTTATGGCGAAATGGACTGTGATGATAATGATATTCTGATGCGATGTGACAGTGGTGTGTGGAAGGAATGGGACGACTGTGCACTCCAGGGACTGAAGTGTAGTGTGGTTCAGGGCGTATATCGATGCGTTGAACCATTCAGCGGGGGCGATGGTGACACGGATGCGGATACGGACTCTTTTGACGGCGATACAGAACAATATGTCGACACGGGAGTCCCGGATACCAGCGCCGATACTGAAACCGGGTGGGAAGATTCGGAGGTTCCGATTGACAGTGACACCACATGGGGTGAAAACGTGGATCACTCCGCCTGCGAAGACTGTGTCCTCAACTCCGGCGCGCTCTGTGCCTGCAACACCGATCAATGCGACGACGGCACCCACTGCGCCGTGCTGAACAGGAGCGATCGCACCGGGCAGTGCCTGAAAACCTGCACCACTGACGCGGACTGCACATCCAGCGCAACTGCCTGCGCCGCCACATCGGAATGCAAACAAATCAACGATTTCCAGAAGGTTTGCGTACTCACCTGTCGCTCAACCACCGATTGTCCCGCCGATATGGAATGTGACAACTCGTTCAGCGCCGGCATTTGCTATCCTGCACCAGGGGGAACATCTGATGCCGACACAGACACAGACTCAGACTCAGATACTGATGCCGACACTGACGCAGATACAGATACAGATACAGACACCGATACCGATACAGATACAGATACAGACACCGATACCGATACAGATACCGATACAGATACAGACACCGATACCGATACCGATACAGACACCGATTCCGAGACGGCAAACGATTCAGACAGCAATGCCGCTGCCTGCGACCCCAATGCGCAATATACGTATTACATGTCTGCGGATGACTCCAATTCCATGGCATCCCCGGTCATTGCCCGCTGGCAGATTCAAAACGGCCGTTTGCCGAATATGGAAATCCGCACGTATGAGTTCTTGAATTACTACGATTTTGATTATCCTGAAGCCACCGCCGGAAATCTCGTGGTCTCGCCTCAGATGATGTTCGACGCCGAAAACAGCAACTATCTCATGCAAATCGGCATCCAGTCCGAAAAGGTGGACAACGTCTCCCGCAGACCACTGAACCTGGTGTTCTCGGTGGACACCTCCGGTTCCATGTCGGGCACGCCCATCTCACTGCTCAGGGAGTCATGCTGGGCAATGGTGCAGAATGTTCGCCCGGGCGATTATGTCTCGATGGTGGCGTGGAACACCTCAAATGCGGTTCTGCTTGAAGCCCACGAAGTGGCATTTGCCACGCCATTCCACGACTACGACATGGCGGTATCCATTAACAATCTCAGCGCCAGTGGTGGCACCGATTTACACAGCGGTCTGGTCACCGCTTACAATTTGGCCAAACGCTCATTTGACGCCACACGCATCAACCGGGTGATCCTTATCAGCGACGGTGGCGCGAATGTGGGGGTGACAGATATTGATTTGATTGCCGAGAATGCAGAAGATGGCAACAGTGAAGCCATCTACATGGCCGGTGTGGGAATAAGCAACAGCAACAGCTACAACGAAAAACTGATGAACGATATTACAGACGCGGGTAAAGGCGCCTATATGTTTGTGGATACTATCGATGAAGTGCACCGTCAGTTTAGCGCACCTTCCAAATTCCTGGCCAATATGGAAGTCTCTGCCAGAGATGTCCAGGGATTTATCACTCCGCCACCGGGCTGGTACGTGGAGGAGTTCCATGGCGAGGATATTTCCACCAATGCCGCTGAAGTGGATCCCCAGCATCTCGGCCCCAACGACGCGATGGTCTTTCACCAGGTTCTCGAAACCTGCGGTGGGGCCGGCGCATCAGGAAGCGAGGAATTCGTTGTTGGCGCCACCTGGGAAGATCCATTTACGCGGGTATCCAAACAGACAGAGGTCACGGTGGATTTAAATACCCTGCTGACCCAGCACAACCTTGAACTCATCAAGGGCAACGCAATTGTCGCCTATGCTGAAACCCTGAAGTGGATTCAGGAACACCAGTACAGCAATGACACATCCCGTTCTGAAACCCTGACTGTCATTGAAGCTGCGCTGTCAACAGTGACCCACGCCCTCGAAGCCCTTCCCGGCGACAACGACTTGCTGGAAGTCCAGTCACTGCTGAAAACCGTCCAGGGCCGCATCTAATCCCCAGTGAACGCACAGGTTCTATTTACCCCCAAATCAACACAGGTACCACATCTTGCGCCAACCGGTGTTTCACCTCGAAGATGTGTTCAAGACCCAACATACTGTTGATTCGCCACCCCCAAAAAAACGAGTCCTTAGTACGGCTTCCCATATTGAAGATTAAAAGTGCGAGCCAACAACGCAACCCACAGAAGCCTGTTTTTGATTTGCCGCGCGTTTTCTGCATTTGTTCTTTCTCAGGCTTTTGGGGAACTACCGCGGAATTAACGCCGCCAATTTTTTCCATAAGCGCCATTGGTGACAGAATCAGATGTGTAGTGCCATCTGACCGGGCCGTTGAACCAACAACTATGGGATTGGGTAGACCAACTGAAAATAAATGGCAAGTAGGAGGGTCAGACCGAAAGCGCCGATTAAGACCAAAAAAAATAATGGGGACACTCACCTTTAAAAATTTCATCATGATACTTTTCGTTATCCTGCATCCATCCTGTTTGGAGGAACTGAGAAGCTGGCCATATTAATGACACAGTAGTCCCAAGGTTTTATTTGCTGATTATGTGCAACTGCAAAGTGGCCATTCGCATGAATGTCGAAAATGTGCGCTGAATTTTGAAAATCTGAAAATTGCGCCAAAGTTCATCTGCGAGCGATGGCGGAGGGTTATCAACATCCCCGTTGTTCCGGTTATTTCCGTCCCTTACCTTCGCCATCCCATCCGTCCTTTGTCCCGTCCGACAACCGCAATCCGCTCACCTCAGCTCAGCTCAATCCGCGCTGCTCTCGCAGCATGGTCATCTCGCCGCGTCCGGTCTGCAGCACATTTTTACGACGCAGATACACTCCCCGGGTTCGGAGGTCCTGCAGATATGTGTCCACAAAATCCCGGCTACCGAGAACCAGCCCGTCCACAAAATGGCGAAAGCGTTTGCGGTAGGCGCCCGGCGCTTCAAATCCCCGGGATTCTTCAAGCGCTATAATGTAATTCGAAATTTCCCGCTGCCCTTCTTTGCTCCGCACATTCCCCCGATAATACACCGCCGCGCGGTAGTCTTTGAACGCCTCCCGCTGTGTCTTCGCCGGCATCAACTCCTTCAGCGGAATCATCCAGTGGTCATCCGCCACCTCACGGAAATACAGCGACGCCCCTTCGTATTCCTCGGGACGTTCCACCATCCCCGCCCGCACCGGATTCAGCTCCACATACAAAAGACAGTCGATCATTGCCTTCTGATCTTCCAGCAGCGTGCTCTTGAACCGGTCGCCCCAGAACCGCCCCTTCCGATCATGTATCCCATTATACCACCGGGCAAACGCCGCCTGAAAATTGCGCATGAACTCCGACACATCAAAAATCCGCTGATTGAACTGCTGCCATTTCTCCTGCGTCCACGCATCCAGTTTCTGCTTTTCCTTTTTGTACAGCTTCAAAGCCAGCCTGTAGAGTTCATCCCGACTCATCTCCCGATACTCCGAAAACTCCGCCACCAGGTGATAATGATTGCCCATGATACAGAACCCCGCCACCCGCATCTGATACACGGACTGATAGAACTTCAGCAGCGAGAGCATCCGATACCGCGCATCCTTCGTCTGCAAAGGATACTCCCCTTCCTTCTCGGAAAATGACTCCGAGCGATTGGGTTCGGGGTTGCCAACTCGCGCTGTTTCGTTTCCAGCTGTTTTCGAAGAGCAGCGATCTCTCTTTGAAGTTGCTGGATTTGTTGGTCTTTGTTCATGATTAACAAACATATTGGATTTGGGCTATTTGCGCTACAGTCATGGGCGTGTTGCACTGGATTTTTGGAATGTGAGCTGATTCCGGCAACTGAAAATTCTGAGCAAATGGGGCTGACCCCAGAAATGGCTATCTGCTCAACGGTTCAACGACATGGCGGTATACCCAATCGGGTACGGCTTCCTGTTTGTAGTCAACGTCCACACCGTCCGTGATTTCACACATCCACATCGATTCATCACCGGAGTTGTCAAATATGTAAGCTCTGTTCGTTTCGGCTATTGCCGATGGCAACAGGTCCAAAGAGCGGTCGTATCTGCTTACAATTTTGTCTTCGGGCACGCTGTGACCACCTGATGCGACCCGTTGTCTGACTCTTGTGACATTGATTGCGGCATCGTCGGTTGCGATATAGTACAGATATGTGCGGTACCCAAATTTCTTTGCCGCCCGCAGAAGTTTGATTTTGTCAGGGGAACTCATAACGGTTTCGAAAGTGAATGAAACACGTTTTTTCAACAGTTCCCGTCGTATAAAATCCGCACACACAGAAGCAAAATAGGCGTTTACCGACACGGCGTAAAAACTGAGTTTGTCATCTGAAAATGAGAGGCTGTCACTTTCGTCCTGTAGTTCAGCCTTTTCCAGAAGTGTTGAATTGGCAAAAAAGGTCAGTATGTTTTCGGCTGTTGTATCAACCCCATATTCTCGTAAATCCAGAAAATTAAACTGTTTGATTTCCCTTTCGATGTCGTCCGGGTTGATATAAACGCCGAGCAAATCTTCAGAAATCACAGATTTCAAAGTGCTTTTGCCGCTCCCGTTGGGACCGGCAAACATTCGCAATCGTGGGATTCTATACTCGTAGTCAGTCATTTTTGGAAATGCTGTTTGGGGGAATCTTTACCATTGGTTTTGCGTCGCCGATAATTGTTCTGGTACCGTCTGGTGCGGTTTCTACAATTTTACCATCAACGATTTCAGTGACCGTGTTGCCGCGACACAACGCATCCAGGTAGGCCTTTTTGGTGGCGCTTGCTGCAAGCGTTGGAATGAACTCTTCGAGGTAGTCAATTTCTTTATCTGATCTCATTTTAATGAAAGCTCCTGTTAAAAAATTGAAATCGGCTTCCTGTCCCCATCCTCCAACGCACGACGGCCGCTCCATTATACAATGTACACCTGCCCTGAAAATAACGCCAGCTGCAAGAACGAAAGCCGTGTGTCCATGACAGCATTTTTGAAAAAGCCATTGACTATGAGCTGGTACAAAAGAATCCGGTAAACAAGAAAAGCTGGATGCGGGAGGAGAGTACACCAGAGGACAACGATAACTGGTGGCGTCCTGACATTAAGGGGACACACACCTTTAAAACTATCTTTAAAAATGGGGACACTCACCTTTAAAACTTCGATACATTTTCAAAGCACCAGCATAAAAAGTTGCTCCACGACGACTATCAACACATAAAGGGGACACTCACCTTTAAAATTCCCGCGCTGCACGATGCGCCTCTGGTGGAGGAAAAAAAAGATGACCCAATCTGAGCCCATGGATCATGCATTGGGACGTTCGCGTGGGGGATACTCTACGAAATTGCATATCCTGTGTGATGTAGATGGCCACCCATTATGTTTTCATTTTGGATGCTTTTGGCCCTGAAAGGGCATGCGCATAATAGCTCCGGGCAACGCCCGGGGGACGGATGATGATTTATGAAAATAGCCCTGTAAGGGCGCCACATCCGTCGACGGGCTTTAAAGGCGACTATTGTAGCCCCGAATGTAACTCCCTTTGCAGGGCTGAATATATTTATCAATTCACCGAAACCCCGGGCGATGCCCGGGGCTGATATGCCTGGGCCCCTTCGGGGCGGCTTATACCAAAAGAACTTTTGAGACAAAGTTCTAGGATTGTTTTTCGCGTACCGTGGTAAACACTACCTCGCGGTCGAGCGCACAGGCTATTTTGTCGTCGCACAACGAATCCCATCCTTTAAGCGGTTTGAGCCGCAACAATATTTCATTGCAGGCAATGGCAATCAAATTGGCCCGCTGGCCGGTGGCCTTTACCATATGCGCTACCAGTGCATATGATGACATTCCGCGGCGGCAACGAATCCGGTGGGACCAGCAGCAACAGTTCCTTACCATCGGTTAATTGGTCTTTTAACGCATCTGCCCACTGCCTGTCTTGAGCGGTTCAAACCCACATTGTTTTAACAACCCCGCTCAAAATATGCTTCGGATTCGGCATGGGTGCTGTCGAGCGGGTACACATGCAGCACTTTATTGGGCCCATAAGTGGCTTCGGCCTCCCTGCGCAGGGGCACAGCAGACTTACGGGCTGTCGATGGTTGCCTGCTTTTTTCTCAGCCTGCGATTGCTGTTTCCCCTTTAAAACGGTATAGGATTACCGGATGCTACTTCGAAACAGTTCAAAACCGGCCCTTATTCATCACGATGTACAGTTTTCTTTCAGCGATGTCATCGCCTCAATCCACATCCTGGCCCAACGGATTCCGCAGGGCGCCACAAAGGTGGCCATTCTCTGCGAAAACAGGCCCGAGTGGATATACGCGCTTTACGCCATATGGGTTAAAAGGTGCGTGGCGGTTCCGATAGATGCGCTGAGTACAGCCGAAGAAATTGCCTATATTCTGAAAGACTGCAAACCGGAGGTGCTTTTTGTTTCGAGCGACCTTGCGGCCAGGGCAAAAGAAGCTCTCTCCCTGTGCGAGCATCCTCCCGGACTGCAGAGCCTCAACGACCAACCGCAAAACGCGACGGCCGCGGGTGACAATCCCGGAGAAGACATTTCGGTCCATGACAAAAACGCAACCGCGTTGATTATCTATACATCCGGCACCACCGGATCCCCCAAGGGCGTCATGCTCTCGTTTGCCAATCTGGCCTTTATGGTGGAAGCAGTCACCGGTAATATATACCAGAGTTCCGACCGGGTCATGGCCCTGCTCCCCCTGCACCATATATACGCACTCCTTGGAACCATACTCATTCCCCTGGGAATCGGAGCCACCACCGTTTTCTGTCCATCACTGTTGCCACGGGATATTCTACACACACTGAAGACAGCTCGAATCACAATCATCATTGGCGTTCCCCGCCTCTATGAAACAATCATCAGGGGAATCCGCGCAGAGATCAATCAGTCCGCCGTTGCACGCATGTTTTTTTCTTTTGCGAAAAAACAGAAGTCTCCGGCAGTTTCAAAACTGCTATTCGGCAGCGTGCACCGAAAATTCGGAGGGAAGGTCAAGTACCTCATCAGTGGTGGTGCCGCGCTCGATGCCAACATCGCTTCAGATTTTCAGACCATGGGATTCGAAATTCTGGAAGGGTACGGAATGACCGAAACTTCCCCCATGATTTCATTCAGCCACCCGGGAAAAGCAAGGCCGGGAAGTGCCGGTTTCGTGCTGCCCGGTGTCGCGGTGCAGGTGATGGATGGAGAGATCTGCGTACAGGGACCGAACGTCATGCAGGGGTACTACAACCGCCCCGAAGAGACCAACGATGTCATAGTGGATGGATGGCTGCATACCGGCGATCTGGGCCACGTGGACGAGACGGGATATCTTTATATCACCGGACGTCGCAAAGAGATCATCGTCCTGTCCAATGGCAAAAACATCAACCCCGAAGAGATGGAGAGAGCCTTTCTCGACACCAATCCGCTTTTCACCGACATGGGAATATACACAGGAAACGACCGCCTGCGGGCAATTCTCACCGGCACCGCTCAGATTCACAAAGGTTCGACATTCGTTTCGCCAGACGCCCTGTGCAAAGCGGCAATTGATGATTGGAATAGAAAGTCATCACCATACAAACGACTTTCCGGGTTTACTTTCACCGAAAAGGAACTGCCGCGCACCCGCCTTGGAAAATTGAAGCGATTCGATTTGCCAGCCATGGCGACCACCATCGATCGCGTCGGTGAAAGACAGGTGCCGGACCCCGATTTCGCCGACTATTTCAGAATTAAAGCATTTCTGGAAGCGGAGACGGGAAAACCGGTTTTTGCAGGGGACCACCTGGAGATAGATCTGGCGCTGGATTCTCTGGCCAAAGTCTCGCTGCAGAGTTTTCTCGGCTTCGCCTTCGGCATTCATCTCTCCTCTGACGAGATAGACAACTTGAGCACCGTATCGGCCCTGGCCTACCATGTACGGGAGCACAAACAACATACGAACGAAGGAATAACCGACTGGAAGGCCATCATCAACGAACAGGTAGCCGTCTCCCTGCCCCGTGCCGCACTGACCCTGAAGCTGTTCCACATAATGACCAAAGCGTTTGTCAGATTTCTATTCCGACTTCGAGTAACCGGCGAAACAGAATTGCCCGAAGCGCCATGCATTCTGGCCCCCAACCATCAAAGCGCCATGGATGGACTGGTCGTTGTCGCGCCACTCTCCACCCGAACCATGTACCGCACCTATTTTCTGGCAAAGATCAATCACATCCGGAATCCCCTGTTGCGCAGACTGGCAGACACCAACAACGTGATTATCGTGGATGTAAAGAATAATCTGAAAGACTCGATTCAACGACTGGCATCGGCTCTGCGCAAAGGGAGCAATGTTATCATTTTTCCAGAAGGCACCCGCAACAGTGACGGCCGTCTGGGATTGTTCAAAAAGACCTACGCCATCCTGAGCAGTGAGCTGAACGTGCCTGTTGTTCCAGTGTGCATCAGCGGCTCTGGCAAAGCCCTGCCTTCTAAATCCCTTATTCCGCGATTCTTCTCCCGCATTTCGGTGGACTACCTCCCGCCCGTTCACCCCGGGCAACGGACCGTGCAGGAAATCAACGACCAGATTCACCGACTGATCGCCGAAAAACTGAACACTCCCTCCAATGGGTGACCCCGAGGCAATGAGTTCTGTTTTTTTCCCTGAGAACGCAGGGCTCCAGCTCCGCAACTTGCCTGGAAGAAGCCGGGAACAGGCCTCTGGATTCTATTGGTGCTATTTGGTTTTGAATCTGAATGGTGATTATTGTTTTATGGTCTATACATGCTGCAAGGAGCTACTATTGAAATGAATATACTATCTGATTTTTTTACGTATTTTCTCAGTTTTCAATCTTATGTGATGTTGCCAATTATTGTTTTTATTCTGGCAATGATTTTTCGCATAAAATTTGTGGTTGCGATTAAATCTTCATTGCAACTGGGCATTGCTTTTATTGGCATTTTTATGACATTCGATTTTTTTGTGAGCTTTGTCAATCCCGCCATGAAAGCGTTGATCGAGAACTCAGGATTAAATATGCCTGTCCTCGATACAGGATGGCCTCCCCTGGCAGCCATTGCCTGGAATTATGACTGGGCGCCGATTTTACTCCTCATTTTTATGGCAATAAATACGATTTTGCTGGTTACGCGTTTAACCAGCACCATCAATATCGACATCTGGAATTATTGGCATGTAATATTTTTGGCGGCACTTATTCATTTTACAACTGGAGAAGTGTGGATGGCTATCGTTTTTGCATCCATCAGCTTCATACTGGTTTTAAAACTGGCGGAATGGAGTGCACCGCTGACCAATAAACTGTCTGGAATGAAAGGGATCTGCATTCCTCACCTTTCCGGGATTATGCACTTTCCAATTGCAGTTTCACTGAACTGGCTATTGGATAAAATTCCATTTCTTCGCAAGTCAAAATCTGATCCGGAAACAATGAAAAAAAAGTTGGGCCTCCTGGGAGAACCGATGATCCTGGGACTGATTATGGGCATTGTTCTCGGGATCTTTGCCGAATATGATATCAAAGGCATCCTGAATATCGCCTTTCAGTTTGCAGCAGTCATTTTTATATTGCCTATGATGGGGGGTGTCCTTGGATCTGCGCTTGTACCTGTTTCAGAAGGAATGAAGACCTTTATTGAGTCCAGATTTAAAAAAAGTTCTGATACATTCATTGGCCTGGATGTGGCAATCTTATTTGGAATCCCTTCAGTACTGGTTGTCGCAATTTTATTGATGCCTGTTTCCATACTGCTGGCAATCGTATTGCCTGGCGTAAATTTTATACCGATAGGTGATCTGACCAATTTACTCGTACCGGTAGGTATCATTTCTGTGGCAACCCGTGGGAATATGCTGAAGTCATTCATCATTGGCATTCCTGTCGTTGTCATTAATCTGTATTACGCCTCAATGTTTGCGCCAGTTGTCACCGAAATGGCGACGGCAACGAATTATTCGATTAAAGGATATGATGGCGTATTTACCAGCTTCCTCGACGCCGGAAATCCGTATCGCTCCTGGCTGACGAATTTGCTGCAGGGGGATACAACCAGTATCGCTCTTCTTCCCGCAGTTGCTGCTTTAATTATTTTCACCTGGCGGATGAGCAAAAAAGCCAACGCTTGAGGGCACGGGGCGTATGACGGCGTCCACATCAGGATTGTTCGCACCTGGTGGAATCGGAGCTGTAATATCTGACGCGGACTTTTTTTGTGGTGTCGACCGGTTATTTGCCAACGTAACTGTATACCTTAATCCAGTCGTACACCGCTGCGGTCGGTGTTGAGGCATCACTGAGAGGACCAGCCCAGTCTGCGGCATCAGACGCCCATATGGTGAGAAGAATATTTTGAGGCAGTACAAGACGGGAGGCTTCCTCTGTGGCAGTGTACAACAATTTGCCGTCCACTATAAAACGAACCTCATCCGGTACCCACTCAATAGTATACGTGTGAAATTCTTCAGTGGGATTGAACCCCAGCGATGCCATGTGGGGGTATTGACGATGATCAGTTTCCGGGTTTGCAGGGGGAATGTTAATCATGTGATTAAACTGAATCTGGTCATTGTTTTTGCCTAAATACTCAATGTCTATTTCGTTCCAGTCGTCCGGAGGCCACGGTGTATAAATGGCCACCAATGAGGATACCACACCGGAACCAGTGGCGAATTTGCAGGATGCTTCGATTTTTCCATACGTCAGCGTCCGAACAGAACGCATTTCAACTCCCCGATATGGTTTTTCACTGTCACCTGGTTCCTCTGTCAAATCAAGGAAAAGCAGACCATCTTCGAATCGGGTATTTTCTGTGGAAAATTGTGCCACATTTCCATCCCAGCTATGTGTCATCAATTCCCATTTTGAACTGTCAAAGTCGTCGAACTCATCGGACCATTGCAACACAAATTCACCCGAGTCTGAATCTGTATCGCTGTCTGTATCGCTGTCGCTGTCCGTATCACTGTCGCTGTCCGTGTCACTGTCGCTGTCCGTATCACTGTCGCTGTCCGTATCACTGTCGCTGTCCGTATCACTATCACTGTCGCTGTCCGTGTCACTGTCGCTGTCCGTGTCACTGTCGCTGTCCGTGTCACTGTCGCTGTCCGTGTCACTGTCGCTGTCCGTATCACTGTCGCTGTCCGTGTCGCTGTCGCTGTCCGTATCGCTGTCGCTGTCGCTGTCGCTGTCGCTGTCCGAGTCAGTGTCGCTGTCCGTGTCAGTGTCGCTGTCCGTGTCACTGTCGCTGTCCGTATCGCTGTCGCTGTTCGTATTATTCATCTCTATGTCGGGATTTTCCCCCGACCCACATCCGACTGCCAATAGCAATATGACAATCATAAGGCCCCTATTTTTCGTATCGGTTTTCAATATAGTTCTCCTTCCAGTTAATAATAAGAAAATAATTTTTAGTAATAAGTGGAATCGTTAGAAAATAACAGCTCAAATAAGATCCACGCCTGAGGCGGGGTCTTAAAACAATGGGGCTATTCGCCGCTACACGCCCGACCGTCAGCAACCGAAGTCAATCCCCGACCCGCACCAGTAAGCTACCATACCTGTCCCTTTTGTATGGCGAGGACCGGCATTCATCAGGATTCACAGGTTTTAAAAGTGGGAGGAGATACAAACCTCGAAAATCGAATCAGCGGTGGGGAACGAACCGGAGAGAAGAGATGCGCATGACCTCTCCATGGCCCCCCGTGACCTTCAGATACACCTCGTGCGTACCGGATGCCTTCAGTTTGCATCTGGTTGTCTTCCACGTCTCCCAATCGCCCGTGCCCCGGATGGTGCAACGCGCGATTCGCTTTCTGTTTGACGCGAGGGGATCAATCCAGACGTCTACCGTCCCGCCTTTGCCGGCAGCCGAACCGACCAATTCGATTGCCCTGGCGTTAATGCCTCCGCTGCCCAGATCGACGCTGCCGTACAGTGCCCATGTGTCGTCTTTCAGGCTCAGCACCGCCCCCCCCGCAGAAGCGCTCGATATCACGATCGTACCGGACTGCTGGTCCGTCTCGGCGGCCGGCATTCCGGAGAATCCATCCCGGTACGTGAACAGATCAAAATCAGCGCGCCTGTTGGTTGCAAACATACCGGCCTGATTGCCAATCCAGCTATGGGCCATGGCGTAGAAGCTGTCGAGTGCGCTCACGTCAATCTCGCCGCCCAGTTGTGTCCAGTGGCTGCGGTCCGTGCTGAACCAGGCGGTGGCCAAGTGGCGCGTGCGAGCCAGCTTCAGCCAGATGGTCGAGGCGCAAGGCGCTGGCGCTTCGTAGCGTACCACCTCCGAATCGGCCAACTCGGTGTACGCCCCTCCTTCTTCAGCCGGAGGGACTACTGCCCGCGTCCGGTATGTAAAGCGAATCGTGTCAACGTTGTCTTCCATGACTCTGGCGACAGTCACCTCATAGATGGCCGGAAGCATGAACCCTTCCCCATCGGTCATCCAGGTTGGCGCGGAGATCACCTGTTCGTCTTCCCAATAGCCATTGCTGACAATCAGACCGGCTGCATCGCCCTCCGACCGGGGCTTGAAGTCCATCCTGGCAACGATATTGCTGGATCGGAGCGCGTCCTTCTGTACCACCCTTGTAGACTCGCCGGAATTCGGACTGATTCGGAGCCACCCTCGGCGATCCGTGACCGAATACTTGTCCTCTGATTGACCAAATGTGGTCCACGCGGGCTGGAGAGTGCGCGATCTGAAACTGTCACTCACGGGCACGAGAAATGGGATATCGCTCTCCGGAAGGTCTGGCGCCGGTAAGTTGCGCGTCCGGGTATCGTACTGCGGAATCGGGATAATTTCTCCATCGACCTCCTGATCAACCCATGTCACCTGGAGGAGCAATCCTTCGCGCGCCAATCCCATCCACTCACCATTGGAATGCTCCTGCGTGCCAACACCTGAGCAATCATAGGAATGTGCAAAGACCCACCATGTACCGTCCTCAAGCGCCATGGGCGCGGTGCTGTGTTGAACGCCGGCATAAGGCTCTTCACCGGTCAGTACATAGCCCAGCCATTTCCAATCTTCGGGCGTGCTGCCAACGAGTTTCTTCGACGCCCATGCATGCATCTGGCCGCCGCAAGCCGTGTGAGTGGATACAAAATAGTAGTACCAGTCCCCGCGCCTGGCCATGACCGGCCCTTCGCTCCATTTGCTCCAGTCCGGGTCGCCGAAATTGCCGCACCCCCCCGTTGTCTGGTCCCAGTTGACAAAGCTCATGTCAATGGTGGTCTCCGGCAGGAGCATCCCGGTATCAGGATCGATTTCCGTCACCAGATTGATGCCAAAGTCATTCGGATGATCCGCATCCCATTGACATATACCGTTTTTGATAAGCATATATGTCTTGCCGCTTTCGGGATCGGTGAACACTGAATTGTCAGATCCCGTTCCCCGGTCGTAGGCGATCTCACTGCCCGGCGGGGTGTAGGGAAAGGCATTGACCTTGACGGGCGCCGACCATGGCCCCTCCAGACGGGGTGCCGATGAGAAATATTGCGTGGCGCCAATAGCGTAGTAAATCCGATAGATGTCGCCGGCTTTGACAATGAAGGCCCCCCAGGTTCCCTGTCCCGGGTCGAGCTGATCATTCAGTGCCGCGGCCGTTGAAGGGATAACACGGGTCAACCGCTCCCAATGCAGCAGATCCGTCGAGTGCAGAATTTCGAGTGCGGGCATCATGTGGAAGTTGGAGCCGACGATATAGAAGTCTCCTCCTTCGCGGTAGATATTCATATCCGCGTGGTTGCCGGGTAAAACCGGATTGTCATAGGTCTTCGCGCAGCCAGCGAAAAGCATTCCGATTACCAGAAGCACTGCCAGCTTTGCTGCGTTGCGTCGATTCATCACTTTCTCCCATTCTGAGCGCATTCTCTGCGCTCGTTTGTGTTGCCGGAATGATCTGTGATACTCCCGTTCGAACGCTTGCGGAGCTGGGTCAGGCTGTCCAGCGTATCTTTGGATGAAATCAGATTCTGATTGTGAACGGTATCTTTTTCTTCCCCAATTCTGAGTCACAGTCAAGCCAGGAATGAAAGGTATTTCGAATAAAATACATTCATCGCGTCGGCGCCTGAAAATGTATCGTATCGGAACCGGAAAACAGCCGCTCAACCGCCTTGAAAACAGCCACAAATCCATTCCAATAAAAACAATCCAACAGGCATGAAACTCGAACCATTTTATTTCAGGGACGGCGATGTACAGTTCACAAAACGAATCGATTCTGCTGTCAATTACATTTTTGAGTGCAGGGACTGTGCTGATAACTATTCAAGCGTACTTTTCTGACAGATCTGGAACTCCACGGTCCCACGGCGCAACAACAACGGTGTGTGGTTTCTGGCACTATCCTGTACCAGGTACTGCAACAATCCTGCCCCCTGGTCCATCACCATCCTGAAAACATGCGATGAATAAATCCATCCATTTGCACTTCCGTTCCACACTTCCCAAACATCCACAGGCGGGATGCTGCCCGGCTATATCTGAAATATGGTTTGAGCGTCTTTTTCCCAGTTGTCAAAAAGAAATGCTTCGTGTCTGTTGTCGGCTATCAGCCGCAGGGCGTAACGCACCTGGTGCTCGTACAGTTCGCAAAAGGCTCCTGGCGTATTCATGCCACCATTCATCTCATGTGCTTCGGCAGGACATGGAGAACCACAGAAATGACGTACCGCACAGGATTTGCATGGGGTGATGGTGTCCACATTGCGCTCACTCACCTTCTTGAATGGCGTGCTTTTCAGAACATCGTCGATTGGGTCTGCGAAGATGTTTCCGCCACAGAATTGTGGCAATCCGATAAACTCGCTGCACGGAAACAGATCGCCATTGGGCGCTACCGCAAAAAAGCATCGACCACCGCCACAGGGAGAGATGTCACACATTAATCTACGCGCCGTGGGCGCTATGATGCCAAGCAGAATGTTGGCAAAGTTGGCCACCACCAGCTTTCGCCCGGTCTCCTCATACAGCTCAACACTTTTTTCAAGGGCGCTCAGATAGTACCGGGAGAGTTCATGGTCTGCCGGCTTCACATCCCGTGCTCCCGGCAACGTACAGCGCACCGGATTGAGCATGCAGGTTTCAACGTTCATCTGATGCAGCAACGTCACAATCTGTGGAAGAAATTTCATATTCTGTGTGGTGGCGGTGCAAATCACATTGAATCGCTCGTATCCTTTCAACTTTTCAATGGCTAAAATCACCTGGTCGTGAACTCCGCTTTCATCGGTCCAGTTTTTCCGTGTCGCGTCAGTCACCTTTGCCTCATGACCGTCTAATGACAGGCCAATTCCAACATTGTGTTTGCGTAAAAACGAAATGGCGCTATCATCCAGCAGCGTGGCGTTGGTCTGAATGCCAAAATTGAAATCTGCGCCAAACGTTTCGATGCCTTCAAATACCGCTTCCCTGTTGAGCATTGGCTCCGCGCCGTGAAAAATCACCTGTGGGCGTCTATGAGCGGGCACGTTTTTCCCAAGAAATGTTCGCAACCGATCAAGGGTGTCCAACAGCCGCTCCGTACACATGTGTTCCCCTCCGCGACGCATATCCGCGGGAATATAGCAGTAACTGCAGTTGAGATTGCACCGCTCGGTGGGATTGAAATATACGGCCGAGGGTTTCAGACCAAAGCGCAGGATTTCCATCTCCTCAGCGAAGACACTTGCGTGCGCAATATACTCCCTCATCAACGAACTGCCTTCGGCGAGCACCTCTGAAAGTTGTTCCTTTTTTACCAGCGACCAGAACGCAGTGTCGGCCGCGAGTAGACCGATATACTTTGCGTGACCGATATCCACGGGAACAAAAGACGGTCCATTGCCACTGTTTGCCAGATACCCCCGGGATGAAGCGGCGGTCCTGTTATCTGAGATGGCGCTCATTTGTCTTCGGTTTCAGAAAGAATATAATGAGACAATCCGGTGCCACTGGCATCACAGCTTTTGCGAAATGCGATGATGTCGGCATTGCCCGCTCTTTCAGGGGTCTCGTCGTTATTCTGTTCAAGGGGCTGTTCCAGGGATGATTCAGTCATTTTAATCTCCTCTGGTGCTGTAAAACCGCAGTGGGGGTCTTGACAGCACGCAATGCGTTTTGTCAAAACCCTTTACCGTCAGGTTTGATGGAATACCGGTTCAGCTCGTCTTCTGGCTTTCGGGTCATCCGAGGAAGTGCACCTTCCCAACAGAATGTTTCTGTCAGTGGCTGGCCAAAGGCCCTGCAGTCCCCGTCACCGATTACAGCGGTGGGTCCGCCACGGATTCTCACCGTGTTCCGTTCTGCTGAAACCGTCGTTTCAAAAAAGGTGAAAGAGATTTACGTAAAAAAGCAGACCAGTCAACGCCATATCGCACGAAATCATGCAGGACGGTGCTCACGTTCTGAATAATCGTTTCCAGGTTCGATTAACTGAAGCGAAACTATTCCCAACGCTTCCGGATGGCGACCTTCAAGCCGGACGCCCACAGACCGAATTTCGCATCGGATTTTATATCGTATATTCTGGGTAGTCGAACGCGTTGTCGGCAGATATATAAACAGATCCCGATATTCTTCGGTACTCAGTGAGTTTCCTTTTGCATTAAATTTTCAACAAAACCATTTGACACGAAAAATTTGCGCAGGACATAATCATGTCACCGTATCAAACCACTTCAGGGGTTCGTGTTTTCTTTCTGAGAAATCATGATACGGAATCGCTCATTCCACAAAAAAAGTCACAGGAGGAAATCGTTATGAAAAAGTGTGCATGGTTTACCATTGTTATTCAACTTCCATTTTTATTCGCACTGCCTCTGGTGATTGGGTGCGAGTCGGACAGTCCAGATGGAAAAACAAAAAGACCGTTCTATACAGACATCCCCGCCACTCGCGACTGTCTTCAGATGGAGGATGCCACTCTTGCCAATGCAGATGCCGATTTGCTGTTCAACTACGATCATGTACCGGTTTTTGACATCTTTCTACCGCCGGAAAAATGGGATGCGCTGCTGGTGAATGCGAGAAACGAAGAGTATGCGGAGGTGGATGCCTGTTTCGAAGGGAAGGCCATCGGGAAAATCGGACTTCGCTTCAAAGGCGGAAACAGTACATTGTTCAGCTGCTTCGACGAGAACAACAACCTGATCTGTCCCCGCCTCAGTATGAAAATGAAATTCAGTGAGTATGAGGATGACAAGCGTTTTTTTGGACTCAAGCGACTCAATCTTCAGGCCAATCGATGGGATGCCAGTATGATGAGAGAAAAACTCGCGTATGATGCATATCGCGAAATGGGCATTGCAGCCCCCCGCGCCTCGTGGGCAATGGTGCGGGTCAACGGCAAGTCACAGGGATTGTACGGCACCGTGGAAGCCATCGATGGTCGATTCACCGCAGACCGATGGCCGAATTATCCCGATGGCAATCTGTACAAAGAAGTCTGGCCGCTGGATTACGAACCAACATATATCACCGACAATCTTAAAACCAATGAGGACGAAGGGAACATCGACGATATGCTTTCACTTTCAGGTGCGATGGTCGCTGCTATCGGCAACCCTGCAGAGTTACAGCAACTCGTGAAAACCCATACCGACCTCAATTACTGGGCGCGCTTTCTGGCGGTAGGGGATGCAATCGGCACCTGCGACGACGAGACCATCTTTTATGAAATAAAAGAGATTCCTGGCCTGAATCATAACCACAACTATTATTTCTATGCAGATGCACCCGAACATTTCTCAATCATTCCATGGGATCTGGATTGCTCATTCAATGTACTGACCGACAACCCGGCGCCGCCGCCCCACTGGACCGAAGCACAGCAGGATTGCAGCCAATACTACGACTACTGGAATGGTCTCCGTATCGGGGCACCGGCCTGTGATCCAATATTCGCTGCACTGAATTCCGAAGCAACCCATGTACAGGCCTGGCGCGCCGCCGCACAGGAACTGCTCAATGGTCCCTTTGCCATTCAAACCATGTTGAATACCATCGACAGACACGTGAAGTTTATTGGCCGAGAAGTAAATACCATCGAAACCAAATCCGCATATCCCGTTGTGACATTCAAAGAGGATGTCGACTATATCAAATGGGTCATTCCTGAACGGCACAATATGCTGGCACGCCGGATAAACACCACCCCCCCTCCACTCCCCGGGGCCCATGAGGTCCCTTGATTCCTTCAGGTCCCTTTCGGCCTTTTTCTTTTCCAGCTGGTTATCCATTACGTCCTCCGGACACAATGTGCTAAAATAATGATTTCGATCTGTTTCACGGGAGGCTCTGGTGAAGAAAAGCCGATTCATGACGGGTATTCGTATCTGGTTGGTAACCATTCTGGTGCTGGCGGCGACGGCGGGGGGAATAACGCTGTATGTGCAGTCGCAAAAAGAAAAGCTGGTTCAATTGAAGGCCAATATTGCCCAGCTGAAAGAAGAGCACGTACCCATGCGGTTCAAGGTAGTGGGTCGTGAGGATGGGCAGATTGTGGCGAAGGTAAAGCTGTATGACATGGACGGCAGTGAGATTGGCGCGGCAGAAAGCACGCTGCCGGGGGAAAGTCTCTTTCTTGATTTTATATCTGTGCCGCTGGAAAAAAAATTTCTGGCATTTCCCCACTCCATTTTTACAGATACGGTTCCCGCAAGGGACGGCATAAAACTTTTTCCACTCTATGATCGCAGCGGATTTCCAGAGGTGTTCGCCAAAGAAGGGATAAACGACGCCCTGAAAAAGGATTTGTCAGCGCTGTTTGCAAAGGTAAAACAGGGCAGCGCGGTCAACGGTTCATTCGGCAACGCGGTGCACGACATCAAAGAATTTAAAACCTTCGATGAAGATGTGGTCTATCGTGTGATTGCGCGGCTGAAAGGCGGCCTCGAAATCGTGGAGGACGACCAATGACTGACAGTCCCATTTTACAAGTGGCCGTTGACGTTTCAAAAACGCTGCTCTGGGTTTTCACAACGCAGTCGGGCCTTTCTTGTCTGGTGGGGGGATTGCTGCTGCTATTTTTAATTCGCTTCCTCAAGTCGCTCAGAGACCGATCGCTGTTGCTGGCAGCGGCAAATAAGAAGTCCGGGCTTGTCAGTACAGTGTCCGTACTGCTGGATGAGGTAGTATCTGTGGGGGTGTGGGTGGCTGCCAACGTACCGTTGCTGATTGGCGCTGTGGCTATCCTGAGCATTGTGGTGGCGTTGTCCGGTACCGTGGCAAAAGTGGACGAGTATCTGAATCTGCAGCAGAAGATACGGGAGTACAGTCTGGTGCTGAAAAATCTGGAGCGACGTTACAAGGTGGCCAGAGTGGAATGTATACAGCAGGAAAACGATGTCACCACGTTGTCCATCAGATATTATAACCAGAACGGTAAACCCGTGAATGGAAACCAGCAGCGGATTGAAATCAGAGGCGCCGACATCTATATCGATGCCCTTGTGGTCAATTTTGCCTATTCGGGAATTGAATCCGGCGAAAAGCGCAATCTGGCGGTTCCCTATCGGGTGTTTTCAGAAAAGGTTGCCCAGAAGGATGGCATCTCCTTGAAAATAGCTGAAAACGGAATCGTCCCGTATGTTTACGAAAGAGCGGAACATCAGATTCTGGGGATGGACAAGCCGGCTTTCGATTCCAGACTGGCAGAACTGCTGGATGTGGCGCGGGATGCCGAGCGCGCAAGAAAAGCCGGACTGGTTCGAAGCGTATATGGAAATGCCGTCCATCGGACAGTAACCCCCGGCGACGCCTTCTTCATCTGGACGGAACAATCCGGAGGCCTCACCATCAAAGAAGAGAGTGTGTTTTAAACAGGATCTCCTGAAAAATGCATTCAACCACTACACATCCAAATCATATTGATTCTATCCAGACGTTAAAAAGGAATACATAAATCACAGAAAGCAGGCAATTGTTTCACACAGGCAACTGTTTCACGTCGTTTAATTTCACACCGGGAACAAGTGCTGAAACGACTGTGATACGAGCAGGGGGACGATGGTCCGGAGAGATGAGCAATGGATGCCTTCACTCCCTTACCACAGCCCCATCACGGGAGCTTCCACAAAAAAAGTGACACCTGGCAAACGCTTGCCGGCTCTTGCTGAGAACGCATTTTTTTGCGGCAACAACAGCAGATCAGTATGGAGGCGACAATGGTACCATTGAAAACAGATGCGAAACGGGCGACGGCGCTGGTGCTGGGCGGGGGGTTTGCGGGGTTGGAAGCCGCCATTGGATTGTCCCGAAAAGGACTGGATGTCACGCTGGTATCCAACAGGGAGGAAATGTTTGTCTATCCAACGTCCATCTGGATGGTAACAGGAAAACACAAACGGAAACACGACAGCATCGACTTGAAGACCGCTGCCAGGCGGTACGGATTTCGGTTTACCATTGGAAAGGTGGATGCCATTCATCCTGAACACAGGTCGGCAACGATAAACGGCCAGGAACACCAGGGGGATTTTCTGGTGCTGGCGATGGGGTCCGGTAAACTGTCAATGCCCGGAATCGCCCACACCCACACCATCTGCGGAACGCCCGAAGATACCGAAACGCTGCATGAAGCGGTGGAAAGTCTCATTGCCTCATCCGGTGGCCGAATAGCGTTCGGTTTCGGTGGAAATCCCAAAGACAAATCAGCGGTTCGTGGCGGTCCGTTGTTTGAAATGATTTTCAATGTGCATCACCTGTTGAAAAAAAGAAAAGTTCGAGATCAGTTCGAACTTACTTTCTTTGCACCAATGCCCAAGCCCGGCGCGCGGATGGGAGAAAATGCCACGAAGGCCGTAAACGGCATGCTGGAAAAAATCCATGTGGCGAGACAGGTGGGAAAGAAGATTGTGCGGTTTGACGAAGCAGGCGTGGTTTTTGAAGACAACAGCAGACTGGATGCGGATTTAACGGTGTTTGTGCCCGCGGGAAGTGGTCATCCCCTGATGCAGTCAACCCTATTGCCTCAAAATGATGCGGGGTTTGTGGTTGTGGACGGCCAGTGTCGGGTTTCGGGATTTGAAAATGTGTATGCAATCGGTGATGTGGCTGCCATCGAAGGGCCGGAATGGCGGGCGAAACAGGGACATCTCACCGTGGAAATGGCCAAAGTCGCGGTACAGAGCATTGTTGCCACCGTAAAGGGAAATTCAACCGGAAAAGACTACCGCGATCATGTGAATATTTTTTGCATCATGGATACGGCCACTGGCGCAGCCATCGTCAAACGAACCCGAAAAAAGGCATCCCTGATATATCTTCCGTTCATCGGTCACCTGCTGAAAATAGCGTGGGGATACTGGTATCGCCTTTCTCACGGATAACGTCCTTCACTCTCTCATCTCCACCACCCCATCGCTGGTGAGCAGGAGGGTGCCATCTGTGAGGGGATAAAAATCGTTCACGTCGCGGACCGGCACGTGGATGGGCTCAAAGTTCTTTGCATCCGTCCCCCGTTTCACGGGCATTCCCATCCCCCCCACCCAGAGAGTGTTCTCAATCCACCTCACCCCATGAGGCGGAACCCACTGATGCGCCAGTCCGGCAACCGGGGAAAACTGCCCGCCTCGGGACGTGTACACTCCCATATCGTAAGTGCCCACGTATAGCGCATCGTCCTTCACGGCCAGCGCCGTAACAAAGCTTCCGTCAAATCCATGGGCGCTGCCATACTGCCCGGATTCCCCGTTTTCAAACCAGAACAGTCCGTCAATATTTCCGGCCACCACCCGGTTTTTCCAGAAGGCCACCGTTGCAAACCGCCCCTTGCCCGCTTTCTGATAATCCAGTCGCGTTGCCTTTTCACCCGCCACGATGAACAGGCCTTTTGCTGAGGCCACGGCCAGATGCGAACCATCCACGGCCAAATCGTGTACCGCCCCCGTGATTCCGGTGGGTTTCACATGAGTTAAATCTCCGGTCTTCAGCAGTCCTCCTTCGGTGCCCATGTACAGCACATCGTCCACCACGGCCAGGGCGTTCATGCGTTGCTGCATGACAGAGAGCGAAAGAGGCAGCCGCTTCAGTCGGCCATCCCCGGTCAGCGCCATCAGGCCCCCATCAAACCCCGCGACCAGCACTTTTCCCCTGAAATGCACGGCGGCCGTCACATCCGGAGAACCGGACGCCAGCGTCATCCCGAGGTCTGACTTCACAAACCTTCCCCCGGTCTGCTGCACATACCGTCCGGAAGGCGTCTCCACCACCAATCGATCATCCACACTGCGCAGCCCCAGAACCACTTCCTCCGGCAATCTGGTTTTCAACCCCCGGCCATCTTTTATCCGGAACAGTCCTGACTTGAGCGTGCCGAAGTACACCACGCCATTCACCGCCGTCAGCCCCGTCACATATCTGGATTTCGCGCGCACCCGGTACCGCTCGGCCCTGCCATCTTTCAGCTGATAAAGCCCCTTGCCAATCACACCGATGACCACCGGCGCATCCTTCACGGCCGCGATGCCGGTCACCGCGTGCCCATAAAAATCGGCGTCAATCCGCTTCACTTCACACAGGGGACCGACGCCGCAGGTGAGCCCAATCACGTCCCCCAGCTGCGTCCCCAGCCAGATGCGGCCATCGTCTCCCCGGGCGATTGCCGTCAGATGCAGCGAATGAAGTTGGCTTTCCTGAAGAGAAAACCGGAATTCATCCTCTTCGAACCGCGCCGTTACGGTATCACCACGAACTGCAAGACCCTTTCCATGGGCCCACAGTGGCCGCCATCGGCCTCCCTCTCCGGGAGCCGGTCGACGTGCCTTGCGTTTATCGGTGACCGCGCAGTCTATCATTTCCTCTTTCTTCTGACACCGGGTGCGCAGGGTATTTCCGGCCCGGTCCCGAATCCGCAACTCAAACTGATCATCAAGGGAGTCTGCGGCCAGCATGAAAACCCCATCGACCGGTGTGACATCCAGCACCTTGCCACTGGAAAGATGGAGCTGTACCGATCCGATGCCCGCGCCGCCGAACTCCGGCACTACCCGAAGCAGGTTGTCATCAGGGGAATGCGAAATCGCAACCGTGGGCGCAGTGCGATCAATCTGATAGTACACATATTCTGTTTGAACGGTGCCGTCTTCAAACCGCTTGAACACCGCCACCCGGTAGCTCTGATCCCGCCACCCCCGGGGAACCAGAAAGCGATCTGTCCAGGTATCCGTTGCTTTGTCAAAAACAAGGCGTTTCACTTCGCCAAACGGATACGCCACCCACACATCCTTCAGTCCCGGCTCGTGATGAACCGTCAGGATAGGGTCTCCGGGTTTCATCGAAAAAAGGCTGAGAGAAGGGTCGTCCACATGAAGGGAGGTGAACGCCGTCGGAATCTCTTCCCGCAAACTGATTTCCACAATCCGCGCTTTCAATGAATCGTCCGGCGTGTCGCGATAACTGGACATCATGCTCGTCAGTAACGTCCGATAATATGCTCTTCGAATCCGCTGGCCTTCCTGGCTGTTCTTTTCCACTGTTGCCAATTTCACATCAAGGCTTTTGGAGAAACGATTGTCAATGGAGTAGGCCACGTCCAGATTTTCCGTCGATTCGGCAGTGCCGAAATACGCCAGCCGCCCACCCAGCGCCATACTGTCTTTCTGTCCCAAAAGAGCACGAAAATTTCCCGCAGACGACACACCGCGCAGCTGCAGCACTGGAAGAAGCAGTTCATCGGCGATTTCGTCCAGCCGGCCCTGCGAATCCACATCCACCACATGCACCAGCCCGGCGCTGTCTTTCAGTTCTCCCTGATAAAACGCCTTTTCATGAACATCCGAAAGCCATATCACCCGGGCGGGTAACGTTTCGCTGTCCAACTGTTTCACGGCCTGCAAATCGGTAATCAGAATGCACTGGTTTTCCCAGAGGTCACATTTTTCCTGCACCATTTTTTCCGCAAGCACCTTTTCATCGAGCACATGCCCCCACTGCCCATCCCCAAGCCTTTTTGCCAGGGTAACGGGATTTGCCAGCGACATCTGTTTTGCCGATTCGGCGACCACCGTCATTTTCATTCGATCCCTGCCGATGTGATGCAGCCGCGACACAAGTCGATATACCTCCGTCTGCTTCTGCTTCATGGAAAATGAGCCATCCACAAATACGTGAATGTTCCGGGGACGGGCCGATGCGCCCTCCCATTCATCCATGGCTACCTTCAGCGCCACGGCATATGTACCATCATCCAACGCCACGGCTGACCCATTCATGGTGAGGGGAACGGCCACTTCCTTCCACCACAGCTCAAAGGGCTGATTCACATTCAACATCATTTTCATCTGCCCGGCGGTCGTCGCCGACAATGTGGCTTCCGCGCCCATTGCACCGGCGGACACCACCGGCCTGTCGCCGCCAATTCGCACAGTGGCAACCCCCATCAGCGCCCCCTGCCCCAGAAAACTGTCCACCGGAATGCGCACCTGATTCTTTCCCAGATCCGACACCACCGGCAACGTGAACACCATCCGAATCCGCTTGTGCTCTCCGGCGCCCAGGGGATACACCGAAAATTGCTGCATGTTTCCTTCCTTATGCAGAATACCGGTGGTCCGCCCTTCCCTTGCCGCCCGCTCATGATCCGCTTTGGCGTCCTCTCTGGCTTTCAGTGCCGCCTTCAGGTATTTGCCGTGATTCCAGAATCCGAACTCTGTAATCTGCGCATCAGAGGGCAGATGCAACCGGTAATCCGCCTGGGCAACATCCGGCCCGTCGTTGTGAAACACCTGCTCCACTGAAACCGTGGCCTCACTGCCATACACCTCCACATGGAGACCATGGGCAATTACCGGCAGTTGCCTTGCTTCGCAGAACAGTCCCGCTTCCACATTGTCCTGAGCCCTCGCCGGAAACACAATGGTTGTGATGATCAGATTAAGGATAAATACGACTGTAAAAATGAGTACCGATTTAAACATCTCCGCATCGCATGCATTGCGCTGGGTGTCATTCAGAAAAGCGCGACGTTTCATCTGGCACCTCCCATCCGAACCTGAATGGGGGCTCTGGCAAAACGGCAATCCTCGAACTGATACCACTCGGTTTTTCCCATACCCGGTTTCGTGTCGAGAACAAATACCAGGCTTCCGTCGTGATTCAGTACCTTCGGTACGCTTGCCGGCATCAGATTCGCGGGCCAGTGGATGGACACCCCACAATGCTTTTTCGCATCTGAATCGATGCGCTCAGGGCGAACCAGCACCACATCGCTGTCACTTTCTCCATCGCGCATTGTCAACGGCTGTAACGCCACCGGCTGGGCCCCGGTTAAATCCATGTCTACGGCATCTGACATCAGTGACTTCAACATGGCATCCGCCACGCCCCGTTTTTCGCCGTGAACCCGACCAATATGCTGATAACTGCCTTCGGTGGCATACGCGAGTTCCCGAAAAAAGTGAATTCCCTCCACCGACAGAGAACGGCAACCGATGGCATTGATAACGATTCGCTTCCGGCGCGCCAGCTCAATCAATGCCTCCGGCCGGGGACCATCGGTATAATCCAGATGTGGCGGGGCATCCCCCACCAGAAAAATCTGGCGTTCCGTTGCCTTGCCCATTGTCCATTTCATTTTGCTCAGGGCATCCCGCAGACCGGAAAGCACATCCTCCGGCCCATCGCCTCCCCCATCGGCCATGAGCAACCCCAGAAACCGTTCACTCTGTTCCACATCCCCACTGAGGGGAGACAATCGGGTCAGATACGCATCGCCCCGGTCCCGATAGGCCACGACGCCAAAGCGGACGGTTTCCCCCTTGCGGGAGTCTTCAAGGGTTCGGGATAATTGCACCACCCGCTCTTTGACTTCCCGAATTTCAGACGCCATCGAGCCTGTGGTATCCAACAGAAACACCACATCCAGGTTCGCCCACGCCGGCAGCGCGGTGAGCAGCATAGATGTAGATATCAGTAAAGATAGTAGCTGTTTTCTCATTATGAGTCTCCTTTGTTGAAAGATTCAAATTCTTTTCAAAGGAGACTTTTGCGAAGCCTATGCCACCCTCAACACAGATAGCGATCCACATAAAAAACCAATATTTACGAACACTTAACAAAATTGATACTACAGAGAAGAGATACAAATCATGTATTTAAAATACTATTTGTAGACAATCGACAGTTCGTTTACCATTGATGATTTGCGGACAACCGCATTGATCGACTGTACAACACGGGAATGGGTTTCTCCAACGCTACCCGGCTAAACCCATAGCGAAAACAAGGACTTATCTTCCCGTGTTAATGAGAACATTCAGTTTTAGAGCGGCGATCGGTTTGATTCCGCCAGCGAAATCGCGGAAATACAAGCAGGTTTAATGCGCGCCCACAAGGCCCGACCGAGGTGTAGCCCTCGCTACATCGACCGAGGGACTGAGGACGAAAGCTTAAATATGCCGGAT
>JBNKCR010000054.1:0-36667 GCA_050287845.1 Polyangia bacterium
AATCTGTTGATTCAGGTAACAGGATGACATATCCGGCAAGGCGCGACAACGAGTCATACTGGCGGTATGGCGAGGAGGAGCAACGCAGCAGGGATGTCAAGTTTGTTGCCTGAATGGCAGAGTTATTTATGAGCAAGCCCTAAGGACAGTGGTCGAAATTAAATTGCCAGCATGGCATTTGCTGCGCCAGACTGGCAAGGCGCGAGAAGTGGAGCATACCGGGGTATGCGACCGACGAGCAACGCCGTCGGGCGGGATGCAGCGGAGGCAAGATGGCAATTTAATAATGATCAGTGTCCTAAGGGCCAAACAAGACATACTGAAATTCAGGGGGGACAGAGGGCCTGTAATATGGATTCAATCATCTGATTCGCGCCGCCCGAATCATGGTCAAACAGATTCAGAATAATGCACTGGTCAGAAGGCTCGACTTTCGAAGCCGAATGCGGGACCCCCGTGAAAATCTGCCGATCAATGGCAGCGCACTGCTGCTTGATTTTTTCCGACAGGTTGCCGCTGGCAATCAGCAATATCAGGGTGTCCTCACCATCCTGCAGCGCCCATCCCGCGTAAAATTTTATCGGGCTTCCCAGTCACATCTTTTTTTTGTTCTGTTCACACACCGCATTAAATCCGTACCGCTTCGATTTGTCCCACGGATGTGTAGTTCCCGTACTCGCCGGCATTGCTGAAAAGGATGACTTGATAGGTGGCCGTTTGGGGAAGTGGACAAGTGAGCGTGGCGCGGTTGCCTTCATATCGCGTATTACATTTCTCTGCGTGGGACTGTCCCTTCTCGTTGTAAGTCGCCAGAAGAAACAGATTGTCCGGTTTATCTATCTGAATAACCAGCTTTTCATCTACGGTTACCTGAGAGCGAGTGGGTGAAATAAGCGACAACTTCTGACGATGAAACCTGGCGGTCAGCATGGGCTGCCGAATAAACTCACCTCGCGTAAGCGGTTTTTCAAGCAGCTGCCAGTTGACATCTTTGGGAAAGTGATCGAGCGCGAACACGTTCGGGGGAGTAAGCAGATAATCGGTACGGAATTCGGCGACTTCACCTTTTCGATTGGCGTGTGCACTGTCCCATGTGGGGTCTACCAGATACCAGTTATCCTCAATGCGGATAGCGTTCCACGCGTGGGAGCTTCCGTCAACGCTATCGGCTCTCTGACGCGTTTGACCACTGATATACGCGCACTCAAAACCCGCCGATTCTGCAATAGCGGCAAAAAGCTTTGCATATCCGGCACAGACGCCACTGCGAGTTCGATTTACTGTTTCCGCATCATATGGCGGATAACCACCCGCATCCAGCGTGGCAAAATCATAGTGTACCCTATCGGCCACATAATCATGGATAGCCTTCACCAGAAGATATGGGTTCTGCTCCCTGGAACCGAGATACGCTGCAATATCACGAATGTCGCTTTTACTGGAATCCGGCATTGAAACCACTGCAGGATGAATACTGGCGTTCAACGGCCACATAAAGGGCACGTCATTCGGTTTCTCCGGTGCTTCCGCTGCCATATCCGACTGACCCGGTACCGGGGACGGAGGTCGACTCGCCTTTCGAATTGGGGCTATCGTATTCGTTTTGCTGATTTTCCCGCTTCCACTTTTTTTACTGCCGCCACCGTGGGACGCTGGGACGTCCTCAGAGTGCTGCGGTGGCTCAACTTCATATGGATTCTCGTGTGTCAGTTCATAGAGCCACTCCAGGCGGTCCGCCACGGTATACAATTTTACCCGCATGTCATTGGCAGTGACACCGGTTTCTTCGTCCAACATCCAGTCACCGCGAGCCGACAGCGCAGTAAAAGCCGAGGTGGGGTTGACGAGTAGCAGCGATACAATGAACACCAGATTGACAAATAGAGTGCGCAGAATAATGCGGTCGCCACCTTTCAGATAGCGCACTTTACTGCCCTTCTTCGCCCGGCGACGCTCCGACAACATATCCCAGACCACCGGAAGCACCGGAAACAGTAGCGCCCCGGAGGCAATGGCCAACCATCGCGGGCCATTCAGGTACGATGCCAGCGAGGATGCCAGCCAAACACCCAGCAGCGGAGTAAGAAAAACAAAAATCCAGAATGAAATTTTCAACAACAATACGATAACCGTAAACGGAGAGAACGATTTCTTTTTCTGTTGTTTATCCAACATAGGGCTTGCCTGTTTGGGCATTCAATGCCCTGCTGTTGAAAATTTCAATTGAGTCCGGCTAAATATCCAGCTCTCGGGCCACAGCGATACTGGCGTCCACGTTTTGCAGATGGGAGAGTTGAGAAAGTAAAAAATCCTTGACCGCTGCGGTGCTCTGCTTCAAGGAGTCATCAGATACATTCATGGCTCTGGCAAAGGCAGTGATTTTTTGCTTCTCGCCATCGGCATAATTGCCATCCGCGTATGCGAGAAGAATTGCCGTACGCAAAAACAGTTCTCTCAATTCACTGCCAGGGAGCTTCTGGGCCAGCACCTCCGGTTCAATATCGGATTCCCGGTGCAGACTGTCAAGATGAGATGCATCTGCACCAGAAGTGTAAAACTGACTGATGATAGCGGCTTCCGCCGGGTGAATATCGCCATCTGCGCGTGCGACTGCGTACAGACCACGGGCGATGGTTTCTGCTTCGTCATTGGTAATATCTATTTCGTGGTAAAGTTCTGTCATGTGAAATCCCCTCTAGCGGCGTGTACCGCAGGTTAGTCGTAACTCGTTTAATCTGGCCTGCAACTCGTCGACTGACATATTGGCATATTTGGCTGGCAGCATCTGACGATTCGATGCTTCAAATACTGCCAACAGTTCCATATACTCAAGCATTTCAACGTCCCGTGAAGGTAAGTAATCTGCCACTGCTTTCATGAAATCCGCTTTATCTACACGTTCCTTTCCCGATGGCTCCGACTCTGCCGCATAGGCATTGGCCAGCAGGGTAATGGCTTCGATATCGGCGTTGGAATAACCGATGAGAGGCATCGCGATTTCCTTCCGATGGGCAGGAAACTCAATTTCCGTTCGAATGCCATGTTTGCGAAACTGCGCCAGCAGCACAGATTCCACCCCTTCGTGAGTTTGATTGTAGAGGAATGGAATCTTTCGATCGAACCGGCCCGCACGCTTCATATCCACGTCGAGTTTGTCCGGGCGATTGGTCATCAGAATAAACAGTACACGCCCACGATGAGAGGTATCACTCATAAACTCTTTAAGCCGCGCTATGACGCGGGAGTTGGTGCCACTGTCGCCGTCCTGTTGTGCACCAAACGCCCGATCTCCCTCATCAATGATAACGATAACGCTTCCGATAGCCTGAATAACATTGAGAATGCGTTCAAGATTCGATTCGGTGGAACCCACCCATTTGGAACGAAAGTTTTTAAACTTTATCCCGGTAAGTCCGCTTTCCTTAACGAAGGCTTCGGCCACGAATGTTTTCCCTGTGCCCATGGGTCCCGTAAACAGGACGCCCATTGGAGTGAGGCTTTTATTTCCTTCACGGATATTGAACGCAATGGACTGAAGGCTCTTTTTTATTTCTGTATGCCCACCAACCACGCTGAAATCGTGGCTGGAATCAACAAATTCGATGATACCAAAACATTCCCGTTCAATTATTTCACGTTTGCGACGACTGATGAGACGAACGATTTCGTCAAGCTCCCTCTGGGCTTCATCCTGTTCCGAGGCGTTGCTGGACTCCACCCCCACCAGCTCCCGGATTTCTTCGCGGGTCATCCCATGTGTCAGTGCCGCCAACTTTTTGGCTCTTGTCTCATTTCCAATAAGGGACATGATGAAGTGAAAGCGACTGTCAGCATCCTCGTTGGCCACCGGTGACGGCTGCAAAATAGACTTGATCTGCACCAGCCGCAGCCCGGCTGTAATTTCGGCAAATCGGTCAATCCACTCGTCGGTGAGCTCCTTATTTACAAAAGAAATACACTTTTTGCGGCTTTCAAAAGAAGGCATCGGAATCTTCACTGATGCCACCCGGGGGTTGGCCACTACTTTGGGATGCAACTCATTGAGCGCTTCTGTAAGCAGCACCACAATATTGTCCCCCTCGTCCAGTTGATGGGCCAGGGACCAACGCTGAAGCGTCACCACCGCCAGACGATCCTGCTCAGTGGCAAAGGACGCCGTTCCTTCAGGGATAACCATCTCCGCATACTCAATAATCAGCGCCATATTGGAGATGGTAAACAGCAGTGATTCCAGAACAGGCAATATTTTTGCTGGTGATTTTTCGAGCAACAATGCGTCCAGATGCGGGACATCCGTATCCTTCTTCACGAACTGGCACCCGGTGGATACGTTATATTTAATGATTAAATTTTTCTTTTTGAAGACAGAATGGGCCATGAAATCAGATACGCCAACGAGGGAATCCTCGAAGAAGACAGAATCGTGTACATTGCCATGAAGGACAAACAGGGAGGATTCCCCGCGAAGATAGCGGTCTCTGAGTTCATCAGTCCACAGGGATGAAACATGGGATGTCATATGGTTATCTCAGTTCTTCTTCAGAATTGTGATGTTATATGGTTTTCTGGGCTTTGGCCATTGAGGCCGCACGCAACTGTTCCCATTCGGACTGGGCAGTGACGGTCGCGCCTTCCTTGCGTAAAGCTGCCAATTGTTTATCCAGATCCGTTTCCCCCAACTCCTCATTCAAATTGGCTTCCGCCACAGTGTTCTTAATGTGAGCCCGAACATTGTCGAGGGCCTTGACTTCCGCGTCAACAGAGAGCCCTTCCAGCTGTTCCTGAATGCGAATTCTAACCTGAGCAGATGCCATTTGGGCCAGCATCCGGTCTTTTTCACCCTTGAGCTTTTTAATTTCACTTTGCACCTGAATCAGGGAGGATTTAGCGGATTCGGCATCTTTAACGGCCCGGGCGGACTCCGTCGTCAGTTCCTCAATGCTTGACTGCAGGGATTTCTGCTTTTGCAACAGGATGACCCCCAGCTCCCGTTTGTCCTGAATCAGGGCGGCGTTAAGATCCTGCTCCACCTCTTTCAATTCCTTTTCCGCGATTTCCAGGCGATTTTTAATGTCATCTCTTCTACGAATAATAGCCGCCGACGCATGCTTCAGTTTTGCATATTTTTCAACCATGGAATTGATTGCGTTTTCATAAGCGATTTCCGGGTGATTTTTCTCGACATCGGAAATCCACAGCGAGACAAATCCACTCCAGAGATTACTTACGCGTTTCCAAAAACCTGCTTCGGCCATAATTGGGCTCCTTTTCTGCAAAATGAGTTTGTGCCAGTTTAAGACGACAATCGGATAGCTGTCAATAACATCAAACGTGTAATATTTTAGTATGCAGAAATTAAAGATTGACGTATATTTTCGTTGTCAAAGGAATACCGTTATCAACCCTGGAAAGTCGACAGCGATGGCTTGCTGTGATAGCAAGCAAATAATCCTCTATTCTGACAGGCAGTTGACGTTGTAACCGATGAGCGGATCCGATTTGGCTCTGGAATGATTTGGTGGTTTAAATTCAGAATTTAACAGAAATCAGGACTTAACTGAACGGGAATGAACGAACAATGACTGGATTTTTTAAAAAGTTTGCAGATGCGTTTGTAGAAGTGGAGCCGGACAATGAAGGACTGGCGGCGGGTATTTCAACACCTGCGTCAGAAGACGACCTATCCGCAGGACCGGAAAACCTTGATGCTATCACTGCTGACGCATCTGAACTCTTGTCTCAGCTGGGGGATGGCAATTCAGGTTTCACCTCAAAGACTGCTGCGGGGCAGGATGCTGAAACAGAGGCCGTATTAAATACGGCCAGTCCGTCCGCAAGTGCCACCGGGTTGGCGATGCGAATGTGGCCGGAACAGATTTTTGAACAGGCGGGTATCCGGGATGGCAGCAATTCAGCGCATCGCATTTTGAAACTGATTTCCGGTCTTTCCATGTTCCCTAAAGATCAGCAGGTAACAATGATCAAGGCAATGGATGCGGCAGATGACAGCTGGACCGAGGCTGAGGTGTTGGAAGATGCACGCAGCCGGCAGTCCGCGCTCAGAAATCATCTCAAGCTCATTGACTCGGAACGGGATGAGTTCCTGACATTGCTGGATGCTAAAATCGCGGAAAGAAGAACCAGTGGAGAAAAAAATCTGGCAGATATTGATACTCAGATTGCTGAATTGCAGGCGCGGCGGGAGGCTGCGATTGTGGAGTTGACTACCGAGACGGAGAATCTGGAACATCAGAAAAAGGAATTGACTGAAGAGTCAAAAAAAGCACGGCACGGTCTGACGGAAGTGATCAATGCGCTGTCGAACCTTATTTCATTCTTTAACTCAACAGGCGCAGCCTCGCCAAAATAGGCGATTTGATTCAGGCAAAACAGGAGGACAGCAACCATGGCAAAGGTGAAATTAAAACCGGCAGCAAAAATTGTACTTACTCTGCTTTTCGCAGCGGCGGCGAGTGCCACATATTATGTATTCTTTTACAGTGCTTCAGAAGATGGCGGGGCTGCGGAATCGACAGTTTCAGACGGCAAAGAAGGGTCTGCTGAGACAGCTGCGGCCTCTGAAGAGGGCGTTGGCGTTCCCAAATCGGTTTACCGAATTGCGTTATCGGAATGGCCGGGCCACATGCCTTTTGTTGTGGGAAATGGCGGTCTGACTACTCAACCCGGCTCAGTTGCCGCGGAGCAGGACATTAAACTGGAAATCGTTTTCATCGAAGACCCTGTGAAGAAAAATGTGGCATTGCAAACCGGCGACGTGGATTTCGTCTGGCAGGTGGTTGATGAAATGCCCTTGAATATGGGCGGCTATAAGCGCGCCAATGTTGAGGCAAAAGCATTTCTGCAGCTTGACTGGTCCCGGGGTGGCGATGCCTGTGTGGCATCCAAAGAAGTTCAGAAAGTTGAGGATATTCTGGGCAGGAAATCGGCGATGATGATGTTTTCGCCGGATCACACAGTGTTTGAGTTCATGATCAACAACTCTCGGCTGACCCCTCAACAAATTCAGGACGTTCGCAAAAACACAAGTTTTTCAATGGATGATTTCAAATATGGTCGCGTTCTTTTTGTGCAGAATAAAGTGGACGTAGCTTGTCTCTGGGAACCGGATGTAACCCTGGCCCTCAAGGGACGTGCTGGAGCACATCGGCTCTTTTCCACCGCAGATGCCACAGAACTGGTGGCGGATGTCCTGCTGACCTCAGAGAAAATGCTCACCAGTCAATCGGATGTGGCTGAAAAGGTGGCTAAAGTATGGTTTGGCGGCGTTAAAAAGGCGATGAGCGACAAGGCGGCAACCGCCCGACTGATCTCATCGGTTGTGCCGCGCTTCAGAGATGAGCTGGGGCTGGATGGCACCCTTACGGCATTCGACTGGGTGAAATGGACCGATGAGACAGCTAACGCGAAGTTCTTTGCACTGGATGGCGGCAACCCCGCATTTGACCGCGTCTACAATCAGGCGGACTCCATCTGGACCAAGTATCCCGAGGCAGAAATTACCGATCGCTTTGCACCGGTTGCATTGCGCAATGACAAAATTGTTGGCAAAATCTGGAAAGCAACAAGCAGAGCCCAGTCGGCTCCGGAACCTGCGGCGGAACCCGCGTACAGGCAGGAAGTCGCCAAAACCGGTACTGCGCTGTTCACCAAGCCGGTTACCATTAATTTTGATACCGGACAAAGCGAGCTGGATGCCGAGTCCATGCACATCATCAACAACCAGGTGCTTCCACAGCTGGAGATGGCCAGAGCCATGCATGTGCGTGTGGAAGGCAATACCGACGATGTGGGCAACGCCCGGAGCAACCAGTTACTCAGCGAGCAGCGCGCCAGAGCAGTGATGGATTTTCTGGTGAGCAAGGGAATTGCGGCAGCGCGCGTATACGCCAAAGGCAATGGCAATACCAATCCGGTGGCCTCCAATAAAACCGCTGATGGACGCGCTGCCAACCGTCGAACTGACATTCTGTTTATCAGCAGTCAGACAGACTAGTCCCGTCAGTCGGCATCCACAGGTTACAAAGGAGATTTCGTTTTGGAGGCAAAATATATTGCAATTCCCACAGTGGGAAAACTGTCCCGCATTCTGCCTTTCGGCGGTATCATGGTACTGCTGGGAGTTTGGTTTGCCGTTACGACAGGTGGTCTGATTGATTCGGCCTTTTTACCGTCCCCCATCGAAACCGCAAAGGCGTTTTTCGACATACTGGCCCATTCTCTTGTGCGCGATGGCTGGGCGTCTATTCGCCGTGTATTGCTGGCGGTATCGTTGTCGTCGCTGATAGGAATTCCCATCGGTGTGGCGCTTGGGTCATTTGGGGTTTTAGAGAGCTTTTTCAAATGGATTATCTTTCCGCTGAGAACAGCGCCCATTACCGCTTTTATTCCGGTTTTCATATTATTTTTCGGTATTGAAGAATCTATGAAAGTCTGGTTCCTGTTTTTTGGAACGGTGGTATACATCATTCCATTGACCTTTGATGCCATTCGCGGTGTTCCCCAGGAGTATGTGGATTCCGCAGTGGATTACGGATTCACCCCATGGGGAACCATGTGGCACTTTCTGGTACCGGCAGCCTGGCCCCGAATTTTCGACGGAATAAAAGTATGCACGGGTATCGCATGGACATATCTGGTGGCGGCAGAAATCGTGAATGTCACTACAGGCCTTGGCGCTGTAGTGCAGCACGCGCAACGTTTTCAGAATACGCCAAAAGTATTTGCCGGCATTTTACTGATTTTGCTCATTGGCAATCTCACTGACTTTGCTCTTGGAAAAATTCGAACTCGATTCTTTAACTGGGAGGCCTGAACATGCCAAATTCACCACTTGTTGAGTTCGATGCGGTCGGACAGAATTTCCCGGCCCGCGACGGGGGTGCACCGGTAGAGGTGCTGAAAAATATTTCATTCACTGCGGAAGGCACTGAAACCATCTGTCTGCTGGGTCCTTCCGGTTGCGGCAAGTCCACCATTCTGCGTCTGGTTTCAGGAATGTACGACCGCTATATTCCCATGCCCACCGAGGGCGTGGTAAAAGTTGCGGGGAAACCGGTTGTCGGCCCTCATGATGATGTGCTGACGGTTTTTCAGAAGCCCATTTTAAAAGCCTGGCTAAATGTTCGAAAAAATATCATGTTACCATTCAAGGCAGGACTCTGGGGAAAAGATCTGTCGGGAAAGGATATTGAAGAACGCACGGACAGAATTCTGAAGGCAGTGGGACTGAAGGATTATGAAAACATGTTGCCACGGCAGCTATCGGGCGGAATGCAGCAACGGGTATCTCTGGCGGCACGTCTGGTACTTAATCCGCGAATCCTTTGTCTGGATGAACCGTTTTCGGCGCTGGACCCCCAGACCCGCAAGGAAATGCAGGAGCTGGTGATTTCACTATGGGACCAATACCCCTGTCTGGCGTTGTTTGTTACCCACGACGTTACCGAAGCGCTGCGCGTGGCGGATCGCATTATTGTACTATCCACCCGACCGGCAACGATTGTGATGGATTTGTCCATTGCCACGCCAAAGCCGCGCACAGATACCTGGGTCAAATCGACAGAAGCGGTTGATCTGGAAAAGCAGATTGTGGCACAAATTCGCACTGCCGCGTCCACAAGTTCCAGCGGTACGCTGAAAATGGATATCTAACTACAGGAGACAAAGCACAGCATGGCTCGCAGAAAAAAAGAACGCTCCTACCGCTGGTATGCATTTACCCATTGGCTGAATCTGGGATTTCTTGCACTTGGGGGAGTCGCGACGTTCATGTTTGGTCCGGCAGTCTGGTTGGTATTTGGCCCGGTGGAACTCGGTATCCTGTGGCTGGTCCCCGATCTGCCCAGTTTCAGAGCGATGATCGATCGGTCCGCTGAAAGCGATGACATTCTTCGGGAACGGGAATACTATATCCGGCAACTATGGAATGTATCCCCACGCCCCCCCAAAACCTTCGGGGAAAAGATTGCGGGACTGTTTACGGAATCCAGTGATGACAATATGGATGACCGGGTTATTAACCGGAATTCACATACGTTCCTGGAATATCAGGAGATGCGCGGCATTGTAAGAAAACTCAACGAACTGGAGGAGGTGAGCAATGTCACGGCGATTACAGAGAGAGAAATCAAGCGATTTGAGCAGGTGATCAATGGGTATCTGCGATACACCATTGCGGCAAAATCTTTACAGACAGCACTGAATGATCTGAATGAATCCTCGATTGAACGGGACATCGCCGATATTGATAAAAAACTGTCAACCACAGATCGCCAGCTGCACCCTGTGCTGCAGGAGCAACGCCAGTTAAAATTGGCCCGTCTGAAGCACATCCCCAGGCTTCGCGCCAAACTTGCGCTGTTTAAAGCCCGAGCCGACGCCATTGTGCATCAGATGAGAAATATACACGGACAGGTACTGGCCGATCCCGGAATGAATATGAATTCATTTTTGGACGAACTGGTTGAAAGACAGGAAATTCTGGCAGATCCACTGGGGATGATGGACATGGATGGTCTGGATGGTCTGGATTCCATTGCTGTCCCGCGGAGAGCATCCCGGAATGCACAAAAAAATTAACAGTACTTCACAATGCGGCATGTCTGCAAAGAAAGGTCGATTCCGCCAATGACCGCACACAAAGATGAAATCCTGAAACGCTCCCTGATGGCAGAAAAATTTTTTGAATTCAGCCAGCAGCAGGACAAGACCAAACCAGCGCAGTGGTGGTTCCAGCAGTCGGAAGAGGGACTGGTGTTGTTTTGCGTATTTTACACGATGGCCTGCCGCTGGAACCTGTGCATTGGGTGTAACCTGCCATCCAAATGTTCCGTCGAGCCGGTCAGCTACATCGACATCATGGCTCAAATTGATCATCTGTTTCATTTGCCGGAGGTAGTCAGGGAACATCAGAATATTCGTAAAATCATCGTCAGTAACAACGGTTCAGTTCTGGACCAGGAGACATTTCCGTCCACAGCGCTGATGCATCTGCTGACCCAGATTAATGTGATTTTTCCAAATATGACAGCGCTCAGCATTGAAACCCGGGTTGAGTATGTGGAATGGGAGGAACTGGAATTCATCGCCCGTGCACTGACCGAGCGGGAAATCAGCGCTTCCCTGGAGGTAGCCATCGGTTTTGAAGTGTTTGACGACCACATCCGAAACACGGTGTTTAAAAAAGGATTGGATTTGGTGGGATTTGAAAAGCTGGTAGCGATGGTCGGCAAGTACGGATATGCCCTGAAATGCTACTTCATGTTGAGCCCGGTTTCCGAACTGGCTGGAGAGGCCGGCGTAGCGGATGTACAGAAGGGCATCAAATGGCTGGACACCGTATCAAAGAAATACAGCACCCCCATCAATATGCACCTCAATCCCACGTATGTGGCGTATGGAACAGATTTGGAGAAACAGTTTCTGGCCGGAACCTACGCGCCACCGACAGTGCTGGACGCTGCCCGGGCGGCGTTTCACGCAAAGGATACAAACGTATCTGTATTCCTTGGCCTTTATGACGAAGGTCTTGCAGTAGAAGGTGGTTCCTTTATAAGAGAGGGCGATGAAACGCTCATTGCTGAGCTTGAAAATTTCAATCAGACTCAGGACTTCAATATTCTGGAAAAAGTAATTGCCAACCACCAAAGGGATTGATGTGCCAGCGTGGAAACCAGTTTTTTTCACCGGATATCGCAACATGGGAACCCCATTCTGAGGAGCAGTATTTCCGGCAATACGCATCATTTTCCATATCTCCTTTTTTTTACTCCTTCCGGGCATTAACTATTGGCGCGTTCTGACGGACAAAACGGTCATTGCCGATGTCTGCCGGGCGAAGGAGCAAAAAGGGCGGTGCCAGCGTCGCCTGAAGATACACTGAAATTCAGATGGGATGCTGCGGTTCGAGTATTGATTTCATCAGCCGTTGCGCGCTTCGGCCAAATCGTGGTCAAACCGGGTTCAGAGTAGCACACCGGCCAGTGGGCTCGATTTTCGAAGCTGTGGCACGTGCTGGTGAAGGTCCTGTCTGTAATTGCTGCATCCGATACACGAAAAGGATTGCCATCGCATGGCCGCCGCTTTGCTCAGACAGTGATCGTAGTTTCCGCAATCATCTTTTCGGTGCAGCAGTGCCTCGTTTTCAGTCAATGTTATATCCAGCTTCTTCATACAGTCTCCTTTCAGATGTCAGCGATACCTGCTGCGATGCGACAGGGATAAATGGGAGGCCCAAAAAAGTGAATCGGAGGGCGCCAAAACAGCACTCGCTGTGCGCGACTTATATGCCACAATGCGTGTTCACTGACCCAACACCGTAAGCTCAGCAGTTATTCCATGGAAATCACAATCTCAATAAATACGGTTTAATTTTTTAAAATAGAGGGTTTCATATTTAATGGCTATGAAGCCCAGAGCAATACCATATCGGTTCAAAATGGACATAAACTCCACGCCACAACCTGGTATTCTGCCTCAAAAATTTGATATTTATCCAGTTTTTTAAATTCCGATTCATTTGTGCATTCAGTATTCGAAAACGAATTATTTCAGATCGATGACACACCAGTGCGCAAGTAGTTTTAGAGAAGCGCTTCCCGTACTTTTGGAAAAATATGGAGTGGCTTATGATAAAAAATGCATCTGGGATTAATCCATATGGAACACCCCTTCAGGGCTAAAACATTATTCAATTACCATTACGCCGGGCGCTGCCCGGGGTTGTTATGCTTTGGCCCCTTTGGGGCGGCGTGTACAAAATAACCTTTTGAGACAAAGCCTGGAACCCCCGACACGACCCCTGAAATCCGTTCCCCGGTTACTTTTTTCAGCAACAGGTAGTGACCTCTATTGCACTTCCTGCCCCCTGTTGCCTGAATGCTTTCCATACCTCTGCTGAGCAGTTTTCAATCGTTCACAAAGCCCTGCTTGCGCAGTTGTCGAAACAGGTTGGCATATTAATGGGTGGTTCCTTCGGTTGCGTAAAGAACATGGACACGGGGTTTGTTGAGAAAAGGGGTGAGCGTGTGAATATTCTGCGTACTCCGCGTGCCACAGGCAAAACCAGCCCGCAGCTCTCCCGGCACCACAAACGGCAGCAATAGTTCGTGGGCGGTCCGCACCACTCGCACAGGCGCTTCGTCGCCGAGACAGAATCCCACATAGCTGCTGGTGTAAAGAAACAGATGCCCCTGAAGAAACGCTGCGGTGCTGGAGTGCCGCATTCCCGGGGATGTATACCCGGTAAAAAGGGCGGTGATGTTCACTGCTCCGGTGTCACCTGCACATCAAAGGTTTCAAAGCTCACGCCACCGCGGGTGTCGTGGGCCACGGCCCAGAAGGTGTATCGCCCGGGTTCATCCACTTCCCATTCCGCCTCATATGGCCCAACCGGTTTGTCTGCGATGGTCCGGTCTTTATTGAGTTCACCACCGGTGATGAACCAGGTCACGTACAGGGTTTCAACTGCCGGTTCAAATCCATCCGCTGATTTGGTGTGATACGATTGTCTGCTCGTTGCGGAAAGAAATACGTTGATGTCCGTCTTCACATGGCAATCATTGGTGGCTTTACAGGTCAGGAAAATGGGGACTTCATCGGGTGTGCCACTGGCATCAGCCAGGGAAACCTGCTGACCATCCAACGTAATTTGCTGAATAACGGGATTCTCATTGGGCGTCAGATTCTCCGCAGGACTTATCCGCAGCGCCTTATATGCCGCAACGCCGTCTCCGCCAACGCACAGGTCTTTGGGATTTTCCACTGTCGTCACTGCCGCCGCCAACTCCGCCTGCCCAGGCAGCTGCCCCCCGGCACAGGCGACAACCACCGCTGTTACGTACACCAGCTGTGCATCCAAAGGAACGCCTCCCCGCTGATTGAGCAACGCGTCCGGATACAAATCCATCAGATTCTGCGGCGTGCTTTCAGCCACAAACATCTGTCCGTCATCGGCAGCGGAACCCACCCGAGGCGGCGCCGCCGGAACACAGGCCTGCATCCCGATTTGAGGTGAAAGGGGCGTTGTGGCGGATATGCCATTGACGCACATGAACCAGGCAAAGTCAACCTCTCGGCCTTCACCAGCTGGATCGGCATACAGCACCTCCATATCAAATCCTTCTCCCGGAGAAATTTCCGCCGGTTCCGTGGTCACCGCGAGTATCTTGAACTTGGTGACCATATGATTGGCTTCGAAATCAAAGCAGCCCGCTGCCAGAAGCGCTGTCAGTATGCCGCAAAGAATATGAACAATAGCTTTCTGTTTTATATGTAATCTTTTCATCTCAATACTCCAGTTTCACGCCAAAACCTGGAATGATGGGCAGCCCGGTCACCCAGTCCGATTCAGAATAGTCGCTGCTGTATGCAACAAATTCCGGATTCTGGTGGTTGTACACATTTTTTATGTCCAGATAGGTAGTGAGCGCCAGATGGGTCCACTGCCATTTTTTGTCGAAGCGGATATCCAACTGATGAAATGTGGGCATCCGCCGTGAATTCGACTTACCATACACCGGTACGTAGTTGTCGCTGTCGGCATCGTAAATGCTGCTGTTCACCGGCGTATATGGATTTCCGGAAACCAGTCGGAACCGCATGCCGATACTGTATCCTTTGCCAAAACTGAATGTTCCCACCGCGGTGAGCACGTGCCGCTGATCGTAGTCAAACACGCGCCAATCCTGTCCCGGACCATCCTTGCGTATGGATTTCATCAGGGTATACGACACCCAGCCAAAGAAATGGTCTGTGGGATTATGCTTGAGCAATGCTTCCATTCCCCACACGTGGCCCTCGCCCTCATTGTCAAAACGCAACACATCCATCTGCCCGTCGCGCATGGTTGGTTTATCTGAAGTGGTAATCAGGTTGTCCATTTTTTTGTAGAAACCCTCCACGCTGATTTCCACATTATCAGATAACCGCTGTTCCACACCGATGCCGGTGTGCACTGCGCGAATTAAATCCAGATTGGGATTGCCATAGTCCTCGTCGGCTTCCGCGTAGTCGGGGCTCTGATGAAACAGGCCCACGCCGCCTTTGAGCGTTGTGTTTTTAAACAACTCGTATCGTGCTGAGAACCGCGGATCGACACTCCACTTGTCGACCATGCCAAAATAGTCCGAACGCAACCCGAAAATCAGTGTGGTTCTCGGAATCACCGTTGTCTGGTACTCTGCAAAGAGGCCTGGACTGACGCTGAAGCGATTGCCGGTGATAAACACAGTGTTGTCATGAGCGGAGGCATCGTAGTCCGTGGCGCCCTCCACCATGTAGTCTCCCGGCACCGCCATATCAATGGTGGCATACGAAAAGTCAACGTCTATCCCCGTTCGCAACGTGTGTTTATCGTGAAGCTTCAGTGTCAGCTCATCCCGCAGCAGCGTGGGCACCATATTCCAGTTTTCTTCGTACTTGCCATATCCATTGTTGCCGCCCCAGTAGCCGCTGCCAAAGTTCAGGCGGTTGGACACGGTGTCATTGAACTGGTATGTCCAATCCATCTGACCCTGGTATGCCATCAGATGCACATTGTCGCCATTGCCTCCAAAATTGGGATTGTACTCGCTGTTATACAGAAAGATGAGCTTGTCATCGGTGCCAAAGAAGAAAAGTCGCAGGTTGTTTTTCTCGTTTGGATGATAGTCGGCGATGAGTTGAAAATCGTAATATCTTGGCGCGGCTTTCATTTTGAAATCATCGCCGAAGTCAATATTGGACAGAATGGCGTCGATATAGCTGCGACGTCCCGAAACGGCGATGGACCAGTCCTTACTGATGGGGGTTTCCAGAAGAATGCTGGTGTCCCACACGTCGACGTCAATGTATCCATGAAATCGATCACTTCTGGGCGCCCGGGTTTTCACGTCGATGATACCACCGGTAGCCCGGCCAAAGCGCACCGAGAAATTTCCGGGATAAAAATCGATGTTTTCAAGCAGGTCTGAATTGATAACCGATGTCAGACCGCCAAAGTGATACAGCCATGGCGCCTGCACATTGTCGTAATAAAACCCGCTGTCCTTGTGGTTACTGCCCCGAACGATAATGTCGCCGCCACCCATCGGCGATCGGGCGGTACCGGGCATATTCTGAATGGCCCGAAGGGCATCGCCGTCGGTACCCGGGATTTTTGTAATTTCCATGGCCGTGATTTCCCTGCGGGTCACAGACCGGGGCGCCTTGCGGGCACGGACCACAATTTCATATTCGGTGGTTTCTTTCACCAGACGATATGTGATTTCTTTGGCTTCGCCGGAAATCAGCTCCTCGCCACCGTAATAAATCTGATACCCGGGGAACTGAATGGTGATTTCATACATCCCCGGAGGCAAATCGCTGAAGGCAAACGTACCGTCCGGCCCGGTGGTGCCTTCAAACTCAACGGCCTTTCCGGCTTCCTCGTTTTCGGAAGCCAGCTGACCGCTCAGATAAATAATTGCATTACCCATGGGCTGGTCATCCATGTCTGTTACCGCACCGGTCAACGTGGCGGGAATCACTGGTGCCTGACTGGCGTTCGCATCCACCGCAGTCGTCCCCTCTTTCGCACCGGCATTGGTCTGACCATCCGCAGCATCCGATTGTATCGCTGGCCTGGCTACACTCTTTAAAAAGAAATCGTATCGATATTTCAGCAGACACGGAATGGGCTCTCCATTCATTGTCGCCGGTTTGAATCGGAACTGCATCATCGCTGAAGTGGCCGCTTCATCAAATCCATACCCAACCGGTTCATCTATCGTTACATTAATGACATTGCCCTGTGCATCAATGTCGAGAGTCGCCAGCACACTGGCTTCCAGATTCTTCGCAAGCGCTTCCGATGGATACTCGGCCTCCACTCTTTCAATCAGACTGGGCGGCGCCATCTCGCCATCGGACTGGGGGACCGCAGCCTCTTTCTTTACGGCGGATTCATCCCCATCGCCGGTGTCTGCGAAAACGGCATGGGTGTGCAGCGTAAGCACCAGCACAAAAATTGGTTTCAGGTAAACACGACGCATAAATGATTGCCTCCTGGATTGTTGTATTCTGAGGGGTTCAAGACATTTGATGGGTAAAACACAGCAGCTCCCAATCGGTGTTACTTTTTTTTGGGGGGAGCGACTCCAGCCCGGATGGGAGGGTCTTCAGAAACCGGTTAACATAACACCCGGATCGATGTCATATTCATTCCACTATTACCAATAAAAAGTTAAATAGAAAATATCACATCATTTAACCATTTGATTAAAATATCTAATTTTAACCGGGCATATGTCAACCCCACTGGCACTTGAATTGCAATAGCTTCAACAATGGATTTCCCCGGTTAAATTCGGGGCATCATTCAAAGGGGTTTGACCATGACACATTCAATACAGGCGATTGTCGAAAAGCATGTTTTCAGATGGAGTATGGAACGACAGACAGCAAAAACTGTTTACGAAAAACGGCATCTCCCCAAACCGGTCATCACCATATCCAGACAGGTTGGCAGTGGCGCTTCCGATATTGCCAGAGCCCTTGCAGAGGAATTGAAGTGTGAGCTGCTGGGCATCCGAATCATGGATGAAGTTGCCAGGCAGTCCAACATCCGGAAGGAACTGCTGGATACCATCGACGAGCGCATTCAATCGCAAATCAGCGACTGGATTGACAAAATGTTTCACAACCGAAAGTTCGTGGATTCCGATATTTACCATCGCCATTTATTGAAAATCATCAATTATTTCATGGAAATGGGCAATGTGGTGCTTCTCGGACACGGCGCCAGCTTCCTGCCCAGAATTCAACCCCGTCTGGATGTTTGCATTGTGGCGCCCATGCGTCATCGGAAACATCGCATTATGGCCATCCGGAATTGCAGCAGTGATGAAGCAATTGCCATCATCAATGAAAGTGATGACCGCCGTACCCGATTTATTTCGCAGGTATTCGGGGAGGACTGGTGGGACACCAGAAATTATGATCTGGTGATTAACACGGAAAACATCGATGTTGCTGAAGCTGTTTCTCTCATCAGGCTGGCCTGGCGCGACTATACCAACGAACATCTTGTCGCCGGTACCTACGAAGCCACACGCGCCTGCTCATAACGGACCGGGATAACCGTTTCAGATCCGATTCAGTTGTACTCGTTTCCGTCTGAGGTAATACTTTTCAGTTCGGTATGCTGCGCGCCATGCTGGCGTTGTTCGGCAAAGATTGAAGGGACTATCGGTCCTGAGAGGAAAGAATGCGCTGGCGAATCACGTCCGTTCGGGCGGTATCGTCAGTAAGACGATTCAATTTCCGGGTCAACGCAGCCATGCGTTGGACTTCTTCCTCCATGCGCTCCACAAGTCGGACCATATCCGGCGTCTGAGCGGCGGCCGCTGCCCGGCGCCTGAACAGGGAGAACATGCCAAGCAGCGACGTCAGGGGCTGATTCAAGTCATTGATAGATGCTGCTGTCTCCTCAATCAATACTGCGGATTCGTCACAACAGTCGTCCGGAAAATATCGGTTTTTGTAGACGCCGTTCATGGTTGTCGCTCCTTCATTCACCGGAAGCAGGTGAAACAAAGTGGTTCAAATCAAGTAGAGCTTACAATATGTCGATTCATAGCATCATGAATATTTCCCGTGAATGTATTTTTTTTTTGGCCGAACCCAATACCGGCAATGATCACGCTGAAAGCTCGACATTCATTCAGTCTGAACGTGTACTGTTCAAACATAAATTCATTTTCGATTATACCGGCTTTCTGTGCTTTTAAAAGAAGTATCTTCAATCCCATTTACATTTTTCAATCACAGCACAATTGTTCAGCGGTTTGTCCGGTATCGGTTATGTGACACTGCACTGCCCAACCCGCAGGAACGTTGATTCACCGAAAGACAGGAAACATTCACCGTTCCATAGTGGCTTTATCTGCGGCGCTGCCGTAAATTTTTACGCAACAGAAACAGGTTGGTCGCGTATGGTCGATACAGCGTCAGGCCAGCGAGGGTTTACTTGCCCCCCCGAAGGGAGCGTTTTACGTTCGTTCGGATGTCGCCAGGAGGGAATATCCGCACATGACAAACAATACTGCCACAAAAATTTTCACAGATAGAGTAGCGGAGTCTGCCAGCGCCGAATCGCTGTGGCCTCAATTGAAAGCTGTACTGAATACCGCACTGGAGACATATGCCAACGTTCATCGGGGAAGCGGCCACGCGTCGTTGGTAACGACTCATCTGTATGAAGCTGCCCGAAAAAAAGTTCTGGATCATTTGCACCTGAGCGCCAGAAAATACATCGTGATTTTTGCGTCGGAAGCGCGAGCAAATCGGATTGTAGAAAATTTGCCCGCCGGACACTTTCACATGGTGCACAGCGCAGATATTGGTGTGCCCGCAGGCGTGTGTGCCCTTGCAGTTGAGAAAACCGCGCTGCCGGGAGGGGACCCTGAAGAATCCGGTGGCGGCACCACGCGACTGATTGGTGAAGACTGGGTTATCTGGTCTGGCGCCCCTGACCGCTTTGAAGCCGGCACGCCGGCCATCGTGAATGTGGTAGCATTTGCCAGTGCTCTGGCATTCACTCAGCAATCCCCGCCAGGAGGCTTTCCGCCAGATGCGGCGTCATCCGTCGACGAAATTCTGTATACCGACCCCTTTGAATACCAACACGGCGAGAATCTTCTCAACGGATTGCTCGAAACCCGTATTGGCCGTCATATCACAGTTCCCACCACCCATGGGGAAAACGCATATGTGCATCTCGACCACAGCGCCAGCACACCCACATTTTCCCCCATACTGGACGTATTCATCCGAACGCTGCAACAACCGGTAGACGTGCAGAAAGAACTTGTTGAAGAAACAGCGAAAACGGTTTGCAGAGTCTTTGATGCACCTGCGAATACCCACACCGTTTCATTTACCGCCAATACCACCGAAGCGGTATATCTGGCCAGCCGACAGCTCAGCGCATCCATCCCCGACAACATCCGGCCCATTGTACTTTGCAGCATGCTCGAACACTCCTCAAACGATCTGCCGTGGAGACAGATTCCGGGTTGTCAGGTAATCCATATTCCAGTAGACAACGAAGGATTCCTCGATATGGATATATTGAAAGCGTTGTTACATAAATACAACCGTTCCGGCCGCATCGACAAGCAGCGGGTGGTGCTTGTATCTATCTCAGCTGCATCGAATGTTCTGGGCACATGCAATGACATTGCTGAGATTTCGGAAATCACTCACGCCCATGGTGCCCGTCTTTTTGTGGACGCTGCCCAGCTTGCGGCGCACCGCGCCATCTCCGTGAAACAATGGTCGGCAGACTTTATGGCGTTTTCCGGTCACAAGGTGTATGCCCCCTTCGGCTGCGGCGCCCTCATATCAAAGCAATCCGCACCAGCGGCATACCGCTTTTCCTGTGACGACCAATACGGGGTAAATGCCGCGGGAATAGCTGCAATGGGAAAAGCGCTCGGGTTATTGGAGCGGATTGGGTTTGAGTTGATTGCATCGCGGGAGCATCAGTTGCTCCAGTATGGATTACAACAGTTGAAGAACATTCCCGGACTTCGCCTGTATGGTATCAGTGATGCGGATTCACCGCGGCTCCGTCAGAAAGTCGCCGTCATTCCCTTTGACATCAAAAATGAAATGCCTGCCACCACCGCGCGAAATCTCGCACTCCATGGGGGGATCGGCGTTCGGTACGGCTGTCATTGCGCCCATATTATCGTCAAACAGATGCTGCATATCGGCCCGAAGCTCCAGATGTTTCAACGCGTGCTGCAGCGTCTGATTCCGCCGCTCAAATTTCAGGGGGTGGTTCGCCTCAGTTTCGGTCTCGAAAATACAATGGCAGATGTGGATGCGGTTGTCGCCACACTGATGGCGGTCTCAACAGAAAGGTCCGCGCCCACCCCCCTGCCCCATTCAATGAAAGATACCAAAAAACGTCTGAAAGCCTTCACCGCAAAACGGGAGTCGCTGGTGTATCCGATGCCACAACAGTGAATTGCTGCGTCTTCCAGAATCGATATGTCGAAAATTGCCGGCGTCTGACATTCAACCCCGCTGGTAGTACCGGATATAATCAATGACGTAATTACTGGGAAAGTAGGTATGGGTTGCGTCCCCACCCGCATCACCGCCAATGGCGAGGTTCACCAGAATATAGTGAGGCTGGCGAAACGGAGCACTGCCATCCGGGTTGAGCATGTCGTCAATGGTTGTGGTATTCAATTCCTCCCCATCCAGCACCAGTCGTATCTCATTTTCATCCCAGAACATCTGCCAGACATGAAACCGGGCGTCCCAGTCCTCCACCCCGAAATCGCCAATGGCGCGAAACGCACTGTCCCATTTGGCCTCCCAACGCTGGTTGGTGCCACAGGCCACGTTGGCATGAATCCCGCCACCGTAATATTCCATCACATCCACCTCGCCATTGGAGGGCCACTCGCCGGACTCGCCAAGGGTCCAGAACGCCGGCCACAATCCTTCCTCCGCCACCAGTCTCGCTCTCATTTCAATGATGCCGTATTGAAACGTTCTTTTCGACATGGTTCGCAGACTCGTCGACGTGTACTCCCCATTTTCGGGTGCGGATTCCCTTCGCCCCTGAATCACAAGAAATCCAGCCTGAACAAACGCATTGTCTTCCTGATAATACTGCCACTCGTTGTTTCTCACGTACCCGCTCTCATACCCCCAATCCGCACTGTTGGGCCGTCCATCAACATCGAACTCATCGGACCAGATCAATTGATATCCGTCCGGCACGGGAATATCGGTATCCACCTGTTCTCCACAGGATAAAAACGCAATACCACTGCACTGAATGCGGGCATTGCCCCAATCAGCATGGTCACTGCCGCTATCACCATCATCGTTCACCAGCAGTTGCAACTCCTGCACCCCCGAAATATCCACATCGAGGGCAACCGGCGCGTCCGAACCATACAGCACGGCTGTCTGATGCAACAGGATGCCATCTCCCCATACCTCAAATACAACGGATCCGGCGGATTTCATTTCTTCGTCAATGCCCACTTCTGATTGAAAGGAATCGCAATGGCCTGCCACCGTGTAGACAACCTCCGCCGGTGCGTGCAGGCCCAGCCCCTTGCTGTACACGCCTCCTTCAATAATGAGGGGGCCACCATCCCGGGCAGCTTCCTCGCCATTGCTCAAATCTTTTTCAATCGGACCCCAACCATTGGTGGAACTGTTCTTTTCACAGATATCGCTGAGGTAGAACTCGCGAACCGACGTGTCGGTATCCTCGATAAAAACCTGTCCGGTATCATCGTCAGTATCCGACGAGGTGTCCGATTCGGAATCCGTCGCCCCTGAATCGGAATCGTCCGAATCGGAATCGGAATCCGTATCGGTATCAGTATCCGTGTCTGCGTCCGTATCCATATCAGAATCAGTGCCGGTGTCTGCATCTGTGTCCGCATCCGAATCCGTATCGGTGTCCACATCTGTATCGGTGTCTGTGTCGGTGTCGGTATCCGTGTCCGTGTCAGTATGTGCATCCGAGTTTTCACCGGACGATGAAGCGTCCGAGCATGCAATAAAAAATCCGAAAGCATGTAAAGAGAACAGAATAAGAATCTGGCTGGTTTTCAAGGTTCACTCCTTCAGACTCGAGTCCACTCAATTCACATTCTACACGAATCAGCCAAAGGAGGAAAAAACAAACATCAGCGTGACGTGTTCAATCCACTCACATTTTCACATATTCCCGCAAGCCTCAATGTCGGCGAATTGTGGTACGGAACCGTTGCCTGTGACTGTGCCGGGCATAACTGTCAAAATCAATATCGTACGCGACTTCCACCTCTTCGGTCTCAATATTTATCAGAAACTGGATTGCGTGTTTTGTCTGCAGCCACACGTTATCTCTGGGCTCGTTCAACCACTGCTTCAGCGTGGCAAAATGCCCACTCTCAAACTGAGCAATCAAATCCTCTCTCAATGCTTTCACCGTCGCATACACCGTAATTCGATACGGCTGAGCCGAACTGGACGTCACGTCATTTGCCACATCCTCCGCCGGTGGCGTGTAACGGACGGACAGTATCACCAGCCGACCTTCCTGCTTTATATACCGATCGTAGTTGGACTTGAGCTGACTGGGATCATCGCTGAAGTTCAGCTCTATCAGCCGGAATATCGGACTATCCGCCAACAGTCGCTCCAAATCTTCAGCGTGTACAAAATAGGTCTGATCTTTATTCAATCTGGTTTTGTGGACAATGGGTAAAAAGCTCATGCAACTCCTTATAAATGCAGCCATGCTGTGGATGGTGGACGCGCCACCGGATTTACAGGAATCAGTTTACCGAACGTACCATGGTTTCAAAATTAATTGAGACAGTTTTTTTCTGAGTCCACACAGATGCCACCCCCAACGGCATTCGGACGGCGGCGGAATCGTCAACAAATTCAGTCGTCCTTGTCTCCAGGGGATGGTTTCTTTCCGAATATGTTGAAATCCTTTGCCTTATCCATTATGGACGATTTCTGTTCCTCGCTCATGTTATCGTACATATTTTTGATGGAGTTCATCTGCTCCGGCGTCAGTTTTTTCATGAGTTTCCCCACCATACCCATCATCTGAGGCAGGCTCATATTCTTGATATTATTCAAATCCAACCCGGCAAACACTGCGGGATCCAGTCCGGCAAACATGGACATATCAATACCTTCAAACATCCCGGGGTCAAATCCTTCCGACGTGGATGAATCGGCTACTTCAACCTGATTTTCAGGCTTTGGAAAAAAAATGATTTTTTCAGGCGACTTCTCATGGGCAATCTGAATGTCATCCAGTGTCTTGAGCACCCTGTTCAGATTGATTCCCTTTTTCTCCGCCGCGTCATACAGCCGCTCCAGACCAAAGGCCACTTTCTTTTCGGGAAACCCATTCTTCTTGATATTGTCGATAATATTCTGAACAAATTTGCGATATTCCGGGTCACTCAACTCATTCAACCCGTTCTGTTCATTACTCATGGTCACCTCGCTCCCATTATTCTTATCGGTGAATCAATTGTAAAAATTCGGTTCGTGCGGCCACTTCATCGTGCAGTGCCCCAAGAACCGTGGAAGTGGTCATCACCGAATTCTGCTTTTCCACCCCGCGCATCATCATGCACAGATGACGGCATTCCATCACCACACCCACGCCCACCGCATCCACCGCGTCCATAATTTCCTGGGCAATCTGCGCGGTCAGTCGCTCCTGAATCTGCAATCTGCGGGCATAGCAGTCCACAATCCGCGCCAACTTGCTGACACCCAGAACTTTTTTGTCAGCGATATATCCAATGTGGCATTTGCCAAAAAACGGCAACATATGATGCTCGCACAGACTGTATACTTCAATATCGCGGGCAATAATCATGTTGTTCACTTCTGATTCAAACACCGCATTATTAATGACATCTTCGGGCTTCTGCGCGTATCCCCGGGTCAGAAACTCCCAGGACTTCGCCACCCGTTTCGGTGTTTCCAGCAGGCCCTCCCGCTCGGGGTTCTCACCGATTTCTATCAGCAATTCCCGAATCAATTCTTCCACACGCGCTCTGTTCATCTGTTACTCCTTTGCCTTCAACCTGTTTTTCACGCCGAGGGTAACCACAACGTTTTTCGTCAAACAGGTGGTATCGAGTGTGTTTACCACATCTCCAAGTAAATCGTCACACCCGGGAAGGCAAATATTTCCTGCAACTTCCAACAGTGGCAGGGCCACAAACACCCTTTTCCAGATATCTCTATCCGGAATCTGCAGTTCCGGGTCCTCCACCACGTGATTTTCAAAGAGCAGAATATCCAAATCCAACGGCCGATCCGAAAAGCGGTCTGCGATTCGCACCCGACCGAGCATCTCCTCCACCGGTCGCAGCACTTCATACTTCAGTTGCATTGCAGTCAGCCCGGTCGACAGTTGCAACACGCCATTCAGAAATGGGGGCTGAGACACCACCTCGCCACTCTTTCCGATGGCCTCACTCCAATAGAAGGAAGACGCCGCCACAACCGACACCCGCTGCATCAGCAAATCCAGTCCCCGCAACACATTTTTTTCAGGATTGATGTTGGTACCCACCCCAACAAACACGGTCTGTTTCAATGGATTCCCCCAATAGGCGCACATTCTCCGGGATGGTGCGCCACCGTTGGTTCAGCCCCCGTTCATGGGCCTGCATTCACTGGTGGCCGAACTGAAACCGGTCAACGTCAATCTGTAACTCGACGCGCGGGGTTGGCGCTCGGCCTGAAACACCACTGCTTCATATAATTTACCATTTTCCAGTCCAATATCTCTCGCCACCGTATTCAACTCCACCTGCCGTTCGGTAGGCACATGAACCCCGCCCATATCAATCACCAACTGCTGATTCACAAACACCCAGACATCGTCATCGCCGAAAAACCCGATTCTCTGTGCTGAAGACGAGGAATACACAAACCGGAAATGCAACTCGCTGGTAAAAAAGAAATTATGTTCATAACTGTATTTATCGGGTCGTTCGATGTTGTTGTGTATCAAATACGTTTCTTCCTGTGTCCAGCCGCCGTCATACGGTTCGCCAGCCGGCACCTGCGCAGTGGCGGTAAACGTATCAAAATTGTTTCCATCAATGGGGAAAAACAGCGGGTTGCCATCCATTTGCACTGTCTCCCCCCACTTGATCGCACAAACCTTATAACTGTCGGGCCAGAACAGATTGCAGTCCAACAGGCATTCATACCCTTCGGCTTCAGTATAGTTCAGGGCGTCGCAATCCGCACAGGTTCCTCCCTCGTCTGCGCAGTCCATGGGGGATTCCGGATCATGTGGAGTGCGGGAAAACCGGGTTCCATTTTCCAGCCAACGATTCACATATGCGCCGTCATCGTTTCGCCACAGGGTCATTGTCCCTGTCATTATTTCTGCCGCCACCGTATCGTCCCGTTTCACATCATGGGCAAACCACTGGGCAAATGACGTCGCATCATGTATATCATCGCATCCATCCGGGTTTCCGGTTGTCTGCGTGTACGATTCATTCAATACCGGCTTTCCGGTACCGGGATCGAGTACCGCATTTACCAGTCCCTCAGAAGCCACTGCACAATTGTCGAGATCGCTCTGCAGAACAACAAAATCCGGGTTGACGCCCCCCTTGGCTTCATCCATAAAATCCCGGTATACCACAGGCAGCAGAATGGAATCACCGAATGATGCGTGCGTACAGGTGTATCCCGGTTCCACGGTGCAATCCGCCCCACAGCCATCTCCCTCCTCGCGGTTCCCGTCGTCACAGTCTTCCCCTGTCATGACAAATCCATCTCCGCACACCGTCGCGCAGCCGGCGGTATCCGAACAGTCGGGTTCCAGCTGACACCGATGATCACAACCGTCCCCCATCAGGACATTTCCGTCGTCGCAGACCTCCGCCGGACCTTTGATCCCGTTACCACAGACAGTGTCCGTCTCCGCGTCAGGATCCGTGGGCATCGTGGATTCAGAATCCACGAACGTGCCGGTATCACTGTCTCTTTCTGTATCGGTGGTTTCCGTTTCGATTTCGCTTCCGGTGCCGCTGTCATTACCCGTACTATCGCTCCAGGTGTCCTCCGTCGCCGTGTCGTTGCTCGAAGTGTCGCTCCCCGTGTCACCAATTCCGGTATCCGAATCCGTTGCCGTATCGCGTGTTGTTTCGGTATAGGTGTCCCCGGTGCTGTCTGTATCCACCGGGGTATCAGTGTCCGGTTCCAGACACTGAAAAACGCCATTCTCTTTCCGGCATTCCCTGCCCACCACCGAACAATCGGTCCAGAGCATCCATTGCCCATCTGAACAGAGTTCAATCGTCCCACCACCCACGCCACAACGGACCTGCATTTCGGTACACATATGGTCAGCGCTCAGGTCATCCACGCATCCGGCTACCCAGAACGCTGTTGCGGCAATCCATAAAAAGGCCCTCACCGGGACCATTAATTTTGCACACGTCATTTTACCAAATTCTCCGTTACCGTTGAAACACGCCATCGGGCATTCACAATAAAACAATTGATTCCATCAATAACATAATCAGAAGGGACGCGAGGAAAAAAATCAGACGCGCTGCCAAAAACCATCCACGTAGAGGCAGCGCTCTTTTCGAAACATACAATTCATCGGAATGCCTTGCCCATGCGAGGCCATGCAATCCTCATTGGCGGATAATGGACACAATCTCTATCAGATCGTGCTTCAGCATCCACATCAGCACAAAACGGGTTCGCCAGCTGTCACCGAATTCCTGCAGCAGACAGGCAATGCTTTTCTGCTCCAGGCAGTGAGTGACAATCCCCTTCACTCTGGCCTGATCCACCAGGTCCGACATATTCGGCAGCAGCGGATAATCCACATTGGCCCGTAGCAGCTCTCTGGAAAAATCCGTCGCGCACACCACATCCTCATCGGACAGCAGTCCCGTCACATAATGAGAGAAAGTATTGAACAAATCCATTTTCATGGGTGGCAAAGGGGCGTCGTTCAACGAAAACTGCAGTTTTCCTGACAGCCACAGTTTCTCCAGCCGGGCAATGATGTCCCGGTGTGAAAACAGCCTCAGAAACCGTTCTTTTGCCTGTCGCCCCAATGTCGCACGCAATCGGGCATCGGTGTACATCTGTCGCAGCGCGTCTTTGAGCGCCGGCATATCGATGCTCGTCGCCTGCGCCACATATCGGTGCAGCGTTCGCATGTCCATCACCGACTCCACCGCTCCGATACCATCCATCTGCGTCCACAGGGTAGGCACCCGAATCCCCGCCTCATCACCAGCCAGCTCGCGATATCCGTCATAGTCCGAAACCACAACAGGAATACCCGCATGCATGGCCTCAAGGACCGTCAACCCGAATGTTTCCTGGGGATTGTCCGCGATGGAAACAAAAAAGTCCGCCGCTGAAAACAGCGCCAGTTTCTTTTCGTTATTGGGTTCCACCACAAACTCCACCTGCTTTGTCAATCCCAGCGCCCTCACCCACAGTTGCAGAATCTGATAGTACTCCGCATCGTGCACGGCACCGGCAAGCACCATGCGATTTCGATCTCCGTGAATGGTCCGGAATGCCTGAAGCAGAGGAAACAGGTCCATCTTGTCAAAATCCGAAAACCGGCCAAAACACAGACCCACGACCTCGTCGTTCCGATATCCCAGCTGCCTTCGGGCCAGCGAGCGATCCATGCATCCAGGTGGTTCATCAATGCCAAGGGGGATGACACTCAGATTCGCCCGGGAAACAGGACTATTTTGCATCGACACATTTTTCAGACAGGTTTCCACCACCTTTTTGCCGCATTCCGACGAACAGACAATGGTGTCGCTGGCGGAAAGTCCCGAAAAAAGAAGCTCCAGATATTTTCCCATGTGGGCGGGATAACTGAGGGAGTGGATAAACGCGCTGATGGGCACCCGCACTTGCAACTCATTTCGCAGCCGCGCCAGAGATGCCATATGCGTAACATGATCTGCGAGGTGCATCACAGTATAATCGTATTTCTGCATATGCTCCGGTAAATCCAGACGGTCAAACAAACGGATTTTCTTCGCGACTTCCGGCATCTCCAGATACTTCGCATGTTTTTCCCGAAACAGATTCCGATGGGCGCGATTGGAAAGAAAAAAATGGTACTCGTCAAAAGTGCCGTACCGCATCAGGGCGCTGAAAAAATAATGATTGGCCATATTTCGCCCCACCATGACAGGGCCTCCCCCGGGTGGGACGAAATCGTCCAACGTGGCAAATATCCTACGATTGGCGTTCATGGTGGGTATTACGACACCCGCCCGGGTTATTTAAGTCCTTTTCGCCAGCCATTTGCACCCCATCAAATATCGCCAAATAATTACGTATGGGAGCAATTATTCCGCATCTGTTTCAACCGACATCTGTACGAAACTGAAGCGACCCAAAAACAGAAATTTGAAAAAAGGGGAAATCGCCATGATGAAAATGAAACTCAGTATTTCCATATTGCTCGTGGCGCTCGCCACCTGGCTGGTGGTGGCGTGCGACGGGGATGCGGATCTGGTTCAAACCACATCCGGAAGTGACAGCGATACCGATACCGACACCGATTCCGACACCGATTCCGACACCGATTCCGACACCGATTCCGACACTGATTCCGATTCCGACACCGATTCCAGTAACGTCAACGATTCAGATACCGACAACGGACCGTCTGCTGCAGACATAAAGGATTGCAAAGAGATTTGCACCATGTCCAACAAATGCGTTGGCGAAGAGACCATTGGCTACTCGCTCCAGGAATGCAACGACGGTTGCGAGGAAGGTGGCGGGCCCAGAGAGCAGTACGGAGATCAGTATGACTGCGTGGTAGGTTGCAGTTCCGCCTCCGAATGCATCCTCTGGTCCCTGTGTATCGTCAATTGCTCCGGAGATTGAAGTCAGGAATCGGATTTCGCAATCAGCGCCCATCGCCTGAAATTCGGTCTATTCGATGGCGCAATGAAACTCTTCCACATAAAGACCGTCTTCGGCCAGATGAATCAGATTGTCTGCGATGCTGCACGGTATGTTTCCAGTCCAAATCCACTTGTCCGGCAACGGAATTTCCCGGCAAGTCGGTATTCTGTTTTTATCTTCATATTTTTCAGTCATTTTAACGATTCACCCCCGAACCTTTCACCCGTGCATACATATAACAATTAACTTTTGTAATTTCTGTGGATAATTCAGATTTCAAAAAGAAGTATTTGTTTGCCAACAAGTGGTCAATTCTGATACCATTGTTCTGAAGAATTGTTCAATAAATTCAATCACCTGATAGAGTAAAACATGCGGAAATCCATTTCGCCTCCACATCAGAAATCCGGAATCACACAGGACGAGCCCATCCGGGTTCATCCTGATTACGAGATTGTCTCTCAGATAAGTACCGATACCACCGGGGTGCTGTATCGGGCAAAATCAATTCAGGACAATACGCCTGTGGCAATTCGGCTCTTTTCTGGCGAGGTTCGTCCCCGCAGAATCCCGGAGGAAGAAACCGCTCCTTCGCTGGCGCATATTGCAGGCGTCCGACAGATTCTGCGTACTGAAAAAGGCATCCCCTTCGCAGTACTGGATATGCCGGAGGGCAGTTGTCTGGCACACGTCCTCAATCGGGAACCGTCACTGCCAGCCGAACTGGCCACCCGGATTGCACTGAAAGTGGCATTAATTCTCCGCGCTCTTCATGTGCACGGGATATGTCATGGACACGTGAATCCCGGAAATGTCTTTTTTAAGCCGCAGGCCGACGGGCGAATTGAAGTACAACTGGTATACCACCCATTGAACGGGAACCCGGTGGATTTCAATCTGCCGGTCTTTCTCTCTCCCGAACTCTGCGCAAGAACCGGGACGCTCAACCAATCCGACGACCTCTGGGCCGTTTCGATCCTGTTATATCGAATGCTCACCGGGGAGGTACCTTTTGCCGGCACCTCCCCCTGGGAGGTACTGAAAACAATGCGTCAGGGTCAGTTTTCCCTGTCAGGTTCGGTAAAAAGTCAGTTCCCCCTGTTCTCCATATTTTTCCAGAAAACCCTTGCTGCACGGGCTGGTGATCGCCCCGACGGTCAGCAGATGAATCTTTCTCTCAAGTCCATGCTGACCACTTTCCGCCCCCTGTCAAAGCCATTGGACTCATCCATTCCAGCGAGTGTGTCAAAGAGCGTGCCAGTGTCGACTGACAGCGTGATGACGCTGTCGGACATTGACGACCTGTTCGAGCCAGTCGTGGAGGAAGATAGCGAAATATCACCTTTTTTTGAAACAGAAGAACAGGATGTGGACCCGGTCGAGATGCTGGAGGACCTGGAAGACTGGGAGCTCGAAGAAGCCTGGGACTTCCTTGATGATTCCGGGTTGGATGATGAGCAACAGACAATCCTTTTACTGGGGTATTATGGCCCGCACAACCTCGATATTGACGAAGAAACCCATGAGCAGGGCAGACATTCCCGCAGTGACACCACGAAGCCCCTGGTGCTCACCTCCGTGTTGAAGGACGCAGAAATTGAAGCCGCAACGCAACCCCCCCCCGACATCTACGCAATCGACCCCGTGCAGCATTCCATTGATGATGCAGGAAACCTGCTGTATGATTCAGGGAGTAAATCCGGCAATCCGAATCTGAGCCATCCATACAAATCTTCCACATTGCGCAGCATTGACACAACACTGCTTGCCAACAGAGAACATCGCAAGGTGAAAGTGGCCCGCTTTGCGCGGAAAATCGCGCTCAACGGGGGGCTCGCAGTGGTCACATTCATCAGCGTTCTGTTCCTGTTCCGCGAAATGAAATCCGGCGAAAAAGAACCAATTCGAAAAACGGCCGCCACTCAGGTTGTGCCGAGCGAATCAGGCGCCCCGAAAACGCCCGGAACAATGGCCGATTCCGCCCGCCTGCGCAACACTGCTTCCTCCGATGCGCCAACCACGGTTGAAAACGTTACCATTCGCCTGAATGAAGTCCCCGCTGACGCCTACATTCTGCTGAACGGTATCCGAACCAGCCTGCCCATCGTTGTACCCAAATCACAGAAGCCGGTGGCGATAGGCGTCATTGTGGGTGATCGCATTGTATTCTCCACCACTGTCTCCCCCCTCGCCGACCAGGTCATCACTGTTGCCATGGCGGACGGGAGATGAAGGGCAACCCATTTTTTCAACAGGATTAACGGCTTGTTGAGGCGGTTCAGGCACCCCTGATTGAGTCTACTCCACCACTACGCCGGTGGCGAGGCGGGAGAAGGGTCTGGGGAAGTTGCCGGTCAGGAAAAGCATGGTGTAGACGCCAATGGATTCCTGATAGTAATTGTCGTCCTGAATACTGACCGAGATGGCCTCTTCCAGAGCTTCACGCCGGATATCATCTGTGGTTTTGCCATCGTTATCGTAGAAGGTGACAAATGAAGACAACGCTGTGCCCACAAAATAGGAGTTGTGGCTGTATGCCGGATCACAGACAATTTCCTGATCGCCCATGGAGGTCTCTCCCGAGGGACGCAGATACTGGCAGATGGTGGAGAAACGGTTGGCATTCTCCTCGGGCGGATTGTCTACCGGGAACTGCAGGGCGTAGAAATCCTGGATCAGATCCATCTTGGCCTGCACCTGACTCTTGCTGTTGTAATGCCTGGAAGAAACACCGGAAGTGGAATTGAAATTCTCATCCCCGCCATACCAGGCCCCATCAATGGCCAACCGCCACAGTCCTCTGGACCAGTTGTAGTTGTCGGTAGGTCTGCTGCAGGGAGTGTCGTAGTATCCGAAGTCTTCAAAGAGAGCCGGATGCACCCCTTCCTGGTCATAACAGCGTTCGGTGAGCTCCCACACCGTTTCTGCGGTGCGGTACCAGAAGTCCCGATGGTTGCGTCGCTCCGATGTGGAGTACTGGGCCGGATTCAAGTTGGCCATAAGGAATTCACCGAATACCCGGAAGTATCCCGGCGGATAATACGACATATTCACATCGCCTTCGATGCCTTCAGTGTAGTCACAGGGCTCCTCGGGATAATTGGGGCAGTTCTTGTTCCATGTATCTCCCGGTGACGGATAATACCACTCGCCATCGTACCGCGTATTCACTTCACACTCCATTTTGAGTAGCCAGTCCACCGCATCCTGGGTGTATTCCGGCCACTGCCATGCCGCATAAACGAGGCCAATGGCAATATCCACATCGCCATCGAAGGCGCTGTCTTCGCCCGACTTCAACGCCGTCGTATCGGTATCGCTGTCGGTATCCGTCTGAGAATAGTCATGTTGCTCCACCTGAAATGGTTCGCCATAGGGCTGGCAGTCTGCCGGGCTCTTCCAGTTCCATCCCATCAGACCACCGCAGTACTTGTCCGCGGACTGGGAGAGGAAGTGATTGACAAATCGCCACAACTTGTCGAACAGCTTCTTGTCACCGATAGCCCCAGTGATTGCCATGCCGTACCCCTGCCCTTCACTCACCGTTGGCGACACTGAATCCGATGAATCCACCCGCGCCGTGCCTTCTCCACAGGCATCATCCCCCTCGCGAACATACTTTTCTTTCCACAACAGATAGCGCTCATACACAAAGTAATTGAGCAAATCCTGAATGGCGAAGGAATTGCCATACCACTTGGCAATAGACTGTCCATTATAATATTCGTAGTGGGTCTCGTTCCACGGGAAATAACCATCCGATTCAATGGGCGGGCGCTTGCTCATGATTGTGTCGTCATCAGAGAAACAGAAATCATCTCCCCACGACCCGGCTTCCGCCCATTCCACGCCGTCCGGATAATAATCGGTCACGGCGTACTCCGATTGAGAATTGATGTCCGGTTTTCCGTCCCACCAGCGAAGCCACCAGCTTCCCGGCTCCGATGGGAAAGAAGGTTCCTCCTGAACGGTGTTCCATTCCGGAGAATGGTTCTTGTCCACTGCACGCCACACCGCGCCTTCAAAGAACTCCTCGTTGGGAATGGGGCAGCGGAACCAGGGGCTGGCACCTTCCTGCACACACGGGTACTCCGTATTGTTCACCTGTAAAAAGATAGAGCTGGGCATGAATTCATCCTTCGGAAAATACGTGAAGGTTTTCTGCCCGGCCCAGAGATATCTGAAATGTACAACCGATGAATCCACCGGTTTCACATCGGCGCAATCCTCCGGGGGTTCCGCGCCCCCGCATCCCGGATAATTGGGTCCGAGGTTCTCGGTATAAAAATGATACATGGTCTGGCGATAACTGAAATTATTGCAGGCAACCCCCTGCTCGCTGATGGCGTCATCCTTCGGTCCTTCGTATACCATCCAGAATTCATCCCCTTCCGCATCGGGAATGGGCATGGAGTTCACAATCAGACCCGACACATTGTCGTACTTGAATCCAATGGTATTTTCCGGCACCCAGTCCGACCTGGGAATCCGTACGGAGTACCACGGACAGAATCCGTCGTTGCGCTCCAGGGTGGCAACCGCATTCTGACAGGATTCCAGATTCACCATTACCGACGGCGGATATTCCCGTTCGCCAATTTCTCCGCTGGTATTGATACCCGCGTTTTCCATCTCGCATCCGGTGCCGGCAAATCCGGTGCTGTCCGGGTCACCCCAGGGCCAGCGAAAATGCAGTGTAACAAAATCTCCGGGCTCCACGCAGGATGGCGCTGGCTCCAGGGGATTCAGTTCCACCAGGTCGTCCGGGCGCTCCTGAGTGAACGAAAAACGATGTGACTCTTCCATCCATCCAGCAGTGAAGAAGTCATAGGTCAACTCTTCACTGGTGCCTTCGTAGAACATGGTCAGATAATCGCTGTCGGAAACCGCTGAAATATCGAGCGCTGCCGATTTCAAATCATTATCCACATCGATGCATTCCGTATTGGGATTGTTGGGTTGCAGGTACAGCGTCTCCGTGCCTTTCGGAATACAGGTGCGGTAGTAATTGCAATTGGAGGGATGTGGACTGGCGCCGTACACAATGGACCCTTCAATGTCGGTCATCACCCGGACTGTCCGCGCCAGCGTATCGAACGGCAACGGTCCGCCGTCCGATCCTTTGTTGTTGAGGTGAGGAGACGCATCCTTCGAAAAAATATCCTTGATACTCAGCTCCAGGTACCCGGGGGGACAATGCTCATCGGGGGGCAGAAATATTTCTTCGGTTTCGGTCTCCGTATCTTCAGTCACCTCCGCGGAACAGCTGCTCCACAGGCAGTCCTCCCCGCACAGCTTCAGCCCCAGATTACCGTTTACTTTACACTGACCAACATCTCCTGGTACACAGGCGCAACCGTTTTCATCCAGCCCACTGTCCCCGACATCCGAGTCCCCGTTGTCGTTATCGCTTCCATTGTCGTTGCCGTCATCTTCGGTGTGCGTGTCACCATTCCCGTCGTCGGACCCCGCTGAATCGTCGCCGCTGTCATCGCCGTCGACTTTGGTCGCCGCGTCCTTGCTGCAACCACTCGGTATGATCAACGCCAATGTGAAAATAATAAATAATAAGCGTTCATGATATAGCATTGTATTTCTCCCTCGTAAGCATTCGCTATCCGTACAGAAATGCCCGAAGTTATTTCATCAGGTTATTCCATCAGCGCGCGTGGGCGCCTACTTTCCGCTATCGCTGTCCGGCAAAACGCAGCGATAGCCGTCGCCGCACTCATCATTATCAACACACCCCCGGTAATCACAGGACGGATACAATTCCCCCTCGGTGCGCTTCTCGCAATTGTAATTGTCTTCGTCCCAGGCCAGCTGTGCCTCATCAATGGTCCATACACAGTCCGCAGAACTTTCACAGGATTGCGTGCACCCCCGGGTACCGATATGCAGTACATCGGTGCAGACAAACCTGGTGCCGTAATCCATGACACACTCAAATGAATTGAGACACCCCAGATACCTGCAACCGCCATCTTCACAAACCCAGTTATCCTCGTTTTCACTGTCCCCCGGCAGCGCACAATCCTGCGCGGATTCGCAGGGCGTCATACATTCTCCGGAATCCGAGCAGATGTATCCTTCCGCCGGATACTCGTCGGCGCAGTTCGCATCACTTACACAACCTGTATATTTGCACAGTCCATTTTCGCACGAAAAATTGGCTTCCCGGTGGAGCTTGTCCGCCCCCACTTCCGGGCAATCCGCCGCAGTCCCGCATTCTCGTACACACATGGCGACCGGTTCCAGCGGCGGTTCGCCGGTATCCGTATCACCGCTTTCCGTCTCGCTGACACTGTCGGAACCATCATCGGTGTTTTCATCTCCGGTTCCGGAATCGGCGTCGGTGTCCGTATCGGTGTCCGTATCGGAATCTGTGTCCGTGTCCGTATCGGTATCAGCATCCGTATCGGTGTCGGAGTCCGTGTCCGAATCGACATCCGCATCCGTATCCGAATCGACATCACCGTCTGGAGATGAATCTTCTTCAGAATCTGTGCCACCTCCCGCATCGACTTTACCAAACTTGTATTCATCCGCATCGAGAAACAGCGTGCACCCAGAACCGTTCAGCACCGCGATTCCCACCAGAAATCCAACCAAAGCTCTCGAGAAAAATATCATATCTAAAATCTCCCCTTGATCATAATTCCTGCACCACTTCGACTACTATACGGTTCGACACGCCAGATACCGATCTCCCTCGATTCTCTTTGCTCAGCATTTTTCTTTTGACCGATAATCGCCAACGTTCCGCCGGTAACGACCGCTACCCCACCTAGCGGAATGAGCACAGTCGCTGCCGTACCGAGAGCGATGGTGCTATTCGCGAGATCCCTGTTGCTTTCCGAGCAGATCTTTTCTTTGTTCGGACATTTTTCCGCCAATTGGCTGTCTTTGGACAATGCCTTTGACCCCGTGACGATACCAGCGACCAACGCGGCGCCACCAAGGCTTGCCGTTAAAAGACCGATGGTTGTCAGTGGAGACTTGGCTGACTTCGGCGGCAACTTGACAACCGGTTCCTCCGGTGTTGACTCGCTGGTATCTTCATCAATCTCATTCGGCGGCTCCTTGGGCACCGGTTCAACCACCGGCGCGGGTGTCGGCGTCGGTTCAAGCGCAACCTCAGGCGCCTGAATCGTGATGGTCTCACCAGGTTTCACCGCATATGTTT